>NZ_CDRVFO010000010.1:0-243983 GCF_977070485.1 Lelliottia jeotgali
GGCGTAGCTCAGTTGGTAGAGCGCCGGATTGTGATTCCGGTTGTCGTGGGTTCGATTCCCATCGTCCACCCCATATTCTTCAGAGGCGCCTTGATTGTAGATCTGGCGCCTTTGTTTTAAGCGTTATGCGGACGTGGTGAAATTGGTAGACACACTGGATTTAGGTTCCAGCGGCGCAAGCTGTAAGAGTTCGAGTCTCTTCGTCCGCACCATGTTTATGTAAGGTTGTACCGTAACACCGCAATATGGTGGGCGTAGCTCAGTTGGTAGAGCGCCGGATTGTGATTCCGGTTGTCGTGGGTTCGATTCCCATCGTCCACCCCATATTTTCGAAGGCGCCTTGATTGAATGATCAGGCGCCTTTGTTGTTTCTGCGTTATGCGTACGAGCGCGTAACTATGCAGCCTCGCCGGCAAGCCGGCTCCTGCAGGGGCGCGCAGTTCTTGAGGCCTGTGCAATACCTCTGCCAGCCCTTGCAATCCTCTGGCGACGCCCCAATAAAAGCTGATAGATTTCAGGCGGTTGAAATACCGGCTGGATTAGGCCGGCAAAGGATTTATCCAATGATTGCAAAAGAAGCCCGTCAGGCGCTGGCGCTTCAGCGCTTCGCTGAGGCCAATCCGCAACTGCTCGAGGAGATTCGTGAGCTGGATGCGCGCGAACAGGCCCGGCAGATCGAATGGGCGTTCGAGGATGCCGCCGACGAGCAGGGCATACAGCCTTGGGAGCTGGCGCTGC
This sequence comes from Lelliottia jeotgali, assembly GCF_977070485.1. NCBI lineage: Bacteria > Pseudomonadati > Pseudomonadota > Gammaproteobacteria > Enterobacterales > Enterobacteriaceae > Lelliottia > Lelliottia jeotgali. The sequence goes on from NZ_CDRVFO010000010.1 coordinate 739, forward strand.
AGTTGATTGCCGAAAGCCCTGAGCAACTGCAGGCCATGCGCCTGGAGACTCATCGCGAAGTGGCCGAGGCGCTGGGTATGGCCTGGGAAGAGTACTGCCAGTTCAATGAAATCGACCCTGAATAAAGGCGTTTTTGTGGGCTGTAGTTGTTTGACAAGGTATTACGGTTGCGTGCCGCCGATGGCGTTGCGCAGCCAGCATATATATAGAGGCCCGGCGATACGCCGTGCGGGCCTTGCAAGCTAATCGACCGGCGTGGTTTCCCGTCGTCCAGGGTGGGGTGACTTCTGGTGCGTGACTCACTAGAATGCTTGCCCTTGATTCTGGAGTCGGGCTAACGCCGGCTAACGTCTGTGCAACGAGGAATATCCATGCAAGTTTCTGTTGAAAACACTTCCGCTCTCGAGCGCCGCATGACCATCGCCGTTCCGGCCGAGCGCGTCGAGAACGAAGTCAACAAGCGTCTGCAGCAGACTGCCAAGCGCGCCAAGGTCGCGGGCTTCCGCCCAGGCAAAGTGCCGATGAGCGTGATCCGCCAGCGTTTCGAAGCCGATGCTCGTCAAGAGGCCTTCGGTGACCTGGTCCAGGCTTCCTTCTACGAAGCCATCGTCGAGCAGAAACTGAACCCGGCTGGCGCGCCTGCTGTAGAGCCGAAGTCCTTCGAAAAGGGCAAGGATCTGGAATTCGTCGCCATTTTCGAGGTGTTCCCAGAGTTCGCCGTTGCCGGCCTGGAGTCGATCAGCGTCGAGCGCCTGAGTGCCGAAGTGACTGACGCCGACCTGGACAACATGCTGGAAGTGCTGCGCAAGCAGAACGTGCGCTTCGAGGCCGTTGAGCGTGCTGCCGAGAAAGATGACCAGGTCAACATCGACTTCGTCGGCAAGATCGACGGTGAAGCCTTCGCCGGTGGTTCGGCCAAGGGCACCCAGCTGGTACTGGGCTCCGGCCGCATGATCCCAGGCTTCGAAGACGGCCTGGTTGGTGCCAAGGCTGGCGAAGAGCGCGTTGTCAACGTGACCTTCCCTGAGGATTACCAGAACCTGGACCTGGCTGGCAAAGCTGCCGAGTTCACCATCACCGTCAACAGCGTTTCGGCACCTCAGCTGCCAGAACTGAACGAAGAGTTCTTCGCCCAGTTCGGCATCAAGGAATCGACCCTGGAAGGCTTCCGTGCCGAAGTTCGCAAGAACATGGAGCGTGAACTGCGTCAGGCGATCAAGACCAAGGTGAAGAACCAGGTCATGGACGGTCTGCTGGCCGCCAATCCGATCGAAGTGCCAAAAGCTCTGCTGGAAAATGAAGTCAACCGCCTGCGCGTCCAGGCTGTTCAGCAGTTCGGTGGCAACATCAAGCCTGAGCAGCTGCCAGCCGAGCTGTTCGAAGAGCAAGCCAAGCGCCGTGTGGTGCTGGGCCTGATCGTCGCCGAAGTGGTCAAGCAGTTCGAGCTGAAGCCGGACGAAGGCAAGGTTCGCGAAATGATCGAAGAAATGGCTTCGGCTTACCAGGAGCCTGAGCAGGTCATCGCTTGGTACCTTAAAAACGACCAGCAGATGAACGAAGTGCGTTCGGTTGTGCTGGAAGAGCAAGTTGTAGATACTGTTCTGCAGAAAGCTACTGTGACCGACAAATCGGTCTCGTACGAAGAAGCCGTAAAACCAGCGCAGGCGCCTGCCGAAGCTGAGTAAGGCGGCCCTCTCGTAGGAAACCCCCACAAGCCAGCCTTCGCGCTGGCTTGTGCGTATTCAAGCCATGACTATTTGGGAGTGAGCGCAGGACATGTCCCGCAATTCTTATATTCAGCAGAGCTCTGACATCCAGGCCGCAGGCGGCCTGGTCCCGATGGTTATCGAGCAGTCCGCCCGTGGCGAACGTGCCTATGACATCTATTCGCGCCTGTTGAAGGAGCGAGTGATCTTCCTGGTCGGCCCGGTAGAGGACTACATGGCCAACCTGGTAGTGGCACAGATGCTGTTCCTTGAGGCGGAAAACCCGGACAAGGATATCCATCTTTACATCAACTCCCCAGGTGGCTCGGTAACGGCTGGCATGTCGATCTACGACACCATGCAATTCATCAAGCCGGACGTCTCGACCATCTGCATCGGCCAGGCCTGCAGCATGGGGGCCTTCCTGTTGGCCGCCGGCGCCAAGGGCAAGCGTCACTGCCTGCCTAACTCGCGGGTGATGATTCACCAGCCGCTCGGCGGCTTCCAGGGCCAGGCGACCGATATCGAGATCCACGCCCAGGAAATCCTCAACATCAAGGCGCGTCTGAACGAGCTGCTGGCCTACCACACCGGCCAGGATCTGGAGACCATCAAGCGCGACACCGAGCGTGACAATTTCATGAGCGCCTCGCGCGCGGCCGAGTACGGCCTGATCGACTCGGTATACGACAAGCGGCAACTGGCATCCTGAACCCAGGTGCCAGAGCAGGTAGGTGCCCAAGGCGCCTACCTGCGGACTTGAAAAAGCCCGCAATTGCCTTCATCTTGTGTTGCAAGCCTACCGGATTGGATCGATCGAATGACTGACACCCGTAACGGCGAGGACAGCGGCAAATTGCTTTATTGCTCCTTCTGCGGCAAAAGCCAGCACGAAGTGCGCAAACTGATTGCCGGGCCCTCGGTATTTATCTGCGACGAGTGCGTCGACCTGTGCAACGACATCATCCGTGAGGAGGTGCAGGAAGCCCAGGCCGAAAGCAGCGCGCACAAATTGCCTTCGCCGAAAGAAATCAGCGGCATCCTGGACCAGTATGTGATTGGTCAGGAACGCGCCAAGAAGGTGCTTTCGGTAGCGGTGTACAACCACTACAAGCGCCTGAACCAGCGTGACAAGAAAGGTGACGAGGTTGAACTCGGCAAGAGCAACATCCTGCTTATCGGGCCTACAGGCTCGGGCAAGACCCTGCTCGCCGAAACCCTGGCTCGCCTGTTGAACGTGCCGTTCACCATTGCCGACGCCACCACCCTGACCGAAGCCGGTTACGTGGGTGAGGACGTCGAGAACATCATTCAGAAACTGCTGCAGAAGTGCGACTACGATGTGGAAAAGGCCCAAATGGGCATAGTCTATATCGACGAGATCGACAAGATCTCGCGCAAGTCGGACAACCCGTCGATCACCCGTGACGTTTCGGGTGAGGGCGTGCAGCAGGCACTGCTCAAGCTGATCGAGGGCACCGTTGCCTCCGTTCCGCCGCAAGGGGGGCGCAAGCACCCGCAACAGGAATTCCTGCAGGTAGACACCCGCAACATCCTGTTCATCTGCGGTGGCGCCTTCTCTGGTCTGGAAAAGGTCATCCAGAACCGCTCCACCAAGGGTGGTATCGGTTTTGGCGCTGAAGTGCGCAGCAAGGAAGAGGGCAAGAAGGTTGGTGAATCGCTGCGTGAAGTCGAGCCGGATGATCTGGTCAAGTTTGGCCTGATCCCCGAGTTCGTCGGCCGTCTGCCGGTTCTGGCAACCCTCGACGAGTTGGATGAGGCCGCGCTGATGCAGATCCTCACCGAGCCGAAGAACGCTCTGACCAAGCAGTACGCCAGGCTGTTCGAGATGGAAAGCGTGGACCTGGAGTTCCGCAGTGATGCGCTCAAGGCCGTCGCACGCAAAGCTCTGGAGCGCAAGACTGGCGCCCGTGGCCTGCGTTCGATCCTCGAAGGCGTGCTGCTCGACACCATGTATGAGATTCCTTCGCAGAAGGAAGTCAGCAAGGTGGTGATCGACGAAAGCGTCATCGAAGGCACTTCGCAGCCTTTGCTGATCTACGAGAACAGCGAGCCGCAAGCCAAGGCCGCACCCGACGCCTGAGTCGGTTGGGTGGCAGCAAGCAAGAAAGGGGCCCATGCGGGCCCCTTTCTGCTTTTCCTATGCAAGCGCTTGTAATTTCCCAAGCGTGCCCCCACATTAGGTCCAAGCATCATTTCCACCGGTTTCCGGCCATAAGGCCGCTGTAGAGGCGAAATCATGAAGACCACCCTCGACTTGCCTCTTTTGCCATTGCGCGATGTCGTTGTTTACCCGCACATGGTCATCCCACTGTTCGTGGGGCGTGAGAAGTCCATCGAGGCCCTTGAGGCTGCGATGACTGGCGAGAAGCAGATCCTTCTGCTGGCCCAGAAAAACCCCGCCGACGACGATCCGGGCGAAGACGCCCTGTACCGCGTCGGTACCGTCGCTACCGTTCTGCAACTGCTGAAGCTGCCGGATGGCACCGTCAAGGTGCTGGTCGAGGGCGAGCAGCGTGGTGCGGTTGAGCGCTTTACCGAAGTTGAAGGGCACATCCGTGCCGAAGTTTCCCTGATCGACGAAACCGATGCCGCTGAGCGCGAGTCGGAAGTCTTCGTGCGCACGCTGCTGTCTCAGTTCGAGCAGTACGTACAGTTGGGCAAGAAAGTCCCCGCCGAAGTGTTGTCGTCACTGAACAGCATCGAGGAGCCTGGGCGCCTGGTCGATACCATGGCCGCACACATGGCGCTGAAGATCGAGCAGAAGCAGGAAATTCTCGAGATCGTCGATTTGTCCACCCGTGTCGAGCATGTGCTGGCGATGCTGGATGCGGAAATCGACCTGCTGCAGGTCGAGAAGCGTATCCGTGGCCGGGTCAAGAAACAGATGGAGCGCAGCCAGCGCGAGTACTACCTGAATGAGCAGATGAAGGCCATTCAGAAAGAGCTCGGTGATGGCGACGAAGGCCACAACGAAGTCGAAGAGCTGAAAAAACGCATTGAAGCTGCCGGCCTGCCGAAAGACGCCCTGACCAAAGCTCAGGCCGAGCTGAACAAACTCAAGCAGATGTCGCCGATGTCGGCCGAAGCCACCGTTGTGCGAACCTACCTCGACTGGCTCGTGCAGGTGCCGTGGAAGGCCCAGAGCAAGGTTCGGCTGGATTTGTCCAAGGCTGAGGAAATTCTCGATGCCGACCACTATGGCCTTGAAGAGGTCAAGGAGCGCATCCTCGAATATCTCGCCGTGCAGAAGCGCGTGAAGAAAATTCGCGGCCCGGTGTTGTGTCTGGTCGGCCCACCAGGCGTGGGCAAAACCTCGCTGGCCGAGTCGATCGCCGCCGCTACCAATCGCAAGTTCGTACGCATGGCCCTGGGTGGAGTGCGTGACGAGGCCGAGATCCGCGGCCACCGTCGGACATACATCGGTTCGATGCCAGGCCGCTTGATCCAGAAGATGACCAAGGTGGGTGTGCGCAACCCGCTGTTCCTGCTCGACGAGATCGACAAGATGGGCAGCGACATGCGTGGTGACCCGGCCTCGGCACTGCTGGAAGTGCTCGATCCCGAGCAGAACCACAATTTCAACGACCACTACCTGGAGGTCGATTACGACCTCTCGGACGTGATGTTCCTGTGCACTTCGAACTCGATGAACATCCCGCCGGCGCTGCTTGACCGCATGGAAGTCATTCGCCTGCCGGGTTACACCGAGGACGAGAAGATCAACATCGCGGTCAAGTACCTGACGCCCAAGCAGGTCAAGGCCAACGGTTTGAAGAAGGAAGAGCTCGAGATCGACACCTCGGCGATCCGCGACATCATCCGTTACTACACCCGCGAAGCCGGTGTGCGTGGCCTGGAGCGGCAGATTGCCAAGGTCTGCCGCAAGGTCGTCAAGGAACATACCGGCCAGAAGCAGGTCAAGGTCAAAGTGACGAGTGAGCAGCTCGAGCACCTGTTGGGAGTGCGCAAGTTCCGCTACGGCCTGGCCGAGCAGCAGGACCAGATAGGCCAGGTGACCGGCCTTGCCTGGACCCAGGTGGGGGGCGAGTTGCTGACCATCGAGTCGGTGGTTATCCCTGGTAAGGGCCAACTGATCAAGACCGGTTCGCTCGGCGACGTCATGGTCGAGTCGATTACCGCCGCGCAAACTGTAGTCCGTAGCCGCGCTCGCAGCCTGGGGATAGCCGCCGACTTCCATGAGAAGCACGACGTGCACATCCATATGCCCGAGGGTGCCACGCCCAAGGATGGTCCGAGCGCCGGTATCGGCATGTGCACGGCGCTGGTGTCGGCCCTGACGCAGATTCCGGTGCGAGCAGATGTTGCCATGACCGGTGAAATCACCTTGCGTGGGCAGGTATTGGCCATTGGCGGGTTGAAGGAAAAACTGCTGGCGGCGCACCGTGGCGGGATCAAGACAGTGATCATTCCAGAGGAGAATGTTCGCGATCTGAAGGAGATTCCGGAAAATATCAAACAGGATCTGCAGATCAAACCGGTCAAATGGATTGACGAAGTCCTGCAAATTGCGCTGCAATACGCCCCGGAGCCCTTGCCAGATGTGGCTCCTGAGATTGTCGCGAAAGATGAAAAGCGCGACGGCGATGCTAAGGAACGAATTAGCACGCATTAGTAGTTTTTGGCTGGGGGGCTTTCCTTGACAGTATTTTCGGGGCCTTGCTATAAAGCGGCACGCTATTGTCACCAGGCCACCCAGCGCTCGTTTCATAAGCTTTTCATTACATACTTAGAAACAAACTCAATAGAGAAATAAGGGGACTTAGAGTGAACAAGTCGGAACTGATTGACGCTATCGCCGCATCTGCTGACATCCCGAAAGCTGTAGCCGGCCGCGCGCTGGACGCAGTAATTGACTCCGTAACTGGTGCCCTGAAAGCAGGCGACGACGTCGTTCTGGTTGGCTTCGGTACCTTCTCGGTGAAAGAGCGCGCAGAGCGCGATGGCCGTAACCCGCAAACTGGCAAGACCATCAAGATCGCTGCTGCCAAGGTTCCAGGTTTCAAGGCTGGCAAAGGCCTGAAAGACGCCGTCAACTAAGTCGTCTCTTTCAGCCGGACCAGGCCTGGCCAGGTCCGAGCACGCTGAAGGCGGGTCGCAAACGTTCCCGCCTGACACGTTTGCTAAGAAAAGGCGCATCCTCGGATGCGCCTTTCTTTTATCAGGATTCTACCCACGCTCCGCGGTTGTCGACGCAGTGGTACAGCCGTTTCTGGGGGACGCATGCTGCAAAATATCAGGGACAATTCACAAGGTTGGATTGCCAAGACCATCATCGGCCTCATCGTAGTGCTGATGGCGTTGACCGGCTTCGAGGCCATTTTCCAGGCCGCCAGCCATAGCCAGGACGCCGCCAAGGTGAACGGCCAGACCATCAGCCAGAATGAGCTGAGCCAGGCGGCCGACATGCAGCGCCGCCAGCTGATGCAACAGCTGGGCAAGGATTTCGACCCGGCACTGCTGGACGAGAAATTGCTGCGAGATGCTGCGCTCAAAGGGCTTATCGAACGCAAACTGCTATTGCAGGGTGCCAAAGATGCCAAGTTCGCCTTCAGTGAGGCCGCGCTGGATCAGGTAATCCTGCAGACGCCGGAATTCCAGGTGGATGGCAAGTTCAACGCCGACCGTTTCGACCAGGTCATCCGACAGATGGGCTATGGCCGTTTGCAGTTCCGCGAGATGCTCGCCGAAGAAATGCTGATCGGCCAGGTACGCACCGGCATTGCCGGCAGCAGCTTCGTTACCGACCAGCAGGTCGACGCCTTCGCTCGCCTGGAAAACCAGACCCGCGACTTCGCTTCGTTGACCTTCAAGGCCAACCCGGCCGCAGTCAAGGTCAGCGATGACGAGGTCAAGGCCCATTATGAACAGCACGCCAAAGAGTTCATGACGCCGGATCAAGTGGTCATCGACTATGTCGAGCTGAAGAAGTCGGCCTTCTTCGATCAGGTGAAGGTTACCGACGACGAGCTCAAGGCCCAGTACGAGAAGGAAATCGCCAACCTGGCCGAACAGCGCCACGCTGCGCACATCCTTATCGAGGTCAATGACAAGGTCACCGATGCCCAGGCCAAGGCCCGCATCGAAGAGGTCGAGCAACGCTTGGCCAAAGGTGAAGACTTCGCCAAACTGGCCAAGGAGTTCTCCCAGGACCCGGGTTCGGCCAACAGCGGTGGCGACCTTGGCTTCGCCGGTCCGGGTGTGTATGACCCGGTCTTCGAGGACGCTCTGTACAAGCTCGACGATGGTCAGGTTTCGGCACCGGTTCGTACCCAGTTCGGTTATCACCTGATCAAGCTGCTGGGCAAACAGGCGCCGGAAGTCCCGAGTTTTGCCAGCCTGAAGGACAAGCTCACCCGAGACCTGAAGACTCCGCTGGTCGAGCAGCGCTATGTCGATGCCAGCAAGCAGCTGCAGGATGCTGCCTACGAGGCTGCCGACCTGGCCCAGCCGGCCCAGGACCTGAACCTCAAGGTACATACGTCGGCGCCATTCGGCCGTGAAGGCGGTGAAGGCATCACGGCCAACCGTGCCGTGGTCCAGGCTGCGTTTTCCGAGGAAGTGCTGGAGGAGGCTGCCAACAGCACCGCCATCGAGCTGGACCCGGAAACCACCGTGGTATTGCGCGTCAAGGAGCACCGTAAACCGGAGCAGATGCCGCTCGAAGCCGTAGCCAAGTCCATCAGCGAACACCTGGCCAAGGAGAAGGCAACCGCCGAGCTCAAGGCCAAGACGGACAAACTGATCGCCGGCCTGCGTGACGGCTCCGTCGCTGCCGGTACTGCCCAGGAAGGCCAGAGCTGGAAGGCCTACGAAGCAGTCACCCGCAACCAGGACGGTATCGACCCGGCCGAGTTGCAGGCGCTGTTCCGCCTGGCCAAGCCGCAAGCCAAGGACAAGCCGGTATATGGCAGCGTGGTTCTGGCCGATGGCAGCCTGGTCGTGCTGCAGCTCAAGGGTGTCAACGAAGGCGCGGCCGCCAGCGATGAAGAGAAGCAGCAGATTCGCCGCTACCTCGCTTCGCGTGCGGGCCAGCAGGACTTTGCGGCATACCGCAAGCAGCTGGAAGGCAGCGCGGACATCACTCGCTACTGAGTGACTGTCTGGTAACGAAACAGGCCGCATGATGCGGCCTGTTTCGTTTCTGTGGCATGGGCGTAAGCGCCGGGTTCGCCTCAGCGCTTCTCGCCCTCATAGTTATCCAGCGTATCGCGCGCAATCTCCCGGCCCAAGGCGATCAGCTCCGGCGCCTTGTAGAACTCGAAGAATCGGCAGACCCGCTTGGGCACGTTGATCAGCACGTCCGGTGGATACCCCGCGATCTTGTATTGCGCCAACGACGTCTGCATCACCTCGAAACTCTGGTTGATCAGGTCCAGTAGCGAAGCTGGCCCCACGTTGTCGACGATGATCGACCCTGTGGCTGATTTTGGCGCGCCCTCGCTCTGCGGTGCCGCCGCCGGTTGCTGGGCTTCTGGGTCGGCCGCATCGGTCAGCCAGGGGTTGGGTGGAACCAGGCCCTCGCCGGTGATCTCCTGCTCTATGCGCATCAGTTCCTCGGCGGGCTTGCGCCGAAACGGCATGCGCGATCCCAGCGAATTGATCAGCGCGTCAAAGCGCATCCTGAATGCTGCCGGCCGCTCGATGACAGGCAACTGGTACTGCTTCTGGTTGGTGGAGTTGAGGTTCACCGCAATGATCATGTCGCAGTGGCTGGACACTACCGGCACGATCGGCAGCGGATTGAGGATGCCGCCGTCCACCAGCATGCGGTTGCCTTGCATTACCGGCGTGAACAGGCTTGGAATTGCCGCCGAAGCGCGCATTGCCTGGTGAAGGCAGCCTTCCTGGAACCAGATCTCCTGCTGGTGGGTCAGGTCGGTGGCCACCGCCGTGTAGGGGATGCGCAATTGCTCGATATTGATTTCGCCAACGATCTTGCGGATCTGCCCAAACACCTTGTCGCCACGAATGGCACCAAGGCGGAAGCTGACATCGACCAGACGCAGTACGTCCAGGTAATCCAGGCTTTCGATCCAGTTGCGGTATTCATCCAGTTTGCCTGCCGCGTATATTCCCCCGACCACCGCGCCCATCGAGCAGCCGGCAATGCAGGCGATCTCGTAGCCGCGCCGTTCGATTTCCTCGATCACGCCTATATGGGCATAGCCCCGAGCGCCCCCCGATCCCAACACCAGTGCTACACGTTTGCTCATGATCTTCCCCGGCTTTTGCATCCATGGTCCTACAATGCACCGAGCGTTGCCTGTGCTTCAATGTAGACTCTAGGCAAAACGTGCCGGACGCGGCACTTTTCAGGTGCCCGCGCGTCGAACAGCCACTCTATTTGAACCTCTGAGGTATTACCGATGAAAGCCTGGATCTGCCTTCCTCTGATTGCCCTGGCCCTTGCCGGCTGTGCGGGCAAGACGGCTTACCGTGACAGCTGCGCGTCGCAGCTCGATGCCGCCTGGAAGGAGCTTGACTTGGCCAAGGCTGAAGGCTTTGCCGGTACTGTCAGCTATTCCAAGGCTTTGTCGCTTTTGACCGGGGCCAAGACCCAGCAGCAGTTCGAAGGTTTCGAAGGTTGCACCAATAAAGCCGAAAAGGCGCGTTTCTACATTCGTGAGTCGCGCGCCGGGCGCTGACCGAGGAGCGCTGTATGTCCAGCATGCTCGACCATGTGGTTGCCCAGGTAGTGGCCTTGCAGGTGCGCCTGCTGACTTGTCGCGAGCGCCTTGCTGCCGATACCGACAGCGAGGCCTTGCACGATCTGCGCATAGGCCTGAGGCGTTTGCGCAGCCTGTTGCGGCCGCTGAGGGGCTTGCCGGGGGTCGAGCAGTTGGAGGACGCTGCGAAAGCCCTTGGTAGCTTGACCACACCGCTACGTGACCGTGAGGTACTGGCGGCCGAGTTGATCAAGCGCGGCGTTGCCCAGGCGGGGCAGCGGCGTCTGCAAGGGCGGGCTGCCACCTTTGCCGGCGTGGCCACCAGCGCGCAGCTGAGCCGTGTACTTGCCATCCTCGATGCCTTCCCGCTGTTCCTGCGCGCAGCGGGCCGTGAAGGGTTGGCGAAGTCACTGCGCAAGCGCGTCGACAAACGCCTGGTCAAGCAATGGCGCAAGCTGCAGGAAGCCTTGCAGGACCCGGCCCACGACCGCCACCGCCTGCGGCTGTTGATCAAGCGTGTGCGCTATGGCGACCAGGCCTATCCGCAACTCGATCATGCCGGCAAGCCGCTGCAGCGCATGCTAAAACAAGCCCAGAGCGATTTGGGTAACTGGCATGATCGCTTGCAATGGCTGTTGCAGGCTCGATCGCATGCGGACCTCGCGCCCTGCAAGGTCGATTGGGAACAGGAGCTCAATGATGCCGAGCGTCAGTCCGATGTGACACTGGCTGCCTTGCAGGCAGCGCTGGAGCGGCGCAAGCCCGGCAAATGACCGATATGCGGGCTGTTCGACGCAAGGTTGCTCGATAGTATTGGCTGACACCTTTCGCCGCTGCAGGAGCCGGCCCATGAATTTCAACCAACTGCTCGACGCCGTGCGAGCAAACCCCGACGGCGTCAGTGTCCCGCCCAACTGGGCCCAAGGGCGTGCCGTATTCGGTGGCCTGATGGCCGCCATGGTGTATGAGGCCATGCGCCTGAAGCTTGCCGATAGCCGCCCTGTGCGTTCCCTGGCCATCAGTTTCGTCGCCCCGGCAGCTCCCGACGTGCCAACCCGTTTTGAAGTCGAAGTGCTGCGCGAGGGCAAAGCCGTCAGCACCCTGCTTGGTCGAGCGGTGCAGGATGGCCAGGTGGTGACCTTGGTGCAGGGCAATTTCGGCGCCGGGCGGGTATCGGTGGTAGATGTTCCGGCAGTGCCGGCCATGGAGATGAAAGCGCTTGAGGATGCTGCCCCTGTGCTTCCTTACATCAAAGGCGTCACACCAGAGTTCATGCGCCATGTTGCGTTGCGCTGGGCGGTTGGTGGGCTGCCGTTCAGCGGTAATCAATCACGGCACATGGGCGGCTGGGTGCGCTTGCAAGATGTTGCCGAGGAGCAGGTCAACGAGGCCCACCTGTTAGCGCTTGTCGATGCCTGGCCGCCCAGCCTCTTGCCTTACCTGAAGCAGCCGGCAGCAGGCAGCACGCTGACGTGGACCATTGAGTTCATCCAGCCGGTTGCCAGACTGTCGACGTTGGACTGGTGCCGCTACTGCGTCGAGACCGAATACGCGCGCGATGGTTACGGGCATGCTGCAGCCGCCCTGTGGACGGCTGAAGGTGAGCTGCTGGCATTGAGCCGGCAGACAGTTACGGTGTTTGCTTGAGATTCAATTCCGATGCTTGTGCCGCTCCCGCCAGGCTCGCCACCAGGCACCACTGAGCACAAAGCGCGGAAAGGTGATGAACTGTTCGGTCAGCAGGCGCTGCATGGCGTCCTTGCGGTTGGCGAATGGTTCTGGCTGCTCGGCCTCCAGGCGATGGCCCTGACGCTGCAGGCCCAGGCCGGCGATCAGGGAAATGATGCCGACAGCAATCTGGCCAAGGTCCAGGGCGAACAAGCCTGAAAGCACCAGCAAAGCGCCAAGGATGAACAGCGGCACTGCAATCAGGTGCAGCACCAGGTTGGTCGGGTGGCGGTGGTTGTGGTGATAGCCGCGCCATTGCCAGGCGGGCAAGTTGGGCAGTCGTTTGCTCATGGGCAGTTCCTCGCGGTCATGCCCAAAGCTTAGTGCGGCCCTGTGTTCACAGCCAATCGAGGCTAGCTATGGTGACTATAGTTTGAGCTGGCCGATGGCCTTGTTCAGCTCGCCGGCCAGGGTAGCCAGTTCGCTGCTGGTGGTGGCCGAATCGACAGTCTGCTGCACGGTTTCCTCCGTAACGTCACGGATGCTGACTACTGCCCGGTTCATTTCTTCAGCCACTTGGCTTTGCTGCTCGGCGGCGACGGCTATCTGGGTGTTGCTCTCGCGCATCTGCGCCACGGCGCCGGTGATCTCGGCCAGCGCTGCGCCGGCTTCCTGGGCCTGGCGCACGCAGTCGTCAGCTTTGTAAGAGCTTTCCTGCATGAACTCCACCGCATCGCGGGTACCGGCTTGCAGGTCGGCAACCATGCCGGTGATCTCGTCGGTGGAGGTTTGCACGCGTTTGGCCAGGCTACGCACTTCATCTGCGACCACCGCAAAGCCACGGCCCATTTCGCCGGCGCGCGCTGCTTCGATGGCGGCATTTAGCGCCAGCAGGTTGGTCTGTTCGGCAATACTGTGGATGACGTTGACCACGCCATTGATCTTCTGGCTGTCCTCGGCCAGTTGGCGGATCATTTCGGCGGTCTGCTGCACACCGCTGGATAGCCCGGCAATCGAATCCTGCACCCGGTTGACCACATTCTTGCCGCTGCCAGCGAGGGTGTCGGCGGTCTGCGACAGGTCGCGGGTAGCACCGGCATGCTGGGCGATATGGTGCACGGTGGCGGACATCTCGTTGATCGCCGTGGCTGCCTGGTCGGTCTCACTCTGCTGGCCGAGCATGCCGTGGCGAACCTCATTCATGCTTGTGGCTAGGCGCGCGGCGCCCGAATCGAGTTGCGCGGCTGTGCGTGCCACGGTGCTGACCACGCGGTGGTAGGTCGACTGCATGGCGTTGAAGGCGCCTGCCATCTGGCCCACCTCGTCCCCACAAGCCAGGGGCACGCGGGCCGACAGGTCACCGGTTTTTTCCACGTGGAGCATGACATCCTTGAGGGTGTTGAGTTGGCTCAGCAGGAAGCGGATCAGCAGCTGCGAGGCGCAAAGCATTGCCAGCATAAGGATCAGTACGCAGACGGCGTAGTTGGCAAAACGCTCGAAGAACACCTGGCGCACGCTCGGTGCCTGGGCCAGTACCGCCACCTGCTGGTCGCCATGGCGCAGTACCTGGGCGCCGCGTAGTGGGTTGTCGCCCAGGATCCAGTCGGCCGGGAGTGTTACCCAGCCCTGTGCATGGCGCAGGGCATCCAGACTTTGGCCGGCAAAGGTCGGAGTTTGGCCGGGTTGCCAGGTGATCACGTTGGCCTGGCGGGGCAGGGCAAGCCCTTGCGGCCAGGCGGCCAGCAGCTGTGCCTGGGATTGCGCCTGGATCTGCACAGCTTCAGCGCGGGCTCGCTGCTCCAGGTGCACGGCATAAAGCACCAGCATCAGGGTGGTGACAAAGGCCACTGCGTTGACGGCCCAGAACTTGTACTTCAGGGAAATATTGCTAAGCCAGGCACCCATGGGCAGGTCTTCTCTGAGTTGAGCGGAAACATTATTGGCAAGGTGCCATCATTGTGCCCGCCCACGCCTGGGAGGTTTTGACGTGTATCAACAAATCGTTTATGCCCGATCAAGCTCAGGTCAGCTGGAAGAATGCCCGAGCCGTTGCGGTAGTGTGCGCCGCGGTCTCTTCAACTCGTTCACCCCGGTGCAACGCTACCTCCCGCAGCACCTCTGGCAAAAACGCCGGCTCGTTGCGCCCGCTCTTCGGTTTCGGTCGCAGACTGCGCGGCAGCAGGTACGGGGCATCACTTTCCAGCATCAAGCGCCCTTGTGGGATATTTCCCACCAGCGGATGCAGGTGCGTGCCGCGGCGTTCGTCACAGATCCAGCCGGTGATGCCAATGTGCAGATCCATGTCCAGGTAGGCGAACAGTGCGTCACGCTCGCCGGTGAAGCAATGCACCACGGCGGCCGGCAGGTGGTCACGGTAGTCCTTCACAATCGCCAGCAAGCGCTCGCTGGCATCACGCTCATGCAGGAACACTGGCAGACGCAACTCGGCGGCCAGCGCCAACTGAGCTTCCAAGGCTTTTTCCTGGAGTGGGCGAGGGGAGAAGTCGCGGTTGAAGTCCAGCCCGCATTCGCCTACGGCGCGCACACGCGCTTCACTCAGCAACTGGCGCAGTCGTTGGTCGCTGTTGGCGTCCCACGCTTTGGCGTCGTGCGGGTGTACGCCGGCTGTGGCGAACAGGTGCTCGCTGGCGGGATCCAGCTGCTGGCACAGTTCAAGCGCCTGCTCGCTGACCGCGAGGCTGGTGCCGGTAAGGATCATCTGGACTACGCCGGCTTCGATGGCGCGCTCGACAATGGCGGCCTGCTGGTCGTGGAAACTGCTATTGGTCAGGTTGACGCCGATATCGATCAGTTGCATGGTGCTACCTCGTGCCGCGGGACGGCCAGCATAGCAAAAAGCGCGATTTTCGGGAAAAAGCCAAGAACTTCAGGCTGTTGCCATGGTCTTTTACCGTCATTTATCACGAGTTGCTCGTACACATGGATGCTGCCCACCGACCTCGGATACGTTTTCGCATGCTGCGATACCTGCTCGCCCTGCTGCTGGCGTTTGGCCTGATGAGCGTCGGTCCCGCCTACGCACGCCTGCCGGGGCCGCAGCAGAACGTGCCGGTGAGCAAGGCCCGTGACCTTGAACAGATCCGCAGCAGCAAGGTGCTGCGGGTACTGGTCAATCAAAGTCGCAATAGCTCCGGTGAGGTCAAGGGCGAGCCCGTCGGTATCGAGTACTACCGCTTGCGTGCGCTTGAGCATTACCTCAACGCTCGGGCCGGCGACGGGCAACAGGTGCAGCTCAAACTCATCCCCAGAGCCAAAGAGCAACTACTCGGGGCCCTGCAGCGCGGTGAGGGCGACCTTGCCGCCCCGGGCGAATTGCTCGACCCGAGCCTGGTCGGTGGCGTGAACAGCAGTGCTCCGGTCCTGGACCAAGTGCCGCTGTGGCTGGTCGGGCGCAAGGGCGAGCGCAGTTTCACCCGTGTCGAGCAGTTGTCCGGGCGCACCGTGGCGCTGACCAGTGCCAGTGCCGCCGGCGCGCTGATCCAGCAGATCAACCAGCACCTGGCGCTGCGCAAGCGCCCGCCCGTCAAGATCGAGTGGGTCGATTCGACCCTGGCGGTGGAGGACGTGCTGGAGATGGTCCAGGCCGGCATCTATCACCTGACCGTGGTGGAGCGGCCGATCGCGCTGCGCTGGGCTCGGGTAATGCCACGCCTGCGCCTGGATAGCCGCCTGCAACTGGGCCCGCCGCAAGCCATGCGCTGGTATGTGCGGCGTGATGCGACGCTGCTGCAGGCCACGGTCGATCGTTTTTTGCAGGGCTACCGTGCGCCGGAGAACCAGGACGCTGCCTTCGAGCGCATCTACCGGCGCCAGTACCGCGTGCACAACCCGCTTGCGCGCAAGGACCGTCAGCGCCTGGCTTCTGTGCGCGCGGTGCTGCAGAAACATGGCCAGGCGCAACAGATCGACTGGCTGAACCTTGCTGCGTTGGCCTTCAAGGAGTCGACCCTCAACCCGGCGGCGCGCGGCAGTGGCGGGGCGCATGGCCTGATGCAGATCACTCCTGCAGCTGCCCAACGGGTCGGGGTCAGCAATACCGCAACGGTGGATGGCAATGTCCAGGCCAGCGCCCGTTACCTGGCGTTGATCCGCCGCAAGTTCTTTGCCAGCCCGCAGATCAACGAGCGTGAGCGCATGGCCTTTGTGCTGGCCGCCTACAACCTTGGGCCCGAGCGGGTCCAGGCCATGCGTGTCGAGGCTCGCAAGCGTGGCCTCAATGGCAATCAATGGTTCTTTCAGACCGAACGGGTCGCGATGGAGCAGGTGGGCATGGGGCCGGTGAACTTCGTCAACAGCGTGAACAAGTACTTCCTGGCGTTCAACCGTGAGCGTGCGGTGCTGGAGCGGAGGGCCAAGCGCTAATAAATCGATTTCTTTGATTGGTATGCAGGGTTTTTTGCGATTCAAATATCTGTCAAGTCGATTACTATGGCGCCCATCCCAACACAACAGCCCAGCTTTCAAGGAAGTCACCCAATGAACAACGCAATCATCAAACTGCTCTCCACCCGCGCCGGCCTGGGCCTGAGCGTAATTCGCATCCTGGTCGGCATCATCTTCATGGCGCACGGTGCGCAGAAACTCTTCGGCCTGTTCGGTGGCTACGGGTTGGAGGGCACCGGCCAGTGGATGGAGAGCATCGGCCTGGCCCCCGGTTACCTGATGGCCCTGTTGTCCGGCAGCGCCGAGTTCTTCGGCGGCCTGGCCCTGGTGATCGGCCTGCTGGCTCGCCCGGCGGCTCTGGCGTTGACAGTGACGCTGGTGGTGGCAATCTTCTCGGTGCACATCGGTAACGGCCTGTTCATGTCCAACAATGGCTATGAGTTCGCCCTGGCGTTGCTGGCGGGTACCGTCGCGGTACTGATCGAAGGCGCTGGTCGCTTCTCCGTAGACCGATTGATCGCCCGCTGACAGCTCATGCTGCAGGCCTCAAGTTGATGACTTTCAGCTTGGGGCTTGCAGCTTGCCGCGTGTAGCTCTAGCATACCGCCTGCGCCGATTTAAACAGCTACTTGCGGGGCGCAGGAAAGCCCAGCCCCGGGTCATCCGAAATACCGCTAAAGCGCTGGTTCGGTGACGCCTCCCACCGCTGCCCAGCGGGATTTGCGAGGCGGAGATACACTCCATGAGTTGCCCACGTACCAGTGTCTGCTTGAGCCCACTGCCTGCCAGCCAGGCCACCCGTACACCGCGCATCCTGCTCGGTGGCCAGCATCAGCCCACTCTTTTGCGTCATCTCGAAGGCTTGTCCCGTCGCAAAGGCCAGGCCCGCGCCTTCCTCATCCAGTTTGCCGATACCGCGTGCCGGCTGGAGCAGTTTGGCAACGACCGCTTCGATCTGGCGGTGATCCAGGCACCTGCCCCGCAGGATGCTGCCGAAGTGATCGGCCACCTCACCCGCATCGCACGCCAGGGCCTGATTACCCGACGCTGAGGATCCCGCTGTTGAGTACCAATATCATCACGACAGAAGGCCATGAAGCTCTGAAGAAAGAGTTGGACCATCTGTGGCGGGTGTATCGCCCGGAAATTACCCAGAAGGTGGCTTGGGCTGCCTCGCTGGGGGATCGCAGCGAGAATGCCGACTACCAGTACAACAAGAAGTTGCTGCGTGAGATCGACCGTCGGGTCCGATACCTGCGCAAGCGCCTCGAAGACGTCAAGGTGGTTGCCTATTCGCCGCAGCAGGAGGGCAAGGTCTTCTTCGGTGCCTGGGTGGAGATCGAAAATGATGACGGCGAAACCCTGAAGTTTCGCATCGTCGGGTACGACGAGATCTATGGACGCAATGACTATATCTCGATCGATTCGCCGATGGCGCGGGCCCTGCTCAAGAAAGAGAAGGGTGATGAGGTGGTGGTGCACACACCTACCGGCGAAGCGACCTGGTATGTAAGCAGCATAAGTTACGAACAGTAAGCGTTCAGCTGCAAGCCGAGGCGTATTGGCCATGCTTGCAGCTTGCAGCTTGCAAGGCTACCCCTCCCGAAGCACCGCCAACGGGCTGGCATTAAGCGCCCGCCGAGTCCCCAGCACACCAGCCCCGCCTACCAGTAGTGCGCCCGCCAGCGGCAGTATCAGCAGCCACGGATGCGGGCCCCACTGCAGGTCGAACGCATAGCGGTAAAGCACCAGGGTAATCAACTCACAGCCTAGCGCTGCCAGGGCGCCACTGGCCGCACCCAGCAGCCCGAACTCGATACGCCGCGCTTTCACCAGCAACGGTCGAGCAGCGCCAAGCGCGCGCAGCAATGCGCCTTGGCGAATGCGTTCATCCAGCGTTGCCTGCAAGCCTGCGAACAGCACGGCCAGCCCCGCCGCCAGGACGAACAGCAATACATATTCCACCGCCAGGGTAACCTGGGCGAGGATGCTGCGCAGCTGCTCCAGCAAGGCATCGACTTGCAGGATGGTCACTGCCGGGAACGCCCGCGACAGGGCCACCACATCCAGGTCATGACCCGGCGCGAGGTAGAAGCTGGTCAGGTAGGTGGTCGGCAGCCCCTGCAGGGTGCCGGGCTGGAAGATCATGTAGAAGTTCGGCTGGAAGCTGTCCCAGTGCACGCTGCGCAGGCTGCTGACCCGTGCCTGGCGTTGTTCGCCGCCAATGTCGAAGGTCAGTAGGTCGCCCAGTTGCACCTTCAGGCTGGCGGCAAGTTCCGCTTCGACCGAAACGCCGGGGATTTCATCGCCAGCCGGTAGCGCCCGCCACCAGTTGCCGGCGGTCAAGGCATTGCCTGCGGGCAGGTCGGCGGCCCAGGTCAAGCTGAGGTCGCGCTGAACGGCGCGCTCGCCGGCGGAATCCTTGCTGACGATCTGTTGCACGGGTTGCTCGTTGATCTGGATCAGCCGGCCAGGCGTCACCGGGTACAGCGGTGCGGAGGCTGCGTTCACCTCGTGCAGGCGCTGGGCAAAAGGCTCACGGTCGTCGGGCAGGATGTTCAGGGCGAAATGGTTGGGTGCGTCCTTGGGCAGTTGTGCCTGCCAGGTGTCGAGCAGCTCGGCGCGCAGCAAGGCGACCAGGGCCATGGCCAGCAGGATCAGGCCAAACGCCAGTGCCTGGCCCGCGGCAGCCATGGGGTGGCGCAGCAACTGGCCCAAGCCCAGGCGCCAGGGCAGCGGGGCGCCCGCCAGCAGTTGCCGCAGGCTGCGCAGCCCAAGCAGCAGCAGGCCGCCCAGTGCCAGCGCGGCAAGCAACCCGCCGCCAAGCAGAGCGAAGGTCAGCAGCAGGTCGAGGCTCAGGCGCCACATGATCAGGCCCAGCGCGAACAGGGCGGCGCCGTAGACCAGCCAGCTGCTGGGTGGCACGGGCAGCAGGTCGCGGCGCAGTACACGCAGTGGCGGCACCTTGCCCAGGGCGGCGAGCGGGGGCAGGGCGAAACCGGCCAGTGCGACCAGCCCGGTGGCGATGCCGGCCAATGCCGGGAGGATGCCGCCAGGCGGCACCACGCTCGGCAGCAGACCGTGCAACAGGCGGAACAGGCCCAGTTGCGCCAGCCAGCCGAGCAGGGCACCGACCAGCGCGGCCAGCAGGCCGAGCATGGCCAGTTGCAGGCAGTACAGGCCCAGCGCCTGGTGGCGGGACAACCCCAGGCAGCGCAACAGTGCACTGGCGTCCAGGCGCCGCGCTGCATAGCGGCTGGCCGAGAGTGCCACGGCGACGCCTGCCAGCAGCACCGCTACCAGGCTGGCCATGTTCAGGTAGCGTTCGGCCTTGCCCAGGGCGCCCCCGATCTGCCGGTTGCCATCGCGGGTGTCGAGCAGGCGCTGGTTCGCCGCCAGGTTCTTCTCCAGCCCCTGACGGTACTGCGCCAGGGCCTGCGCATCGCCGCGCCACAGCTCACGGTAGCTGACCCGGCTGCCGGGCTGAATGACCCCTGTGGCCTCCAGGTCGGCAAGGTTCATCATCACCCGCGGGGTGAGGCTATAAAAGTTGTTGGCACGGTCCGGTTCGTAGGTCAGAACGCGGCTCATGCGCAGGGTCTTCATGCCGACATCGATGCTGTCGCCGATGCTCAGGCCAAGGGCAGCCAGCAGGCGCGGTTCGACCCAGACCTCGCCCGGCGGCGGGCCGCCACCGGGGGTTTCCATGGCATACGGCGCCGGTGCACTGCGTACCTGGCCACGCAGGGGGTAGGCGCCATCGGCGGCCTTGATGCTCGACAGCTGAATGCCGGCATCACCACCGACCACGCTGGTGAACTCCACGACCCGTGCGTGGCGCAGCCCCAGGGCGGTGCCGGCATCGACCTGCTCTTGACGCGCCGGCGCACTGCCTTGCAATACCAGGTCGGCGCCGAGGAACTCGCTGGCGCGCAACTGCATGGCGCCATTGAGGCGGGCACCGAAATAACCGATGGCGGTGCTGGCGGCAACGGCCACCAGCAGGGCGAAGAACAGCACGCGCACTTCGCTGGCGCGGATGTCGCGCAACAACTGGCGCAGCGCCAGGCCGCACAGGCGGGAAAGCGGCATATGTTTCATCAGGCCTCCACCGGCGCCACCAGGCGGCCTGCTTCCAGTCGTATCAGGCGCCTGCAGCGGCTGGCCAGACGCTCGTCATGAGTAACCAGAACCAGGGTGGTGCCGCGCTCCTTGTTCAGGTCGAACAGCAGGTCGCTGATGCGCTCGCCTGTATGGCTGTCGAGGTTGCCGGTAGGTTCGTCAGCGAACAGCACCGCCGGTTGGGCAGCGAAGGCGCGGGCGATCGCCACCCGCTGCTGCTCGCCACCGGACAGCTGGCGTGGCGTGTGGGTCAGGCGCTTGCCCAGACCGACCCGTTCAAGCAAGGTGCGGGCTTGTTCGCGAGCATCGCGACGGCCGTCCAGTTCCAGTGGCAACATGACGTTTTCCAGTGCATTGAGGCTGTCGAGCAGCTGGAACGACTGGAACACAAAGCCGACATGTTCGGCGCGAACCCTGGCGCGTTGGTCTTCGTCCAGTGGGCCCAGGTCGTGTCCGGCGAGTATCACCTTGCCGGCGCTGGGGCGGTCCAGGCCGGCCAGCAGCCCGAGCAGGGTAGATTTGCCCGAGCCCGAGGCGCCGACGATGGCCAGGCTGTCGCCCTGGGCGAGGTCCAGGGACAGTGCGTGCAGAATGGTCAGGTCACCTTCCGCACTGGGGACCACTTTGCTAAGGTTCTGCGCAACGAGAATGCTGGGGCCCATGGAGAATCCAATGCGAGTGTGGTGGTTGAGTGCCGGTCTGGCCCTGTATTGCCTGGCCCAGAGCGCAGCGGCGGGAACCTTGCTGGTTGTTGGCGATAGTATCAGCGCCGGTTTTGGCCTGGATACCCGCCAGGGGTGGGTCTCTTTGTTGCAGACCCGGCTCAGGGACGAAGGTTTCGATGATCAGGTGGTCAACGCTTCGATCAGCGGCGACACCAGTGCAGGGGGCCAGGCGCGGCTGCCTGCGCTGCTTGCAGCGCACAAGCCCAGCCTAGTGGTGCTGGAATTGGGCGGCAACGACGGGCTGCGCGGACAGCCTCCAGAGCAATTGCAACAAAATCTTGCCTCGATGATCGAGCGCTCACGCGAGTCCGGGGCCAAGGTCGTGCTGCTGGGCATGCGTCTGCCGCCCAATTATGGGGTGCGCTACACCACGGCGTTCGCCAAGGTTTATGAGCAGCTGGCAGCGGAGAAACAGGTGGCACTGGTGCCGTTTTTCCTCGAGGGCGTAGGGGGAGTGCCGGAGATGATGCAGGCCGATGGCATCCATCCGGCGCAGGGTGCCCAGCAGCGGTTGCTGGAAAATGCCTGGCCAGCGATAAAACCCTTGCTCTGACGCTTTAAACGGGGCCGGCTTTCGGCTAATGTTGCGCCCCCCGTTTCGAGAGCCCCCGATGCCGCGCCCTGCCTGGTCCTTGTATGCCTACCAACTGATCGAGCCCGATGAGCAACTCGATCTGTTCGCCTGCCAGGAAATCCGCGTCCACCTTGTTGCCCGACAGCTCGAGCTGGGTGTGCCGGTCGACCGTACCCTTTGTGGCGGGTTGCTGCCTGCACAACCACGCTGGTCCGGCGTGCCGCGCTCCATCTATCGTGACGGCCGCCTGTGCGACCTCTGTCGGGCGATTCTCGAAGCCCAGCGGCGCGGCATGCGTCCGGTATGGCCGCAGCTTTGATGCGGCCCTTGGCCTGAAACTCAGAGCGCCTTTCATCATCTGAAACGCATGGAAACCACCAGTGTCTCCCGCTTGGCTCGGTGCGGGTGTACAATCGATTCTCTTGACCCACCTTTCGAAGGATTTACCGGATGTTGCCGCGCTTTCCCGCCGTCACCCGCTGCCTGACCCTGGCCGGCCTGCTGGTAGCAGGCCCCGCCGTTGCACTGGAGTTGCCGCTGCCGCCTCCGGGTGAAGACGTCGTTGGCCAGGTGCAGGTGATCAAGGCCAAGTACGAGGACACCTTTGCCGACATCGGTACAGCCAACGACCTCGGCTACCTGGAGATGATCGCCGCCAACCCGGGTGTGGACCCGTGGCTGCCGGGCGCCGGTACCGAGATCATCCTGCCGACCCGTTACGTGCTTCCGCCGGGGCCCCGCGAGGGCGTTGTCATCAACCTTGCGGAATACCGGATGTACTACTTCCCGAAAGGGCAGAGTGTGGTGTACACCTTCCCGCTGGGAATCGGTCGTGAAGGCTGGGGTTCCCCCATCGCCAACACCAAGATCATTGCCAAGACCCCAAACCCGACCTGGACGCCACCGGCCTCGATCCGTGCCGAACATGCCGCCGACGGTGACATCCTGCCAACCGTGGTTCCGGCCGGGCCAGACAACCCGCTGGGGCCGTACAAATTCACCCTGGGTGTGCCGGGGTACCTGATCCACGGTTCTAACAAGAAGTTCGGCATTGGTATGCGTACCAGCCATGGTTGCTTCCGCATGTTCAACAACAATGTGCTGGAGCTGTCGAAGATGGTCCCGGTCGGTACGCCGGTGCGTATCATCAACGAGCCTTACAAGTTCGGAATCAGTGGTGGCAAGGTATACCTCGAGGCGCACACGCCGCTTGATGACAACGGCGACCCGTCGGTAGTCGACAAGCACACTGCGGTCATCAACGCGCTGCTCAAGCGCGAAGACCTGGCCAGCAATGTGCGTATGAACTGGGACATGGTCCGCGACGTGGTCGCTGCAGAGGATGGCATGCCGGTAGAGATTGCCGTGCCAGTCGACAACCAGGGTGCAGCCCCCATGGTGTCGAGCATTCCACCAGAACTGCAGTAAGCCCTCGAGCGATACGACTGAAGCCTGCCCGGGTTAAACGCCTGGCGCAGGCTTTTTCATTTGTGTCGGCTACTTTTGTTGCGGCAATAAAAAAGCCGACCCCGCAAGTGGGTCAGCTTCTTAACAATCCGTGAGGACTATTACTTGCGGCTGGCTTTGTCCAGCATACGCAGAGCGCGCTCGTTGGCTTCGTCAGCGGTCTGCTGAGCCTTCTGAGCGGCTGCCATTGCATCGTCAGCCTTACGGTAGGCTTCGTCAGCACGGGCCTGAGCGCGAGCTGCTGCGTCTTCAGTCGCAGTCAGACGAGCTTCGGTTTCTTTGGATACGCTGCTGCAACCGGTAGCCAGAACTGCGGCCAGAGCCAGAGCAGAGAATTTCAGAACGTTGTTCATCGTGTTCCCCTTCAAGGACTTTCTATTAAATAGCCATCTCTCAGGAAAGAGAAACTGGCCGGCGTACATAGTACCCATTACTTGTAGTAAGTAAACTGACTCAGCGCAAGAACGGTAAAAAAAATGTTGCCCAAGGGTGCTTGACAAGATTCTCAGGATTTTTGTGAGCACGCTGTGCAGGCGGCGCAAGCGATTGTTGTGTGGGAACTTTTTGTTGAACTAACGGTGACTTTAAGGGTCCGTGTACGTCTAAAGCCCAATAGTGTCCGGCTGATGTTGCAGGCCAGTTCGTACAGGGATTCGAGCTCATCGGCGTGACTT
Source organism: Lelliottia jeotgali (assembly GCF_977070485.1). Lineage (NCBI taxonomy): Bacteria > Pseudomonadati > Pseudomonadota > Gammaproteobacteria > Enterobacterales > Enterobacteriaceae > Lelliottia > Lelliottia jeotgali. The sequence continues at coordinate 24,790 of NZ_CDRVFO010000010.1, forward strand.
TTAACCGATGCCACCTTGAGCAATCCGGGGTGTCGCGCCTACTATTTGATGGCCCGGTCCGGCAGAACCATTGCGATCGGCCTGCGGTCCAAGGGGCAAGAGGTGGCATAGGCGCTGCACGCATTGGTTCCTCTGCCGGATAATCACCATCGATTAAGGTAAAGGTCTGCCCAAAAGGCCTGCGAGGAGTAGTGATGAGTGAAGCGCTGACCATCCACCATGACCAGGCCGGTCATCAGTTCGAGACCAACGTGGACGGTCATCGTGCCTACCTGACGTACATGGATCTGGGCAAGCAGACGCTGGATATCTATCGCACTTTCGTCCCCAACGCCCTGCGCGGCCGCGGCATCGCTGCAGCGCTGACCGAAAGGGCCTTGGAGTACGCGGACCAGATGGGCTACACGGTGATTCCTTCCTGCTCGTACGTCGAACGCTACATGGAGCGCAAGCAGCGTCATTCGAGTAAAGCCTGAACCTGCTGACTGCACATGCGAAAACGCCGGGCTAAGCCCGGCGTTTCATTTTGTGGCCAAGTTCAGCCGCGCTTGCGCTTGGGCAGTACATCCTTGAGCTTGGCGTGCATGCTGCGCAGGGTGTTCTCTGTGGCAGACCAGTCGATGCAGGCGTCGGTGACCGATACGCCGTACTGCAGATCTTCCAGGTTCTTCGGGATCGACTGGGCGCCCCAGTTCAGGTGGCTTTCGACCATCAAGCCAATGATCGACTGGTTGCCTTCGAGGATCTGGTTGGCGACGTTCTCCATGACCAGTGGCTGCAAGGCCGGGTCCTTGTTGGAGTTGGCGTGGCTGCAGTCGACCATGATGTTGGCCTTGATCTTCGCCTTGGCCAGGTCCTGTTCGCACAGGGCAACGCTGACCGAATCGTAGTTCGGCTTGCCGTTGCCGCCACGTAGCACTACGTGGCCGTAGGGGTTGCCCTTGGTAGTGACGATGGATACGCCGCCTTCCTGGTTGATGCCCAGGAAACGGTGCGGCTTGGATACCGACTGAAGGGCGTTGATGGCCACGGTCAGGCCGCCATCGGTGCCGTTCTTGAAGCCGACCGCCGAGGACAGGCCCGAGGCCATTTCACGGTGGGTCTGGGATTCGGTGGTGCGCGCGCCAATGGCCGACCAGCTGATCAGGTCTTGCAGGTACTGCGGCGAGATCGGGTCGAGCGCTTCAGTGGCGGTTGGCAGGCCCATTTCGGCCAGATCCAGCAGCAGTTGGCGGCCGATGTGCAGGCCGTCCTGGATCTTGAAAGAGTCATCCAGATAAGGGTCGTTGATCAGGCCTTTCCAGCCGACCGTGGTGCGCGGCTTCTCGAAGTAAACACGCATTACCAGATACAGCGTGTCGGAAACCTCCTCAGCCAGCACTTTGAGGCGCTCAGCGTATTCGTGAGCGGCCTTGATGTCGTGGATCGAGCACGGGCCGACCACTACGAACAGGCGATGGTCTTTTCCGTCGAGGATATTGCGCACCACTTCGCGGCCGGCAGTAACGGTCTGCAAGGCTTTGGCGCTGAGAGGGATTTCCTTCTTGAGCTGATCGGGAGTGATCAAGGTCTCGTTGGAGGCAACGTTTAGGTCGTCGATCGGTAAATCAGCCATCGTGTTACTCGTCAGGTCACGGTGCCGGCCGCCAGCAATCCCCGTGCGGCCCAGCAGCAAGAATGTTCGCAGCGGGGAGCCGAACCTTAGCGCGTTACAGGGGGCGCGACAATGGGCTGCAACGCGCCTGTGCAGGGTTTTTCCCTGCTGCAACAGGCTTGTACTGCTATTTGGGTGCGCAAAATGCCTCAATCGGTGTAGAAAAGCACACCGACATTCATCAGAAGATCAGCATGGACCCTCGCAAACCACGCATTGGCATTATTGGCAGTGGTGCCATTGGCGGTTTTTATGGCCTGATGCTGGCGCGGGCCGGGTTTGACGTGCATTTCCTGTTGCGCAGCGAATTTGCGGAGGTTCGCGAGCATGGCCTGCGGCTGGAAAGCGCTGTGCACGGCGACTTGCGCATGCAGGTGCAGGCTTATTCCAGCGCTGCTGACATGCCGCTGTGCGATTGGTTGCTGGTAGGTGCAAAGGCCACCAGCAATGGCGAAATGGCGCCGCTGATCACCCAGGCGTCGGCACCTGATGCCAAGGTGGTTCTGCTGCAGAACGGGCTGGGTGTCGAGGAGCAGCTGCGGCCAGCGTTGCCCGGCAATCTGCACTTGCTCGGTGGCTTATGCTTTATCTGTGTCAACCGCGTATGCCCTGGTGTGGTACGCCATCAGGCGCTGGGTGCGGTCAACCTGGGCTATCACAGCGGGCCCGCCAGCGACGGGGGGGTGAGCATCGTAGAGGAGGGCGCCGGGCTGTTCCGCGCCGCGGGTATCGACTCCCAGGCCATGGGTGACCTCGGCCAGGCTCGCTGGCAGAAGCTGGTGTGGAATGTCCCCTACAACGGCCTTTCGGTGTTGCTTGGTGCCAGTACCTCGCCGCTGATGGCCGATGCCGACAGTCGTGAGCTTGTTCGGGCGTTGATGGCTGAGGTGGTTCAGGCGGCGGCCGCCTGTGGTCACGAGCTGCCTGCCGGTTATGCCGAGCACTTGTTCCGGGTCACCGAGCAGATGCCCGACTACTGGCCGAGCATGTACCACGATCACGTCCAGCAGCGACCGCTGGAACTTCAGGCTATCTATGCCGAGCCTCTGGCCCGGGCGCGCGCTGCGGGGTGCAGCCTGCCGCGCATGCAGATGCTCTACCAGGCACTGGCCTTCGTCGATCGCGCCAATCGCGCCGGCTGAAACCTCTACAGCCCGCATTGGCAGTGCGCCGGGCGGCCGAGCGAGTGTCCGGCGCGCTGCTAAGCTGAAGCTTGCTCTGCCGCCACGGCAGTCGAGGAGGTCGAATGATCCGCTCCATGCTGTACGCCACCGACCTCGGTGTCTACGCCCCTTTTGTCATGCAGCATGCCTTGGCCCTGGCCCGCACGTTCGGCGCGGAACTGTATGTGATTCATGCCGTAGAACCCATGGGGCAGTTCGCCGAATCCCTCCTGCAAAGCTACCTCGATGAGCAGACGCTCGATGCGTTGCATAGCGAGGGCGTCAATACGGTGATGGCCAACATCGAGCAGCGTGTGCTGGAGAACTTTCGCGAGGAGCTGGGCGAGGACGCGGACCTGGCGGTGATCAAGGCGGTCCGGGTGCGCCAGGGTGATCCGGCGCAGGTCATCCTGGAGCAGGCGCAACGTTTGAGCGTGGACTTGCTGATTTTCGGCAGCCACAGCGCCGGTGCCGGGGTAGATGTGCCGATTGGTCGAACGGCTGTGCGCTTGCTGCAGTTGTCTGCGGTGCCGGTGTACATGGTGCCACTTTCGCAGCATCTCGGCCGTAGGAAAACGTGAAGCTGATGGTAGGCAGTTTCGGAGCGGCATGTAACAAAATAGTTCTAGTTTTATTTCGAGAACCACTAATATAGTTATATCCCGTCGCTGCCTGCTGCCGCTGACTTACCGCTGATTCGAGGGAAACCTATGAAGCTTCAACAACTGCGCTACATCTGGGAAGTGGCGCACCACGACCTCAACGTCTCCGCGACGGCGCAGAGTCTGTACACCTCTCAGCCGGGGATCAGCAAACAAATCCGCCTGCTCGAGGATGAGCTGGGTGTTGAAGTCTTTGCCCGCAGCGGCAAGCATCTGACCCGTGTCACTCCGGCAGGTGAGCGCATCATCAACACCGCTGGCGAAATCCTGCGCAAGGTCGAAAGTATCAAGCAGATCGCCCAGGAATTCTCCAACGAGAAGAAGGGTACGCTGTCCATCGCTACCACCCATACCCAGGCTCGCTATGCGCTGCCGCCGGTCATCAGCAGTTTCATCAAGCAGTACCCGGAAGTCGCCCTGCATATGCATCAGGGCTCACCCATGCAGATTGCCGAGATGGCTGCGGACGGTACCGTCGACTTCGCCATTGCCACCGAGGCGCTGGAGCTGTTTGGCGACCTGATCATGATGCCGTGCTACAAGTGGAACCGCTGCGTGGTGGTGCCGCAGGGTCATCCGCTGACCAAATTGCCCAAGCTGACGCTGGAAGCTGTAGCTGAATACCCGATCGTCACCTATGTATTCGGTTTCACTGGCCGCTCCAAGCTGGATGAGGCCTTCAATCACCGCGGGCTGACACCGAAGGTAGTGTTCACTGCTGCTGACGCCGACGTGATCAAGACTTACGTGCGCCTGGGCCTGGGCGTGGGCATCGTGGCCAAGATGGCGGTGGACAGCAAGCTGGACAGTGACTTGGTAGCGCTTGATGCCAGTGAGCTGTTCGAGGCCAGCATCACCAAGATCGGCTTCCGCCGCGGCACCTTCCTGCGCGGTTTCATGTGCGATTTCATTGAGAAATTTGCGCCGCACCTGACGCGTGAAGTGATGGCCAAGGCGATCCAGTGCCACAACAAGCAGGAGCTCGAAGAGCTGTTTGCCGGTGTCGAGTTGCCTGTGCACTGAAAAGGCAGCTTCAAGCTGCAAGCTTCAAGAAAGAGCAGTCCGTGTGGGCTGCTCTTTCTTCTTGGGGTTTGCAGCTTATAGCTTGAGGCTTGCAGCTGCCTTCAGGCCTTGCTGATGAGGTTGCCGGCGTGCAGCCCGCATTCCTTTTGGGTCGACTCTTCCCACCACCAGCGGCCTTCACGTTCGTGCTGGTTTGGTAGTACCGGGCGGGTGCAAGGCTCGCAACCAATGCTGATGAAGCCGCGCTCGTGCAGGCTGTTGTACGGTAGCTCGAGCATCCGGATGTAGCCCCAGACTTCCGCACTGGTCATCTGCGCCAGCGGGTTGAATTTGTACAGGGTGCGTTCCGCTGTGGAGAACGCGCTGTCGATTTCCAGCGCTGCCACCTGGCTGCGGGTGCCTGGGCTCTGGTCGCGGCGCTGGCCGGTGGCCCAGGCGCTGACGGTGGCGAGCTTGCGCCGCAGTGGCTCGATCTTGCGGATGCCACAGCACTCGCCATGGCCGTCCTTGTAGAAACTGAACAGCCCCTTTTTCTGCACGAACGGGTCGAGTTTGGCGCGGTCCGGGCTGAGGATCTCGATCGGGAGGCTGTATTGCTCGCGGACCTGGTCGATGAACCGGTAGGTCTCAGGGTGCAGGCGGCCCGTGTCGAGGCTGAACACCTTGACCTGCTTGTTCAGTTTCCAGGCCATGTCGACCAGCACCACGTCCTCGGCACCGCTGAAAGAGATCCACAGGTCGTCGCCGAAGTGATCGAAGGCGAGCTTGAGGATTTCCTGCGGGGATTTGCTGGCGTAGGTCGCGGCCAGGGCGGCGACGTCGAAGGGTTGGCTCATCAGGCGGTTTCCATCTTGGCTATGGCGCTGTGCGCTCGTAATGAGGTGATGGTAACAAAAAATGGCAGGCTAGACGCTGTGCCTGCACCGGCCTTGGGCCGGGGCAGGCATGCGCTGAGTCACAGGCTTTGCAACGTCTCCATCAATACCCGCACCTTGGCGATCGATTCTTCGTATTCCGATTGCCAGTTGGAGTCCGCCACCACCGCGCCGCCGCCCCAGCAGCTGACCTGCCCATCCTTGACCAGCAGGCTGCGAATGGCGATGGAGCTGTCCATTTCCCCGCGCACATCCACGTACAGCAAGGACCCGCAATACAGCGCGCGGCGGCTGGGCTCCAGTTCGTCGATGATCTGCATGGCGCGAATCTTGGGGGCACCGGTGATCGAGCCGCCTGGGAAGCTGTCGCCGATCAGGTCCAGCGCGTCCTTGTCGGTGGCCAGTTGCCCGGTGATGCTGCTGACCAGGTGGTGCACGTTGGGGTAGCTTTCCAGGCTGAACAGCTCGGGCACCTTCACCGAACCGATCTGGCACGTTCGGCCCAGGTCGTTACGCAGCAGGTCGACGATCATCAGGTTTTCCGAGCGGTCCTTGGGGCTGTGACGCAGCTCCTCGGCATTGCGGGCGTCTTCTGCCGGGTCGGCCGAGCGCGGGCGGGTGCCCTTGATCGGCCGGGTCTCCACTTGCCCCTGGCTGACGCGGACGAAGCGTTCAGGCGAGAAGCTCAGTAGTGCGCTGCCGTCGGCCAGTTGCTGGTAACCCGAGAACGGTGTCGGGCAGGCCTTGCGCAGTGCCTGGTAGGCGTGCCAGGGGTCGCCCTGGCAAGGAGCGCGGAAGCGTTGTGTCAGGTTGATCTGGTAGCAATCACCGGCCTGGATGTAGCGCTGTACCTGATCGAATGCTGCCTCGTATTGCCCTGGTTGCAAATCTCCCGTCATGGCGGCAAGCAGGCGGAAATCGCCGCTTGCAGCGTTATCGGGATCTGCAAACAAGGCGATGAGGCGCTCACGCTCGTCATCAGCCAGCTGGGGATGGAATACCAGTTGGCTGCTGCCATGCTGGTGGTCGGTCACCAGCGCCCAGCCATACAACCCAAGCTGGGCGTCGGGCAGGCCGAGGTCATCCGTGGCGATGCAGGGCAGGTGCTCCAGGCGTCGGCCGAAGTCGTAGCTGAGATAGCCGATCAGGCCGCCGGCAAATGGTAGCTCGACACCATCGGGCAACTGCGCAGGGCCCAATTGTTTCAGGCTGGTGCGCAGCCGTTGCAGGAAGGCCCGGCCATCTTCGTCGGGTAGTACCTGCAAGTGTTGCAGAGGCCAGGCGCTGAGCAGGTCGAAGCGGCCGCGCTCGGCGCCTGGGCGGGCGCTGTCGAGCAGGATCGCCCCGGGCGCCTGGCGCAGGCGGCCGAAGTACGCGGCGGGGTCGGGCTGGTAGGGCAGGGGGTGGAGCGTACAGGTCGGCATCAGTGTGGACGGCGATGTAAAAGCGAGGAGGGCGATTGTAGACCTGTGCAGGAAATGCGCCTAGCGCCAGTGTGATTTTCAAACAGTGTGTTGAAGCCATCGCCGGCAAGCCGGCCCACAGGGGCTGCGCAGTCCATCCTGTGGGCCGGCTTGCCGGCGATGGGGGCAGAGCTATCCGTGCGGATGCACGTGCCCGAACAGGCTTTGCGCCACCCGGACACGCTGTTCGGCATCTTCGGTCACACCGTCTTTGGTCAGCGCCTCGATGTGCGCCTCGATGGCATGAGTGCGTTGGGTCAGCCCGGTGTCGTTGGCGATCTGGATGTTCAGGCCAGGGCGGGCATTGAGTTCGAGAATCAATGGCCCCTTGTCTTGGTCCAGCACCATGTCCACACCGATGTAGCCCAGGCCGCACAGCTCATAGCAGCCGGCTGCCAGCTTCATGAAGCCGTCCCAGTTCGGCAGCTGTACGCCATCCACCGCATTGGTGGTGTCCGGATGCTTGCTGATGATGTTGTTCAGCCAGGTACCGCGCAGGGTCACTCCGGTGGCCAGGTCAACGCCTACACCGATGGCGCCCTGGTGCAGGTTGGCCTTGCCGCCGGACTGGCGGGTTGGCAGTCGCAACATGGCCATCACCGGGTAGCCCATCAGCACGATGATGCGGATGTCAGGCACGCCTTCGTAGCTGATGCTCTTGAAGATCTGGTCGGGAGTTACCCGGTACTCGATCAGCGCGCGGTCGCGATGCCCACCGAGCGAGTACAGGCCGGTAAGGATGCTGGAGACCTGATGCTCGATCTCTTCATGGCTGATTATCTTGCCGGAAACCGTGCGGTAGCGGTCCTCGAAGCGGTCGGCAATCACCAGAATGCCGTCACCGCCGGCCCCCTGGGCCGGCTTGATGACGAAGTCGTTGCGCCCGCCGATGATCTCGTGAAGCTTGTCGATCTGTTTCTCGGTCTCGATGATGCCGTACATTTCAGGCACGTGAATGCCCGCTGCCAGCGCACGCTCCTTGGTGATGATCTTGTCGTCGACGATCGGGTACAGGCTGCGCTTGTTGTACTTGAGCACATAGTCCGCATTGCGGCGGTTGATACCCATGATGCCCCGGGCCTCCAGGGCTTTCCACGTCTTGATAAGGCCAAACATCAGGCGTCAGCCTTCTTCAGAAATGCCTTGAAACGCACCAGCTCGGTCAGGCGGTAACCGCGGTAGCGACCCATTGCCAGCATGAAGCCCACCAGGATCAGCAGTACCGCCGGGAAGGTGAAGACGAAGTACACCAGCTCCGGCACCATCATCAGCAGGTGGGCAAGCGACGCTGCGAACAGGGTGCCGATCGCCACTTTCATGGCATGGCCACCGCCACGCTCTTCCCAGGTGATCGACAGGCGCTCGATGGTCATGGTCAGGATCACCATCGGGAACAGCGCCACCGACAGGCCGCGCTCCAGCCCCAGCTTGTGGCTGAACAAGCTGATGGCGGCAATCAATACCACGACGAAGGTCAGTACCACCGAGAGGCGCGGCAGCATCTGCAGCTTGAGGTGCTCAAGGTAGGAGCGCAGCGACAAGCCCAATGCCGTGATGACGGTGAACAGCACGATGCCGAAGCCCAGCTGGGTCTCGCGGAACGCCAGGGCGATCAGTACCGGTGTGAACGTGCCCAGGGTCTGGATGCCGATCAGGTTGCGCAGGACCAGGATCACCAGCACGCCGATCGGGATCATCACCATGATCATGAAGGTCTGCTGGGTCTGCAGCGGCAGGCCGTACAGCGAGTACTCGAGGAAGTCGGCGTCGGTGTTCTCGTCGGTCAGCTTGGCCAGGCGAATGGCGTTCATCTCGCTGTTGTTCATGCTGAAAGTGACGTTGGCCTTCTTGCCACCATCGACGGTGACCAGGTTGTCGTCACCGGTCCACCACAGCAGGCGGTCGCTGGGCAGGCCCTGCTCACCGGTGTCCGGGTTGAAGTACAGCCAGTCGCTGCCGTTGAAGCTGCGCAGCCAGAGCTCGGGGGACTGCGGCGTATCGGCCACCAGGCGGATGGTGTGGACCTTCTCCATCGGCACATGCGCTATCGACAGCAGCAGGTCGATGACCTGGGCCTTCTTCATGGGCGAGGTATCGCCGGCCAGCAGCAGCTTGACGTTGTCGTCGTTGAGGTTGTTGACCCGCTTGATGGTTTCGCTGACGAAGGTCTCGACGTCGGCAGAGTGCTGGCGGATCGGCGCCATCAGGGCTTCAGCGGCGATCTTCTCGGGGCCTTCTACCGCCAGGCTGTCACGGAAGGTCGGGCCTTTGATGGCGGCCTTTTCGCTGCTGTAGCGCTTGGTCAGCACCAGGCGGTAGTAGAGGGTCTGGTTGCCGCTGGCGCGGCGGGCCGACCAGGTTACCTTGCGGTTGCCATCGGCGCGGTTGACGCTGACCCCGTAGTTGTTGGAGATGAAGCTCTCGTTGAGGCTGACATAGTCGCGGTTCAGCGGCGGTACAAACATTTGTACCTTGACCGGGTCCTTACTGCTGGCGACGAACTCGACCTTTGCGTCGATGTTCCAAAGGTCGTCGGTTTCGTCTTCGGTCACCGGTATGCCGAGGAAGAAGATCTGATAAGCCGTGACCGCCACGCCCAGCAGCACCAGTACGGTGATCAGGACTTTCAGATGTAGGGTAAGAGAGCGCATCGGGATTACTCTGCTTTGGGAGCGTCGGTGGCACAGGCAGGTTTGCCGGCCGCGTATTTAAGGCTTGGGTCGACCAGCGCGTCGAAGTGCTTGAGCGCCTCGGAACCGATCAGCAGCGGAAACTGGAATGCGCTGCGGTCGGTGAGGTTGACTTCGATGGTGCGCAGAGCCTGGCCCATGCAGATTTCGAGTTCGATGACCGGGCGGGCGGTATAGGCCTTGCCTGATTCGGCATCATAGTCGCCTGCGCGGCGCTTGATCTTGCTGACCCGCGCCAACGGGCGTTCGATGGGGTGCGAATGGGCTGCGTCAATGGCCAGGTAGAAACGCACCCAGCTCTCGCCATTGCGCTTGAAGCGCTTGATGTCGCGGGCGCTCAGGGATGCGGTTTTGGCGCCGGTGTCGAGCTTGGCGGCCACTTCCAGGTCGAGGTCGCCAAGGCGAGCGTATTCGTTAAGACCGTACACGGTCTTGCCCGCCGCCTGGCCAAGGGCCGGCAGCAGGGTGAGGCATGACAGCAATAAAACGGGTGTAAGTCTCATAGTCCTGGCGCGGTGCTGTGCAAGGTTCGGGGCAAGGCGACTGGCAGGTACTGCGCAAGCTTCCTCGGTTCATCTGTCAACAACATGAATGGATGACAGAAACGCTATCCATACTCCGTTGGAGGCGCGGCATTCTATCACGCCGATGCCTTGGCGCCAGCGCGTCGCGATCTGACAACGCCATCACTCACTAAGTTCGCGCTTAGACGATTGTCGACAATGTTCATTTTATCTTTGACTGGATGAGCTTGTTTCGCTAGTTTCTTCTCAAGAGCTTATCAAGGTGTCAACAATATGCTGGACCTCATTACCCCCAGCCCCTCAGCGTCGGATGAAACGGAAACCTTGTCCGAGAATGTCTTCCGGCGCATTCAGGCCGCGATCGTTAAGGGGGAAATAGCCCCAGGCAGCAAAATCTCCGAGCCGGAGCTTGCGCGCACCTACGGCATCAGCCGGGGTCCGCTGCGTGAGGCCATCCATCGCCTGGAGGGTCAGCGCCTGCTGGTGCGGGTGCCCCATGTAGGCGCGCGCGTGGTGTCGCTCAGCCATGCTGAACTGATCGAGCTGTATGAAATCCGTGAGTCGCTGGAAGGCATGGCGTGCCGACTGGCCGCCGAGCGGATGAGCCAGGTTGATATCGACGAGCTGCGTCGGGTGCTGGACACCCACGAGCGCGACGCAGCGTTCCAGGCGGGGGTGGGCTACTACCAACAGGAAGGCGATTACGACTTCCATTACCGGATCATCCAGGGCAGCGGCAACCAGACCCTGGTCAAGATGCTCTGCGGCGAGCTGTACCAGCTGGTGCGCATGTACCGCATCCAGTTTTCCGCCACGCCCAACCGTCCGCGCCAGGCCTTTGCCGAACACCACCGCATTCTCGATGCCATCACCGATCGTGACGGCGAGCTTGCCGAACTCCTGATGCGCCGCCACATCGGCGCGTCCAAACGCAACATCGAGCGTCACTACCTGGACGCCAACAACAATAGCCTTTGAGGTGAGAAATGACTGTGAAGAGCACCCCTGGTCAGCGTTTTCGCGATGCCGTTGCCGCCGAACATCCCCTGCAGGTGGTCGGCGCCATCAACGCCAACCATGCGCTGCTGGCCAAGCGCGCCGGCTTCAAGGCCATCTACCTGTCCGGTGGTGGTGTCGCCGCCGGTTCGCTGGGCTTGCCGGACCTGGGCATCACCGGTCTTGATGACGTGCTGACCGATGTGCGGCGCATCACTGACGTCTGCGATCTGCCCTTGCTGGTAGATGTCGACACCGGCTTCGGGGCCTCGGCATTCAACGTTGCGCGCACTGTGCGTTCGATGAGCAAGTTCGGTGCTGCCGCCATCCATATCGAAGACCAGGTAGGCGCCAAGCGCTGCGGCCACCGTCCGAACAAGGAGATCGTCTCCCAGCAGGAGATGGTCGACCGCATCAAGGCTGCGGTCGATGCGCGTACCGATGACAGCTTCGTGATCATGGCGCGTACCGATGCCCTGGCCGTGGAAGGCCTGAACGCAGCGCTGGATCGCGCCGCCGCCTGCATCGAGGCCGGCGCTGACATGATTTTCCCTGAAGCCATCACCGAGCTGCAGATGTACAAGACCTTCGCCGACCGGGTGAAGGCGCCGATCCTGGCCAACATTACCGAATTCGGTGCGACGCCGCTGTTCACCACCCAAGAGCTGGCTGGTGTGGACGTGTCGTTGGTGCTGTACCCGCTGTCGGCGTTCCGTGCCATGAACAAGGCGGCCGAGAATGTCTACACCGCGCTGCGTCGCGACGGCACGCAGAAGAATGTGATCGACACCATGCAGACCCGCATGGAGCTCTACGATGCCATCGGCTACCACGCCTTCGAGCAGAGCCTCGATGCGCTGTTTGCGCAGAAAAAAGGTTGAGCCAATGCTGGCCTCATCGCCGGCAAGCCGGCTACCACAGGTACAGCGCCAAGGTTGAGCCTGTGGGAGCCGGCTTGCCGGCGATAGGGCCGGTACAGGCACCCTGAATTAGCCAGAACGATATCCATAACAAATTCAAAAAAGGAGAAACACCATGGCCGAAGCAAAAGTACTCAGTGGCGCGGGCCTGCGTGGCCAGGTGGCCGGCCAGACTGCGCTGTCGACCGTCGGCCAGGCCGGTGCCGGCCTGACTTACCGGGGCTATGATGTGCGCGACCTGGCGGCAGGCGCCGAATTTGAAGAAGTGGCGTACCTGCTGCTGTACGGCGAGTTGCCCAGCAAGGCAGAACTTGCCGATTACAAACACAGGCTCAAGGGCCTGCGCGACCTGCCGCAGGCGCTGAAGGAAGTGCTCGAGCGCATTCCGCGCGATGCGCACCCGATGGACGTCATGCGCACCGGCTGCTCGGTGCTGGGTACGCTGGAACCAGAGTTGACCTTCGACGCGCAGCACGACAAGACCGATCGCCTGCTGGCGCTGTTCCCGGCGGTGATGTGCTATTGGTACCGCTTCACCCACCATGGCGTACGTATCGACTGCACCAGCGACGAAGACACCCTGGGCGGCCATTTCCTGCACCTGCTGCACGGCAAGAAGCCGAGCGAGTTACATGTCAAGGTAATGAACGTTTCGCTGATCCTGTATGCAGAGCACGAGTTCAACGCATCGACCTTCACCGCCCGAGTCTGCGCCTCGACGCTGTCGGACCTGTACTCCTGCATCACAGCGGCCATCGGCTCGCTGCGCGGCCCACTGCACGGCGGCGCCAACGAGGCGGCGATGGAGCTGATCGAGCGCTTCCAGAGCCCGCAGGAAGCCACCGCAGAATTGCTGCGCATGCTCGAGCGCAAGGACAAGATCATGGGCTTCGGTCATGCCATCTATAAAGAGTCCGACCCGCGCAACGAGGTGATCAAGGGTTGGTCGAAGCAGCTGGCCGACGCAGTCGGTGACAAGGTGCTGTTCCCGGTTTCCGAAGCCATAGACAAGACCATGTGGGAGCAGAAGCGTCTGTTCCCCAACGCCGATTTCTACCATGCCTCGGCGTATCACTTCATGGGTATCCCGACCAAGCTGTTCACCCCGATCTTTGTCTGCTCGCGCCTGACCGGCTGGGCAGCGCACGTGTTCGAACAGCGCGCCAACAACCGCATCATCCGCCCCAGCGCCGAGTATGTCGGCGTCGAGCAGCGCCAGTTCGTGCCGATCGAGCAGCGCTGAAACAGCAGGCGCTGTAGCGAACTTGTGGGAGCCGGCTTGCCGGCGATGAAGGCGCCGCCTGATCCGGCCAGATCGCTGGCAAGCCGGCTCCCGTAGTGATTGAAGCGTCTGTGCGTTTATCCACGACCGTACCGTGACCGAGCCCGATAATTCTATGAACACTGCATACCGCAAAGCCCTGCCAGGCACTGACCTGGACTATTTCGACGCCCGTGCTGCGGTCGAGGCCATCAAGCCCGGTGCCTACGACAGCCTGCCTTACACCTCGCGCGTGCTCGCCGAAAACCTGGTGCGCCGCTGCGACCCTGCAACCCTGAGCGCCTCGCTCGGCCAGCTGATCGAACGCAAGCGTGATCTTGACTTCCCGTGGTTCCCGGCCCGCGTGGTGTGCCACGACATCCTCGGCCAGACCGCGCTGGTCGACCTCGCCGGCCTGCGTGACGCCATCGCCGAAAAAGGCGGCGACCCGGCGGCGGTCAACCCTGTCGTGCCGGTGCAACTGATCGTCGATCACTCGCTGGCCGTCGAGTGCGGTGGCTTCGACCCGCAGGCCTTTGACAAGAACCGCGCCATCGAAGACCGTCGCAACGAAGACCGCTTCCATTTCATCAACTGGACCAAGAAGGCGTTCAAGAACGTCGATGTGATCCAGCCCGGTAACGGCATCATGCACCAGATCAATCTGGAGAAAATGTCGCCGGTGATTCACAGCGATCGCGGTGTTGCCTACCCGGACACCTGCGTGGGCACCGACAGCCATACTCCACATGTCGACGCCCTGGGCGTGATCGCCATCGGCGTCGGCGGCCTCGAAGCTGAAAATGTCATGCTGGGCCGCGCCTCCTGGATGCGCCTGCCGGAAATTGTCGGCGTGGAGCTCAGCGGCAAGCTGGCGCCCAACATCACCGCCACCGACCTGGTGCTGGCCTTGACCGAGTTCCTGCGCAAGCAGAAGGTGGTTGGCGCCTACCTTGAGTTCTACGGCGAAGGTGCACGCGCCCTGACCCTCGGCGACCGTGCGACCATCTCCAACATGGCACCGGAATACGGTGCAACCGCTGCAATGTTCGCCATCGACCAGCAAACCATCGACTACCTGAAACTGACCGGCCGTGAAGATCAGCAGGTTAAACTGGTGGAGACCTACGCCAAGGCCACGGGTTTGTGGGCTGACGCGTTGGTGAAGGCCGAATACGAACGCGTGCTGAACTTCGACCTGTCGAGCGTGGTGCGCAACATGGCCGGGCCGTCCAACCCGCATGCCCGTGTTGCCACCAGTGAGCTGGCAGCCAAGGGCATCGCTGGTGCCTGGGACGAGATACCGGGGCAGATGCCTGACGGCGCAGTGATCATCGCTGCGATTACCAGTTGCACCAACACCAGCAACCCGCGCAACGTGATCGCAGCTGGCCTGCTGGCACGCAATGCCAACAAGCTCGGCCTGGCGCGCAAGCCGTGGGTCAAGTCGTCGCTCGCGCCCGGCTCCAAGGCCGTGCAGCTGTACCTGGAGGAAGCGGGGCTGGAGAAGGAGCTGGAGCAGCTGGGCTTCGGTATCGTCGCTTTCGCCTGCACCACCTGCAACGGCATGTCCGGTGCTTTGGACCCGGTGATTCAGCAGGAAATCATCGACCGTGACCTCTACGCGACGGCGGTGCTCTCGGGCAACCGCAACTTCGATGGGCGCATCCACCCGTACGCCAAGCAGGCATTCCTCGCTTCGCCGCCGCTGGTGGTGGCCTATGCCATTGCCGGCACTATCCGCTTCGACATCGAGAAGGATGTACTGGGCGTAGTCGATGGTCAGGAGATCCGCCTCAAGGACATCTGGCCAAGCGACGAAGAGATCGACGCGGTGGTGCGCGCGGCGGTCAAACCGGAGCAGTTCCGCAAGGTCTACATCCCGATGTTCGCTATCGAGGAAGACCGTGGGCCGAAAGTGGCGCCGCTTTACGAGTGGCGTCCGATGAGTACCTATATCCGCCGCCCGCCCTACTGGGAAGGCGCCCTGGCCGGTGAGCGCACGTTGCGCGGCATGCGTCCGTTGGCGGTGCTGCCGGACAACATCACCACCGACCACCTGTCACCTTCCAATGCCATCCTGCTCGACAGCGCGGCGGGTGAATACCTGGCCAAGATGGGCTTGCCGGAGGAGGACTTCAACTCCTACGCCACGCACCGCGGCGACCACCTGACGGCACAGCGTGCCACCTTCGCCAACCCTAAGCTGTTCAACGAGATGGTGCGCAAACCCGATGGCAGCGTGCAGCAGGGTTCGCTGGCGCGCCTGGAGCCGGAGGGCAAGGTGACCCGGATGTGGGAAGCCATCGAAACCTACATGCAGCGCAAGCAGCCGCTGATCATCGTTGCCGGTGCCGACTATGGGCAAGGCTCGTCCCGCGACTGGGCGGCCAAGGGCGTGCGGCTGGCGGGCGTCGAGGCGATCGTGGCCGAAGGCTTCGAGCGCATTCACCGCACCAACCTGGTGGGCATGGGCGTCCTGCCGCTGGAATTCCTGCCGGGGACCGACCGCAAGACCCTGGGCCTGGATGGCAGCGAGACCTATGACGTGGCAGGTGAGCGCAAGCCGCGTGCAACCCTGACGCTGGTGGTTACGCGCCGCAATGGCGAACGGGTCGAGGTGCCGGTGACCTGCCGGCTCGATACCGCCGAAGAGGTGTCGATCTACGAGGCGGGCGGGGTACTGCAGCGCTTCGCCCAGGATTTCCTCGAAGCCACCGCCTGAGCTTGAAAAGCGGGGCCGCGTTGCGGCCCTTTCGCGACGCAAGGCCGCTCCTACCGGAGCTGTAGGAGCGGCCTTGCGTCGCGAAAGGGCTGCAGAGCAGCCCCAGGGTATTTCGCCGGACTATCAGGACAGCACAACCATGGCACACGCACCACAAATCAAGATCCCCGCCACCTACATCCGCGGCGGCACCAGCAAAGGCGTGTTCTTCCGCCTGCAAGACCTCCCTGAACCAGCTCAAGCCCCAGGGCCGGCCCGTGACGCACTGCTACTGCGGGTCATCGGCAGCCCTGACCCCTATGCCAAGCAGATCGACGGCATGGGTGGCGCCACTTCAAGCACCAGCAAAACCGTGATCCTGTCGCAAAGCACCAGGTCCGACCACGACGTCGACTACCTGTTCGGCCAGGTAGCCATCGACAAGGCCTTCGTCGACTGGAGCGGCAACTGCGGCAACCTGTCTGCTGCTGTCGGCTCGTTCGCCATCAGCAGTGGCTTGGTCGAGCCGTCGCGCTTCCCGCGCAATGGCGTTGCCACCGTGCGTATCTGGCAGGCCAATATAGGCAAGACCATCATCGCTCATGTGCCGATCACCGAGGGCCAAGTGCAGGAAACCGGCGACTTCGAGCTCGACGGTGTGACGTTCCCGGCGGCAGAGGTGCAACTGGAATTCCTTGATCCGGCGGCCGATGAGGGTGAAGGCGGCGGTGCGATGTTCCCTACCGGTAACCTGGTGGATGACCTGGAAGTGCCCGGTGTCGGTACCTTCAAAGCCACCTTGATCAACGCCGGTATCCCGACCATTTTCGTCAATGCCTCCGATATCGGTTATGCCGGTACCGAGCTGCAGGATGCGATCAACGGCGATGCGCAAGCGCTGACGCGTTTCGAGGCGATCCGTGCCCATGGCGCCGTGCGCATGGGGCTGATCGAACATGTCGACCAGGCGGCCGGGCGTCAGCACACGCCGAAGGTGGCTTTCGTTGCGCCGCCAAACACCTACACTGCGTCCAGTGGCAAGGCTGTCGAGGCGGCTGACATCGACCTGCTGGTGCGTGCACTTTCCATGGGCAAGTTGCACCACGCGATGATGGGTACTGCTGCGGTGGCCATCGGTACCGCTGCTGCCATTCCAGGTACGCTGGTCAACCTCGCTGCTGGCGGGGGCGAGCGCAGTGCCGTGCGCTTCGGCCATCCCTCCGGCACCTTGCGGGTCGGGGCTCAGGCCAGCCAGGTGGATGGCGAGTGGACGGTCACCAAGGCAATCATGAGTCGTAGTGCCCGGGTGTTGATGGAAGGCTGGGTAAGGGTGCCCGGCGACAGCTTCTGACGCACCATTGGCGCTTGGCTTTGAATCAGCAAGGCTGCTGCGCGGCCCATCGCCGGCAAGCCGGTGCCTGCAGTGGCCTTGTGGGCGCCGGCTTGCCGGCGATGGGCTGCGTAGCGGCCCCAATCAAAGGAGCTGCAAATGAGCGCCAACGTAGACCTGAACGAGCGCCCTGACTATGACGTGGTGCTGCAAACCCTTGCCGATTACGTTCTCACCTACCGCGTCGAGTCCCCCGAGGCGTTGGACACCGCGCGCAATTGCCTGATGGACACCTTGGGCTGCGGCCTGCTGGCCCTGCGCTTTCCAGAGTGCACCAAGCACCTCGGCCCGCTGGTGGAGGGCACAGTGGTACCCAACGGCGCCCGGGTGCCCGGCACCAGTTACCGGCTCGATCCGGTCAAGGCCGCCTGGGATATCGGCTGCACCGTGCGTTGGCTGGATTACAACGACACCTGGCTTGCCGCAGAGTGGGCCCACCCTTCCGATAACCTAGGGGGGATCCTTGCGGTAGCTGATCACTTGTCGCAAAAACGGGTGGCCAAGGGTGAAGGCCCGCTGTTCATGCGCGAAGTGCTCGAGGCCATGGTCATGGCCCATGAGATCCAGGGTGTGCTGGCGCTGGAAAACGCCTTCAATCGCGTCGGCCTGGACCACGTGCTGCTGGTCAAGGTGGCCTCCACAGCCGTGTGCGCCAAGTTGATGGGTGCCAATCGTGAACAACTGCTCTCGGCCTTGTCCCACGCCTTTGTCGATGGCCAGGCGCTGCGCACCTACCGTCATGCACCCAACGCCGGCTCACGCAAGTCGTGGGCTGCCGGTGATGCTTCCAGCCGGGGCGTACGCCTGGCCGATATCGCGCTGCGTGGCGAGATGGGTGTGCCCGGGGTGCTGACCGCGCCGCAGTGGGGCTTTTATGATGTGTCGTTCAGCCATACCAACAAGGACCTGGCGCTCAAGCCTTCTGCCCAGCAGGCGCTGCGCATACCGCAGGCGTTGACCAGCTACGTGATGGAGAACGTGTTGTTCAAGGTCAGTTTCCCGGCCGAGTTCCACGCCCAGACCGCCTGCGAAGCCGCTGTGAGCCTGCACCCGCAAGTGCGCAACCGTCTGCACGAAGTCGACCGTATCGTCATCACGACCCAGGAATCAGCCATTCGCATCATTTCCAAGGTCGGCCCGCTGGCCAATGCTGCTGACCGCGACCACTGCCTGCAGTACATGGTGGCGGTGCCGCTTATATTCGGCCATCTGGTGGCCGAGCATTACGAAGATGCCTTCCACGCCGCCCACCCGAGCATCGACCGTCTGCGCGAAAAGATGGAGGTGGTCGAGGACCCTCGTTTCAGCCGCGAATACCTGGAGCCGGACAAGCGCTCGATCGCCAATGGCTTGCAGGTGTTCTTCAAGGATGGCAGCAGTACCGAACAGGTGGTGGTGGAATACCCGGTCGGGCACCGGCGCCGGCGCGGGGAGGGCATCCCCTTGCTGGAGGCCAAGTTCAGGGACAACCTGGCGACGCGGTTTGCGCCCCAGCGTTGCCTGGAGATTTTCGAGCTGTGCGAGGATCAACAGCGGCTGGAGGGTACGGCGGTACACCGGTTTGTGGATTTGTTCGTGACCTGAGGCGAGCAAGAGCAATAAAAAACCCCGGCATTCATACCGGGGTTTTTCTTGAAGCGTACTGCTGATTACGCTTGGACAACCGGGATCTTGGCGTTGGCCGCAGCTTCGCGGAACTCAGCGATCTGGTCGAAGCTCAGGTAGCGGTAAACGTCGGCAGCCATGCTGTCGATGTCTTTCGCGTACTGCATGTACTCCTCGACGGTCGGCAGCTTGCCGATGATCGATGCGACAGCCGCCAGCTCGGCCGATGCCAGGTAGACGTTGGTGGCGTCGCCCAGGCGGTTCGGGAAGTTACGGGTCGAGGTGGAGACCACGGTCGAACCGGTCTGCACGCGTGCCTGGTTACCCATGCACAGCGAGCAGCCTGGCATTTCCATGCGCGCACCGGCCTTGCCGTAGATGCCGTAGTAGCCTTCTTCGGTCAGCTGGTGGGCGTCCATCTTGGTTGGCGGAGCCAGCCACAGACGGGTCGGAATACCGCCCTTGACCTTCTCCAGCAGCTTGCCGGCAGCGCGGAAGTGGCCGATGTTGGTCATGCACGAACCGATGAACACTTCGTCGATCTTCTCGCCCTGTACCGACGACAGCAGGCGGGCGTCGTCCGGGTCGTTCGGCGCGCAGAGCACAGGCTCCTTGACGTCGGCCAGGTCGATTTCGATGATTTCGGCGTATTCGGCATCGGCGTCAGCCGACAGCAGCTCAGGCTTGGCCAGCCAGGCTTCCATGGCCTGGGCGCGACGCTCCAGGGTGCGGGCATCGCCGTAGCCTTCGCCGATCATCCAGCGCAGCAGGGTGATGTTCGACTTCAGGTACTCGGCGATTGCCTTTTCCGGCAGCTTGATGGTGCAGCCGGCAGCGGAACGCTCGGCCGAGGCGTCGGACAGTTCGAACGCTTGCTCGACGGTCAGTTCGTCCAGGCCTTCGATTTCCAGGATGCGGCCGGAGAAGGCGTTTTTCTTGCCTTTCTTCTCGACGGTCAGCAGGCCCTGCTGGATGGCGTAGTAAGGGATGGCATGTACCAGGTCACGCAGGGTGATGCCTGGCTGCAGTTTGCCCTTGAAGCGCACCAGGATCGACTCTGGCATGTCCAGCGGCATGACGCCGGTAGCGGCGGCGAAGGCCACCAGGCCGGAACCGGCCGGGAACGAGATGCCGATCGGGAAACGGGTGTGCGAGTCACCACCGGTACCGACGGTGTCAGGCATCAGCATGCGGTTCAGCCAGCTGTGGATGATGCCGTCGCCTGGGCGCAGCGACACGCCGCCACGGGTGCGGATGAAGTCTGGCAGGGTGTGGTGGGTAGTGACATCGATCGGCTTTGGATAGGCTGCGGTGTGGCAGAACGACTGCATCACCAGGTCAGCGGAGAAGCCCAGGCACGCCAGGTCTTTCAGCTCGTCGCGGGTCATCGGGCCAGTGGTGTCCTGGGAGCCGACGGTGGTCATCTTCGGCTCGCAGTAAGCACCTGGGCGCACGCCCTGGCCTTCCGGCAGGCCGCAGGCACGGCCGACCATTTTCTGTGCCAGGGTGAAGCCCTTGCCGGAATCGGCAGGCTGCTCTGGCTTCTTGAACAGGTCGGATGCACCCAGGCCCAGCTCGGCTCGGGCTTTTTCGGTCAGGCCACGGCCGACGATCAGCGGGATGCGGCCGCCAGCGCGGACTTCATCCAGCAGTACTTCGGTTTTCAGCTCGAAGCTGGTGACCAGCTCGTCGCTGTCGTGCCGGCGTACTTCACCTTTGTATGGGTAAACGTCGATGACGTCGCCCATGCCCAGGTTGGTGCAGTCGAATTCGATCGGCAGGGCGCCGGCGTCTTCCATGGTGTTGTAGAAGATCGGGGCGATCTTGGTGCCGAAGCAGAAGCCACCGGCGCGCTTGTTCGGCACGTACGGGATGTCGTCGCCGAAGAACCACAGCACCGAGTTGGTGGCGGATTTGCGCGAAGACCCGGTACCGACCACGTCACCGACGTAGGCGACCGGGAAGCCTTTGGCCTTGACCGCTTCGATCTGCGCCAGCGGACCGACAGAGCCCGGCTGCTGTGGCTCGATGCCGTCGCGGGCCATTTTCAGCATGGCCAGGGCGTGCAGCGGGATGTCAGGGCGCGACCAGGCGTCCGGGGCAGGGGACAGGTCGTCGGTGTTGGTTTCGCCGGGCACCTTGAACACGGTCAGGGTGTACTTGTCGGCGATGGCCGGACGCGAGGTGAACCACTCGCCGGCAGCCCAGGATTCCAGCACGGCCTTGGCGTGAGCATTGCCTGCCTTGGCTTTTTCGGCCACGTCGTGGAAGGCATCGAACATCAGCAGGGTGTGCTTGAGCTTTTCGGCCGCGACGGCGCCCAGTTCGGCGTCATCCAGCAGCGCGACCAGCGTTTCGATGTTGTAGCCGCCCTGCATGGTGCCCAGCAGCTCGGTGGCGTGCTTGCGGTCGATCAGTGGCGAGTTGGCTTCACCCTTGGCCACGGCAGACAGGAAAGCAGCCTTGACGTAGGCAGCTTCGTCGACTCCTGGTGGAACGCGGTGGGTGATCAGGTCTACGAGGAAGGCTTCTTCGCCGGCCGGCGGGTTTTTCAGCAGCTCGACCAGGCCTGCAGTTTGTTCGGCGTTCAGCGGCTGGGGCACGATACCCAGGGCGGCACGCTCTTCGATGTGTTTGCGGTAGGCTTCAAGCACAGTTATTACCCTCATCAGTGGTCCCTAAAGGGAGTCCGGGACGCTCATCCAGCATTCTCTGCACCCATGCGCCATCACGGCTTCTTGGGCCGCCCAGCCAGGGTCGCAGAGAATCCTTACAGAAGCTGCTTTCAAAGTTTTACGCCTGCAGAACGGGGGCTGATGAGGGCTGGCACGGGCATGCGAGGGGTGCATGGCCCGGGCCAACGCCGTTCTACCGGATCAACTGTGCTCGTGACGCTTTGAAAACAGCTTCCAACGGACATTGTTGCCTTGAAAAGGCGGGATGATTCTACGGCAAATTGTCGCAGAAGGTAAGGCGGCGAACATGACTTTAACGAGTGACCCTGGTTAGACAAAGGGCTAACATGGGCCTGTGTTCCACCGCCAAGCCGTTGTTTTTCCATGCCCAACCAGTCCATCAAGACCCCTTGCGTCGGCCTTTGCTCCACGGTTTATGGAGACACGGTGTGCCGTGGCTGCAAGCGCTTCCATCATGAAGTCATCCACTGGAACGGCTACGACGACGATCAGAAACGTGCCGTTTTGCTGCGCCTGGAACAGTTGCTGGTGCAGGTGATGATGGCCAAGCTGGAAGTGTTTGATGCAAACCTGCTGCGTCAGCAACTGCAGCAGCGCTCCATACGCTTTGTCGAGCAGCAGTCTGAGTATTGTTGGGCGTATCAGCTGATTGCACGCGGTGCCCGCCTGATTCGCGACCTGGAAGCCTACGGGATGGCGTTGCTGCCCGAGTTTCGTGACTGGGAGCTGCCGCAGTTGCGCGATGCCATCGACCGGGAATTCTTTTTGTTGTCCGAGGCGCATTACCAGCGCTATATCGCGCCCGGGTTCCTGCGTGCCGAACTGAGGTAAGCCTTCTTTCTGCTCCATGCCTTGAAAAGGCGCCATTGTGCGTTTTTATCGAGCGTATGGAGTACGGATGATGGTGGAGCTGTGTTTTGAACCGCTGCTGAGTTTTACCGCGACATGCCGCTGGCAATTGCTGGATACACCGTTGCCGGCCGCCCGGTTTGACGATGATGAAATCACCCGGCCGTTCTGGGTCGAATTCGATGACTGGAACGGTGACGATGGTTGGCTGATGACCAGCCTGGACTATGGCGAAGAAATGTTGCAATCGTTCCTGATTGACTCGCTGTGGGGGCGCGAGGATCGTCAGCGTGCGTTTTGTGACAGTTTCTGGTTTGGCGTCTATCGACTTGCAACTGGCTTCGTTTACGAGATCCGCCCGGCATATGAGGGCAATAACCTCGACCGATGGCCTTCACTGGAATACTGGCTCGACGTCAGTCGAAACGGTTATCTGGGCTTTTACCCGGCGCGTTCGGATGCGGGTGTGTGCAAGGACGACCCAGCCAGTCTGGTGTTGCGAGACCCCTTCGGGACATCTGTGGTGCTACCCGCCGACCCGCCTATCGATCTGGAGACGGCACTGTACAAGCTGACCGCCGGGCGCCGGACGCCGTTGTGGTACATCCCTGGCCTGGATCCGCAGCGGTTGCAAGAAGGGCAATTGCTCTTGAACATGAAGCTTTACAGTGCGGACGGGCGGCAAGTGAGGCGACGGGTGGAGCGGGTTGCATACCTTAACAACCGTCAAGGCGCGCGCGGCCAGTTCAGCCTGCAGGTGTCGAACCCTTGTGTGCCTCCTCACCCTCGCCCGCTCGTTGCCACGCCTTGACCTGTGCTCGTGTAGCGCAGCCGCCAATCAATCGCCGCTGTATTCGCAGCCGCTGGTGCAGGTTTCATGAATACGCACCTTGGACAGCTCCGGCAGCAGCGGCTTGACCTGTTCCCAGATCCACTTGGCGATGACTTCGCTGGTTGGGTTTTCCAGGCCTGGAATATCGTTGAGGTAGTTGTGGTCCAACTGCTCGTAGATCGGCTTGAAGATCGCCTTGATCTCGGAAAAGTCGCGGATCCAGCCGGTGTGCGGGTCAAGCGGGCCGGTCAGGTGCAGGCCGACCTTGAACGAGTGGCCATGCAGGCGGCCGCATTTGTGCCCGGCTGGGACGTTAGGCAGGCGGTGGGCCGATTCGAAGGTAAATTCCTTAAAGATTTCCACGGTCAGAACTCTGTGTGTATCGAAGATGCGCGCAGTCTACCAGCATGGTCGCTACAAGGCTTGCAGGCGTTCGTGCAGCCGCCCGGTGGCGATCAGCTCCAGCAGTTCGTCACCCAGCCGCTGGCTTTCGGTAATGGCCTGGTACCAGTAGCGTTTGCGGCTGGGTGCATCGCCCATGAAGCGCTTGAAGTCGTTGCGGTCGGGCAGCTTGCCGAAGGGCAGTGCGGCCAGGTATTGCTGTGAAGGCGTCACCAACAGCACATTGCGCAGGCGTGTGGCATCGCCCTTGCGCCATGGCAGCGCTTTGTCGAACCAGCCTGGCACGACCTTGTCGGTGAAGTGCGGGTAAAGCACCAGGTCGTCGCCGCGGTATGGCAGGTCAAGGTGATAGTCGAGCAAACCGCCGTCGCGATAGGTGCCCGCACCGGCACCGGGGATGTCGCGCACACCTTCCATGACCATCGGAATCGAGCCGGAAGCGAGCAGGGCATGGCGCAGGTTGCCCAGGCCCAGTGGCAGATAGCGTGAGGGAAAGTCTATGAGCTGATCCAGCGGCGGGGTGGCACGCTCATCGTGCAGGATGATCCGTTCAAAATGCCGTGCCAGGCGTGAGCGCCCCAGCAGGTTGCTGGCGATCACCGAGCCAAGACCCATCCCCAACCGGCCGCGGTGGTCGTGGGCAAGATGGCCGTGGCTCTTCACCACCAGGATGTTCAGGCGGTAGTGCGGGTTAGCCAGGATCTGCCCATCGCGCCCTTGCAGCAGGTCGTCGAGCATCTGCTGGCAGCTGCGGCTGATCTGGGCTGCGGTCACACCTTTGGCGAAGTCCTGTTCGGTATACAGCTCGCCGAGGCGGCGGATGCCTGCGACCGGGTCGTCAAGGCAGGCGCTGGCGAAACGCCAGGAGCCGATCGATGCGCCAATCAATGCCCGCTGGCGAGGGGCCGATGGCAGCCACTCGCCAAACAGCGCCAGGTCCAATCCCTGAATCCCCAGCGGCTTGGGCCCGCCAGCGGCGCCTGGCACCACACCGACGTCCGCTGCCTGCAACCCGCGTTCGCGGATCTGCTGCAGGGCACGTTTGCCGGCCTTCAGGGTCAGAGCCGGGTACTTGATATGGATGGCGCTCATGGACGGCCTCGCAACTCACAGGAGGGCCATTATAGGGAGTCGCTGGTTGATGCGCTGCGCTATCATGGCGCCAGCTATTTTCAGGTTGAGTTAAGGACCGGTGGATAATCTTAACTCCGTAGACAAATTGCACATCTCGATGGAGAGAACCTGATGAAAACTTTGACTGCCATTTTCACTGCCGCTGCGCTTGCTTTCGGTGCCAACGTTGCCCTGGCCAAGGACGTCCAGCCTGACGAAGTGGTAAAGCTTGTGAATGCCAAGACCATCAAGTCGCTGGATGAGCTCAAGGCCACTGCCGTTGCCAAGCACCCGGGCGCCACCGTCACCGATTCGGAGCTGGAAAACGAATACGGTCGCTACATCTACAAGGTCGAGATGCGTGACACCCAGAACGTCGAATGGGACGTTGACCTGGACGCCAAGACCGGTGAAGTGCTGAAGGACGAACAGGACCGCTGATGATCCACTTGACCCGGTCGGCGCGCTACCTGGCACTCTCGCTGCTGGCCGTCTGTTCCTTGGCTGTTGCTCGCGACCTGGATCAGGATGAGGCCCTGCAGTTGCGTCAGAAAGGCGTGATTCTGCCGCTCGAGCAACTGCTCGAGACCGCCCTGGGGCGTCACCCCGGGGCGCGGTTGCTGGAGGCGGAGCTGGAAGAAGACGATGATCGCTACGAATACGAAGTCGAGCTGCTGACCACGGAAGGTGTGGTGCGCGAGATCAAGCTCGATGCCAGCACCGGTGCCCTGCTCAAAGACGAGGAAGACGACTGAATGCGCCTGTTGCTTGTCGAGGACAACGTTCCCCTGGCTGACGAGTTGATTGCCGGCCTGCAGCGCCAGGGCTACGCCGTGGATTGGCTGGCTGACGGCCGGGACGCGGTATACCAGGGCCAGAGCGAGCCCTACGACCTGATCATTCTGGACCTCGGCCTGCCGGGGTTGCCGGGCCTGGAGGTGCTGGCGCAGTGGCGTGCCGCGGGTCTGGCAACGCCGGTGCTGATCCTGACCGCGCGAGGCTCGTGGGCCGAGCGCATCGAGGGGTTGAAGGCCGGTGCGGACGACTACCTGAGCAAGCCCTTCCACCCTGAAGAGCTGCAGTTGCGCATTCAGGCGCTGCTGCGCCGGGCGAAGGGCCTTGCCAACCAGCCCAGGCTCGAAGCTGCCGGGTTGCATCTGGACGAAAGCCGCCAGTGCGTGAGCCGCGAAGGGGTTGATATCCAGTTGACCGCTGCCGAATTCCGCCTGTTGCGTTACTTCATGCTGCACCCGCAGCAGATCCTTTCCAAGAGCCACCTGGCCGAGCACTTGTACGACGGTGAAACCGAGCGTGACTCCAACGTGCTCGAAGTGCACGTCAATCATCTGCGCCGCAAGCTGGGCCGCAGCGTCATCGAGACTCGCCGCGGGCAAGGCTACATCTACGCCGGGAGCGCCGGGTGAAATCGATCCAGGCACGCTTGAGCCTGGGCCTTGTAGCCGTATTGGTGGTGGCCGGAGTGGTACTGGCGCAACTTACCTTATGGCTGTTCGAAGCCGGTTTGCAGCGCTATCTGGAAAACGGTCTGCGCAAGGAAAGCGAAAACCTGCTGGTGGCGCTAGTACGTGGGCCTTCGGGGTTGCAGCTGGATGAGCGGCGTATTTCCGCCGCCTACCAACGGCCGTTTTCCGGTTACTACTTCCGCATCGATTTCGACAAGGGCACCTGGCGCTCGCGCTCGCTGTGGGACCTGGACATGCCGAAGCCAGCCGCCCCTGGCCTTTCCGACAGCCACGAACTGGGCCCGGAAGGCCAGCAGTTGCTTGCACTGCGTGCCGATTACCGGCGGCTGGGCCAGGACATTTCGATCAGCGTTGCCCAGGATTACTCGCCTGTGCGCGAGGGGTTCCGGCGCCTGCAGCAGATCGGCCTGGGCATGGGCCTGGTAGCGCTGATCCTGGTGCTGGTGCTGCAGCGCATCACTGTCACCCGCTCGTTGCGCCCGCTGGAGCGGGCGCGTCAGCAGATTGCTCAATTGCAGCAAGGCCAGCGCTCGCAGCTCGATGCCCAAGTGCCCAGCGAACTGGCACCGCTGGTGGGCCAGATCAACCATTTGCTCAGCCATACCGAAGACAGCCTGCGCCGTTCGCGCAACGCGTTGGGTAACCTGGGCCATGCATTGAAGACGCCATTGGCGGTGCTGCTGAGCCTGGCGTCCAGCGAGCGCTTGAATGACTTGCCCGATGTGCGTGCGCAACTGCGCGAGCAGTTGGAGCAGATCCAGCAGCGCCTGGCACGCGAGCTGAACCGGGCGCGCCTGGCCGGGGATGCGCTGCCTGGCGCCCAATTCGACTGCGATACCGAACTTCCGGGCTTGCTCGCTACCTTGGGCATGATCCATGGCGAAGGCTTGTTGCTCGAGCGCGATGTACCGCCAGGGTTGCTGCTGCCTTGGGACCGGGAGGACTTCCTGGAGCTGCTAGGTAACCTGCTGGATAACGCCTGCAAGTGGGCAGACAGCGAAGTGCGCCTGGGCATAGCCCCGACGACCGAAGGCTATCAAGTGTGGGTCGACGACGACGGTCCGGGCATACCTGAAAGCCAGCGTCTGCAGGTGCTTGAGCGTGGTTCGCGGCTGGATGAGCAAGTGGATGGGCATGGCCTTGGGCTGGGGATCGTGCGGGATATCGTCGATGCCTGGGGTGGGTCTTTGGCCTTGCTCGAGAGCCCTTTGGGTGGTTTGCGGGTGAGTATCGAATTACCGCGCAAGGCGCGCTGATTCTCTCTGGCCCTAGCGCCGGCTAGCAGCACTGCAAAAAAACTGCAGTGCAACCGCATTTTTTTGAATTGGCCCAAGTCCGACACAGGGCGGCACAATCCACTGACGAAACCCTGCGGTTTCCATCTCTTCCACGGACGGAGCCCCTAGGGCCCAGGCCAGTTTGGCTGGGCTTTCTTTTTCATCAGAACCACAAACACGATTACTTGAATGACTGCCTCGCGTTCCGAAAGTCGTCTGCAGCGGCTGTTGCCGTCGCCCCTTAATATTCCTCCAAAACAATGGCTGCGTGCCGGCATCGGCGCGCTGCTCGGTTTGTTCCTCGCTGGCTGGTTGACCGGCATGGCCTACGGGCCTGGCATCGCCTTGCACCTGCTGGGCCCTCTTGCGGCTTCGGCAGTGCTGGTGTTCGCCGTGCATTCCGGCCCGTTGGCTCAGCCCTGGCCGGTGCTGGGCAGCTATGCGCTGGCGGGTGCAGTGGGCCTTGCCATGCGCGAGGGGTTCGGCCCCCACCTGTGGGTTGCGGCGGCTGCCTTGGGCATCTCGCTTTTGCTGATGTGCCTGTTGCGCTGCCTGCACCCGCCGGGTGGCGGTGTTGCGGTGAGCGCGGTGCTGGCCGATTCAGGGCTGACGGCGTTGGGCGACCACCTGCTGGAGCCCGTGTTGCTCAACGCGCTGATTCTGGTGATGGTGGCAGTGGTATACAACCGTTTGACCGGCGTGCATTACCCCAAGGGCGCTGCACCACGCAAGGACCAGCACCACACCCACGACCCCTTGCCCAGCGAGCGGGTCGGGGTCAGTGGTGCGGATCTGGATCAGGCGTTGGAAGAGCTGGGTGAGTTCGTCGACGTCACCCGCGATGAACTGGAGCGCATCATCCTGGCCACCGAGCAGCATGCCCTGCAGCGCAGCCTGGGCGGGATCACCGCAGCGTCGGTGATGTCGCGCGATGTGCAGTTCGCCGCACCCGACACCACCCTGGAACAGGCCTGGAAGATGCTCGCCAGTCATCACCTGAAAACCCTGCCGGTGCTGCAACAGGGCAAGCTGGTGGGTATCGTCAGTCTCAGCGATCTGCTCGGTCCGGCCATGCAGCGTGGCCGGTTCAGCTGGCGGGGGCTTTTCGCGGGCAAGGCCGTGCGTATGGAGCAGGTGATGAGCCGGCAGGTCATCAGTGTCAGCAGCCAGCACCCATTGGAACGCCTGCTGCCCCTGCTGTGCGAGCAAGGGCTGCACTGCCTGCCGGTGATCGATGGCGACCAGTTGGTCGGTGTGATCACCCAGACCGACCTGATCGCCGGCCTTAAGCGCCAGTTGCTCAGTGGCGCTGGCAGCGTTTCAGATCAGCGGGTCCCAGCGTTGTGACCAATCACTGGCGCCGGAGGCCACCAGCCGGCGCAGCACCGCGAAGGCCTGTTGCAGGGCCTCGCTGTCGCGCTTGCGCGGGTATACCAGGAAGGTCGGGTAGGTGAACTCCGGAGCTTGCGGCACCCGCTCGAATACTCCGCTGTCCAGATACGCCTGCACCACGCGGGTACGGAAATAGCCGCTGCCGCCTTTGTCGAGAATGAACTGCAGGGCCAGCGGCCCGAGGTTGAAGCTCAGCGCCGGTCGCGCGCAGTCGGGCAGGGCGGCGTCGTGCTGGCGGCGGAAGGCCTCGCCCCAGTCGATGTAGATGTACGGGTCGGGTTGCTCGACCCGGCGTATGCGGATCAGCTTCTCTTCCATCAACTGCTCTACCTGCAGGCCCGGACCGTAGGTGGGCTGATAGACCAGTGCGGCGTCCAGCAGGCCCATCTCTACCTTGCGCAGCAAGGACTCACCGTCGCTGACCTCGCTGCGGATAGCGTGGCTGGGTAATGCGCAGTGCAAGGCGCTGACCCAGTCGAGCAGCATCGGGTTGCCCAAGCTCACTTCCGCCCCTACGTGCAGCACCTGCTGGCAGCCCTCAGGCAGCGGCAGGTCACGGCGCGCCGCTTCCCACGTCTGCACCAGCTGGTTGGCATAGCTGACGAAGGCTTCGCCATCACTGGTCAGGCTGGCGCCGTTGCGGCTACGCACGAACAGCTGGCAGCCCAGTTGCTGCTCAAGGCGCTGAACGCGGGCGGTAATGGCGGTCTGTGACACGAACAGGCGTTCGGCGGCGGCGACGAGGCTGCCGCACCGTACGACTTCCAGAAAGGTTCGGGCCTGCTCGATATCCATGGGCTGCTCTGTGGCGGGGAGGGTGGCCTATTCTAGAGGCTTTGCACCGTTATGGGGCGCTTTCGCCGACGCTGCAAATCTGCATATGCGTTGTGACTTTAGTCCCATGGCAGCCCGGGCGTGGCGGTCCATACTCAAGGCTCGCCCTTCAATAACAACAAGTACCGGGTTGCCATCAACATGACCTACCAGCACAACTACGCTCATTCCATTGCCGACCCTGCTGCCTTTTGGGCCGAACAGGCCAAACATCTGGCCTGGTACCGCAAACCCACCCTGACGCTGCAGGAAAACCCGGACGGCACCCATCGCTGGTTCGCTGACGGCCGCCTGAACAGCTGCTACCTGGCCCTCGATCGGCAAATCGAGTTGGGCCGTGGCGAGCAGGCGGCGTTGATCTACGACTCCCCCGTGACCGGCGTGCAGCAAACGTTCAGCTACAACCAGCTGCGTGACGAGGTGGCGCGCCTGGCCGGTTTGCTGCGCCAGTTGGGGGTGGGCAAAGGCGATGGAGTGATCATCTACATGCCGATGGTGCCGCAGGCGGCCATGGCCATGCTCGCCTGCGCGCGTATCGGTGCGGTGCACTCGGTGGTGTTCGGTGGTTTTGCAGCCAACGAACTGGCCCTGCGTATCGATGATGCGCGGCCAACCCTTCTGCTGACGGCCTCCTGCGGCCTGGAGTTCGATCGGGTGATCGAGTACAAGCCGCTGGTCGACCGCGCACTGCAACTGGCTCACCATCAGCCGCGCCAGGTGTTGGTGCTGCAGCGGCCCCAGGCTCGCGCCCGGTTGCAGCCAAACCGCGACCTTGACTGGCAGCAAGCGCTGGTAAATGCCGAGCCTGTGCCTGCGGTCGAGCTGGAATCGGCAGACCCGCTTTACATCATGTACACCTCTGGTACCACGGGCAAACCCAAGGGCATCGTCCGTGAGAACGGTGGCAACGCTGTCGCCCTCTGTTATGCCATGCGCCACATCTACGGCATGCACGCCGGTGACGTGTGGTGGGGCATTTCCGATGTGGGCTGGGTGGTCGGTCATTCGCTGATCGTCTATGGGCCACTGATGAGCGGCTGCACCACGGTGTTCTACGAAGGTAAGCCGATCCGCACCCCGGATGCGTCGGCCTATTGGCGTGTGGTTGAGCAGTATGGGGTCAATGCCTTGTTCTGTGCACCGACCGCCATGCGGGCGATCCGTAAGGAGGACCCGGATGGCGAGTTGATCCGGCGACATGACTTGAGCTCGCTGCGCCAGTTGTTCCTGGCGGGGGAAAAGCTCGATTCAAGTACCCACCAATGGCTGGAACGGGTTACCGGCAAGCCGGTGCACGACCATTGGTGGCAGACCGAGACTGGCTGGCCAGTCACCGCGCCATGCGTGGGGCTGGAGGGCAGCGCGGCGCGGCCGGGCTCGAGCAACCGCGCGGTGCCGGGCTATGACGTACGTGTGCTGGATGACGATGGGCACCTGCTGGGCCCGAACCATCAGGGCGCCATCGTCATCGCCCTGCCGCTGCCGCCCGGTTGCAGCCAGACCTTGTGGGGCGATCATGAGCGCTACCTGCAGGCTTATCTGCAGACTTACCCGGGTTACTACCACACCGGTGATGGTGGCTACCTGGATGACGATGGCTTCGTCTACATCATGGGGCGAACCGATGACGTGATCAACGTCTCTGGCCATCGCCTTTCCACCGGTGAGATGGAGGACTTGGTGGCGTGCCACCCTGCGGTGGCCGAATGCGCGGTAATCGGCGTACATGACGAGATCAAGGGCCAGGTGCCCTTGGCGCTGGTGGTGCTCAAGGACGGTGAGGGTATTACCGAGGCGCAACTGTTAGTGGACTTGGTGGGCAGGGTGCGTGAAGAGATCGGCGCGTTGGCGTGCTTCAACCGGGTGCGCTTGGTGAAACGGCTGCCCAAGACCCGCTCGGGCAAGATCCTGCGGGCGGTGCTGCGCAAGATTGCCGATGGCCAGGCATATGTGCCGCCCTCGACACTGGATGATCCAGCGGTATTGCGGGAGATTGAAGCGGTGCTGGCGGATCTCCCCAGGGCAGGCTGACCGGGTTGCCTGGCTAGCCTGGGAATGTGAGGGGTTCAGCCGCTGACATCCTCCGGCCCCACCTGATGCAACTGCCCCAGCCGGCTGCGGGTGCGCATCAGGTCGGCAATAGCCCCGCCCAGGCTTTCGCTCAGCGGCCGCTGCCCGATCACCGTTACCTGCCGGTCCTGGTCGTAGAGCACATCCACCAGGTTGACGAAGCGCTGCTGTGCGGCCAATGAGCACTCGCAGAGGTCATCCAGCCCGTCGATGATCCACGCCTCATAGCGCTGGGCAAGCTGCAGATAATCGACCACCGCTGTGGGCTGCTCACACAGGTCGTCAAACGCAAACATCACTTGCCTGTCATCACTGGCAAGCGCGCGAAGATTGCGTTTGTTCACCTCCAGCGTCAGCGGTTGCGCGGCCGGCACTTTCAGCGCCAGGCGCTGGGCCGCATCGCCTGGCCATACATAATGGCCTTGGGTAAAGCGCTGATGTTCACGGTTGGCCGGCAGGCTCCGAAAGTCTGTGTCACCGCCAACTTCAAGTACCTCCATACGGCCATTGATCAGGCGGATCACCGGCAGGAATCGCTCGTGGTAGAGCGGGTTGGGCAGCAGCCCCTCGGGTGCGTAGTTCGAGGTCACCAGCAGGAAGATGCCGCGCGCGAACAAGGCATTGAACAGGCGGGTGAGGAGCATGGCATCACCGATGTCATGCACATGGAATTCGTCGAAACACAGCACCTGGCAGTCGCCCAGCAATGCGTCCAGCGTCGCGCCCAGGGCATCGTCAAGCAGCCTGTGACAGTGCATGCCCTGGTGCAGGCGGGCAAAAAAATCATGGAAGTGCAGGCGTTTTTTCGCCTCGATCGGCACTGCCTGGAAGAAACCGTCCAGCAGCCAGCTCTTGCCGCGGCCCACCGAGCCGTACAAGTAAAGGCTGCGTGGTTCGCCGCCTGGCAAGCGGGCAAGCTGCTCGGCCATGGCCTGAATGACCCGGCGCTGGTCCTCACTGAGCTGATAGCCACGGCTGCGCGCCTTGTCTTCGAACCATGCCAGCAGTTCGCTCTGGTTGGAGGTGGCGGTTCGCAGGCGTTGACCCAGCTGGCGCAGGGGGGAAGGGATCCAGGCTGACAAAAGCTAAGCTCCTTGGGCAAAGGAAGGTCAGCGCGCAGCTTGCCCCAGGTCGGCCCTTTTAACCAATAGAAAAAGTGCGGGGCTTCTATCAGTTGAGCGGATAACTCAAACCCTGCGTTCCAGTTGACGCTCGATCATGTATTTGATGGCCAGCCGGCGTTCCTTGAGTCGGCGCAGATCGTCGTCCTGAAAGTTTCCCGCTGAAATCGCCTCGGCAGCCAGTACCTGGTTGTCGATGTCGACGTATTCGTCAAGCATTCGGTCAAGAGTCTTGTCCTGTTGACGGCGCTGCTGAACGATTTCGCGAGGGTAGTGCAGGTCCTGGTACAGGTCGTGGGAAACAGGCATGGCATCCTCCTTGGTCAATGCAAATTGCTTATCTGATTGGAAGGGCGGAATGCGATTGTGTTGAAGCGAGGCGGTATAAAAGCGACGGATGGTCACTTTGCGGCCTGTGAAAGGCCCGAAAAACACTAACCTGCTGTTTTAAAGCATTTTTTTTGCACAAGGGGCTTCCCAGGCGCAAGGAATGTTGTTAAAGTGCCGCGCATTCCAAGACAACAACCCAGTTGTCACTCATTTGGAATGGTCAGAGCAGTTAACGCTGCATCCGATACAGGGGCGTCGCCAAGCGGTAAGGCAGCAGGTTTTGATCCTGCCATGCGTTGGTTCGAATCCAGCCGCCCCTGCCATTTTCAGCATCACCACAAAAATTCTTGATTCAGTGCAGATGACTATCCGCGCTGGGTTTCTTCGTTTCTGGCGTTCGTAGAGGCCGGTCGCCAGCTTGCTGGCGATGGGCCTCTACCGCTATAGCGTTATTACCTGTTCACCCGCAGCAGTTCATCCAGCACGCGGGCCAACTCCTCAGCCTGCACCGGTTTCTGCATCACCAGGCTGTCCGGTAGATCCAGCCCTTCCAGCTCGGCATAGCCGGTCAGAAAAACCACCGGCAAGCGCGGATGCCGTTCACGTGCGGCCAATGCCAATTGGGCACCGTTGAATTCGGGCATGGCAAAGTCGGTCAGCAACAGGTCGATCTCGTCGTCCAGCTGGGCCAATGCCTGTTCGCCGCTGTGTGCCTGGCGTACCTGATAGCCGTACTGGCGCAACACATCACCGAGCATGTCGCGCACCAGGTGGTCGTCATCCACCAGCAGCACCATACGGTCGCGGCCACTGTCGCTGATTGACTGCGATGCAGCCGGGATCACCGGGTCCGCAGCCAGCTCATGCTTCACTGCGGGCAGGTAAACGGCAACCTGGGTGCCATGCCCAGGCGCGGTGTCGATGCGCACACCGCCACCGGACTGCTTGGCAAAGCCGAACACCTGGGCCAGCCCCAGGCCCGAGCCTTTGCCGATGTCCTTGGTCGTGAAGAAGGGCTCGAACACCTTGGCCACCACCTCTTCGCTCATGCCGCAGCCGGTGTCGCGGATGCTCAGCATCACGTACTCGCCCGGCTCCGGGTCTTCCGGCCGCTGCGGGCGGGCCTTGATCCGGGTATTGCGTGTGGCCAGCGTCAACTGGCCACCATCGGGCATGGCGTCGCGGGCGTTGATCGCCAGGTTGAGAATGATCATTTCGGTCTGGGTCGGGTCGGTCAGCGCTTGCCACAGGCTGTGGTCCAGGTCCAGGCGCACAGAAATGCTCCCGCCCAGGGTGCGGCGCAGCAGTTCCTCCAGGCCGCCCAAGGTGCGGTTGAGGTTCAGCGGTACCGGTTCCAGGCGCTGGCGGCGGGAGAAGGCGAGCAGCTGTGATGTCAGCTTGGCGCCGCGTTCACCGGCCTCGCGGATATGCGTCAGGCGTTTGCGCGCTTTTTCCAGGTCGCCTTTGTCCAGGTCACGCTCAAGGAAGCTTGAGCCTGTAAGGATGACTGTCAGCAGATTATTGAAGTCGTGGGCAACCCCCGCAGTGAGCTGGCCGACCGCCTCCAGCCGTTGCATCTGCTGCAGCGCCGCCTCGATGCGCTCGCGCTCGGTGATCTGTTCGCGCAGGCGGTCGTTGGCGTCGGCCAGGCCCATGGCTGCTTCGCGCTCGCTGGTGATGTCACGGGCTACCACATAGAGCAGCGTGTCTTCCGGCACCACCACCCATGACAGCCAGCGCAACTGGCCGCCTGCATGCTGGATGCGGCCGACGAAGCGCGCGCTGGTGCGGCCATGGGCGAGGGCGGCCAGTTCGGTCAGCAGCGCTTCCTGGTCCGGTTCGGGCAGCAATTGCAATAACGAGGTCTGGCTCAGTCGCTCGCGCGAGAAACCCAGGCTGGCCTCCCAGGCAGGGTTCAGTGCGACCGGCGTTAGGTCTTTGTTGAGTACCGCGAGCAAGTCCTGGGACAGCTCCCACGCACGGTCGCGCTCGCGGGTGCGGCGCTCCACTCGTTCGCCAAGCATTTCGTTGAGTTGCTTGAGCGCCTGGGTGGCCAGGCGCTGTGTGTGGATGTCCTGTAGCACGCCCGAAAAGCGTGTGCAGCGGCCATCGACAAACTGGCTCTGGCCACTGCTGAGCAGCCAGCGCGGTTCCAGACCGTTTGGTTGGGCAATGCGGAATTCGGCCCGGTACAGCCCGTCGCTGTCCGGGCGCATGGCGTATTCCACCGCTTCGCGTACCCGGGGTACGTCTTCGGGATAGATGCCGTCATAAAAAACGTCAAGGCTCATCTCTGTGTCTACCGGCAGACCGAACAGGGTCTTGCAGCGGTCGTCCCAGATCAGCAGCCCTTCTTCGGGGCGAAAGTCCCAGGTGCCCATGCCGGCGGCATCGATGGCGATCCGTGCGCGTGCCTCCACGTCCGCCAGGGCTTCCTCGGCACGGCGCCGCCGTTGCCGCTCTTGCACTTCGGTAAGCGCTCTGCGCACTGCCTTGGGCAGCAAGGGCAGGTTCTTTTTCAGGACATAATCGGTGGCACCCAGGCGGATCATCTCCACCGCGTGTTCTTCACCGTAGATGCCCGAAAGGAAAATGAACGGCGTGTCCGGCGCCAGGCGCTGGGCGATGGCCAGTACGTCAGTGCCGGACGAGCCCGGCAGCACGCAGTCACACAGAATCAGGTCATAGCGGGCTTCGCCCAGGGCATGCTCGGCGGCGACATGGTCGAACACCAGCTGCGACTGCAGCTGCAAGCCGCTGCGCTCAAGGCTCAGCAGGGTCAGCTCGGCATCCAGCGAGCTGTCTTCGACCATCAGTAATTTGAGCGGCGTTGGCAGCATCTTTGCGGTTGGCCTCAGTTGCTGCCGCGCCGGTTAAGGCGCAGCGAGCCGGGTGGTGGTTCATTGAGCACGGCCCAGAACACCCCAAGGTCGGAAATCGCTGCAACGAACTCCTTGAACTCCACGGGTTTGACCACGTAGGCGTTTACCCCCAGTTCATAGGCACGCAGCAGGTCGGGCTCCTCCCGCGAAGAAGTCAGCATCACCGTCGGGATGCTGCGCAGTTCGGGCGTGGCGCGTACTTCCCTGAGCACTTCCAGGCCATCGACCTTGGGCAGTTTCAGGTCCAGCAGCAGCACCGCAGGGTTGCCGTCGGCGCGCTCGGCATAGGTGTTGCGGCGCAGCAGGTAGTCAAGGGCATCAGCGCCGTCGCGCAGAACGATGACCTCGTTGGCCAACTGGCTACGCTCCAGAGCCAGGAGCGTGAGTTCCAGGTCCCTGGGGTTGTCTTCTACCAGCAGGATAGGCTTGAGCATGATTGTACGGGTGCCTCAGTTTGTTTCTGGATGACGGGGAAGGGTGAAATGGAAGCTGGCGCCCTGGTCGACCTGGCCTTGGGCCCAGACTCGTCCATCATGACGTTCGATGATCCGCCGCACGCTGGCCAGGCCGATCCCGGTGCCCTCGAAGTCCTCCATGCGGTGCAGCCGCTGGAACACACCGAAGAGTTTGTTGGCATAAGCCATGTCGAAGCCCACGCCATTATCGCGAATATAGACTTCGATTTCCTCTTCGTGCTGGTGTGCGCCGATTTCGATGCGTGCAGGCTCGCGACCACGGGTGTACTTGATGGCGTTGGCGATCAGGTTGTGCAGCGCCAGGTTGATGAAAGCCGGGTCACCGATCACCTTGGGCAGCGGTGCCACGTCCCAGATGATCTCACGCCCTTCGTAATCAGGCGCCAGTTCCTGGCGGATGGCTTCGACCAAGGCATTGAGGTCGACATCCGAAAGGCGTAGCGCCGAGCGGCCCATCTGCGAGAAGTTGAGCAGGTTATCCACCAGGCTACCGGCGAACTGCGCGGCCTCCTCGATGTGTTTGAGAAAGCGCCGGCCGCGCTCGCTCAGGCCCTGGCCTTCGATTTCGCCGAGCAGTTCGGTATAGCCGGCGATATGCCGCAAGGGTGCGCGCAGGTCATGGGACACGCTGTAGCTGAAGGCTTCGAGCTCTTTGTTCGAGCGGCGTAGTTCATTTGCCAGTTGCGCCATCTCTTCTGCCTTGCGCAAGACAATGCCGAGTACTGCGGTGCGCAGTTCGACCACGCCTTCGATCGTCAGCGGGTCCCACGGCTCGCAGTAACCGCCTAACTGTTCCTGCCAGTGTTCAAAGCTGTGCCGCGGGTTTAGCGCCCCCTGCGGGCCTATCTGTTTGTCGGGCCGCCCGGCCCAGTTGACTGTGCGTACCTGCTCGGGCCGGAACCACAGCAGGTAGTGTGAGTGGATCTGGGAAATGGCCACTGCCAGCACGCCACCGACATGCTCGGCCAGCTCGGGCAGTTCGTCGATGTCACGGCGTACGTTGTCACTGTGGAACACCGTCTCATCATCACGCTGGGCCAGCCAGTGCACCAGTGCCGTGACCTGCGCTGCCGGCGGTGTCTGGCCAATCAGGTCGCAGCGCTCGGCGGAAATGACCGCCGCGCCGCTCGCCCCGGCGAAGGCCAGCAGCACCTCGGGCAGGGCGCGCAGGCCCTCGCTGACACTGTCATGGTCGGCCATCGAGGAGATCATCCGTACGATGTGCTGGCGCAGGTCGAGCAGTTTTCGGGTATTGGCGTGGGACTCACGCGACTCGATCTGCAGCGACAGCACACTGGCCAGCAGCTCGCAGGCTGTGCGGGTGCGCAGGTCGACCGGGCGAGGTTGCTCGTGGTGGCATGACACCAGCCCCCACAGTTGCCCACCGACCACGATCGACAGTGACATCGACGCCATGGTGCCCATGTTGCGCATGTACTGCAGGTGCACCGGCGACACGCTGCGCAACGCGGCAAAACTCATGTCCAGCGGCTTGCCGGTGCGCGGGTTGGCCGCCGGCACCAGGGGTACGGCCTGGTAGTTGGCATCCTCGATCACGCGGATGCGGTTGACCCTATAAAGCTCGCGGGCCTGGCGGGGGATATCCGAGGCCGGGAAGCATAGGCCCAGGTAGCGGGGGTAGCCGGCATCGGCCACTTCAGCCAGCACCTGGCCATTACCCTCGGTATCGAAGCTGTAAGCTTTGACCCGGCCAAACCCCGTGATTCGCTTTATCTGCAATACAGTCTGCTGCAGCAACTCTTCCAGGGTTGCGGCGTTGTTGAGGCTACTGACGAAACCACGCACCAGTGGGTAATAGTCGCCTTGGTCGACCGGGCCGAGAGGCTGACGCACGGGCTCGAACTCTGCGATCAGTACCTGATCATGGCGATGGGTCAGCAGGCGTAGCCGGTCGCCGCAGGGTGCCCCGTTGCGCAGGTGGACATCGCCGATATGGAAGGGGAACACGTCGTCGCCGGGCAGGCGCTCAAGATGGGCGCGCAGGTCGAAACTGTCGCTGACCACGTCGGCGAAGGTGCACCCCAGTAGTTCACGGGCGGGCACGCCTAGCCAGCGTTCGACATTGTCGCTGGCCTGGAGGATACGCAGGTCCTGTTCGTCCAGCACCAGCAGAAAGCCGTGGGGCTGGATGCTGCCAGGTACCTGGATCGGCTCCTGGGCGCAGCGTTCCACGGCTTCGGCGAGTGCGATGTCTGTGGTCGTCAATGGATACGCTCCTGTCATGTTCGTCCATGCATGGCGCGCATGCGTCTGATGCGGGCTTGGTGGCTGCTGCGCACCGTAACAGAATGCGCACAGCTTTGCCGGCCTATGGCCATTGGAGGCACTGGAGGCGCTTGGGTTCGACGCCAGTCGAAAATTTCTTTGCCGTGGCTGGGGGATCGATCTAACCCTTTGTTGTTACTACCAAAGAGTGGCGGGCAGCGGCCACGGGCAAGCCACCGGCTGCTACGCTCAGAGTCAGGACAGAGGAACAAGGGACGTGACAGTGACGGGACGCTTGGTGGCCGCACTGTGGGGCCTGTTGTTGAGTGGCAGTGCTGTGGCAGCGGACTTCCTCGTGGAGGTGCGGGTGCAGGTGCAACGGGGCTGCATGCTGGTCAACCAGCAGCGCGAGGCGGGAGCGCAGGACCTCGGTCGGATCGACCTGGGCGCTGCCGCACGTCTGGATGGGCCTGGTGCACCCTTGAGTGGAGTGCTGCTCAACCAGCGCCCACCGCGACTGGAATGCAACCCCGACACGCCCTACCAGGTACGGGTCGATGGTGGCCAGCACGGGGGTGCCGGTGAACTGCGCTTTTTGGCCAGTGGCGACGCCAGGGCCCGGCTGATTCCCTATCGCCTGTACCGCGACGCGGCCTGGCGCGAGCCTGTGGTCGTGGGCCAGCCCCACGCCGCACGTGTGCCGGACAGCGGTACGGTCGAACTGCCACTGTACGCCCGGATCGACAAGCTGGCCTGGGTGCCGCACGCCGGTACGTATGTCGACTTGCTCAAAGTCACGGTCACCTGGTAGCGAGGCAACATGCACAAGGACGTCACGCCATGAACCGTACATCCATCCTGTTGCTCAGCCTGGGCCCGCTGCTGTTGCCCAGTGGTGCAGCACATGGCACGACCACCGGCTTTATCCAGGCCCGCCTGGTAATCAGTGCAGCGTGCCAGATCAGCAGTGGCGACCAACCCCCGGCCACGCTCGGCAACCCGGGGCTGATGGACTTCGGCGAGCGTGGTCCGAACTGGGACCAGCCGCTGCGCAGCCGGGTTGACGAGGCAGGCGGCGAGGGCAGTCTGCAAATCAGCTGCACGCCCCAGGTCAGGGCCTTCAATGTGCGCATCAACGGCGGCCTCAATGGCAGCGATGGCGTACGGCGGCTCAGCAATGGCCGTGAAATGATCCCCTATCAACTGGCGCTCGACCCAGGCGGTAACAGCCGTTATGGCATCGGCCAGGCTCGCGCCTTCACCATCAGCAGCACCGAACAGATTCCGATTCCCATCTTCGGCGTAGTGGTAGCGCAACCGCGCGCGCTGCCGGCCGGGCTGTACCGCGACACGCTTAGAGTGACTTTGGACTGGTAACCCCCGCAAGGAGATCCCGATGCGAACGAACCTCACCCACTGCATGCTCGCTGGCCTTGGCCTGGCGATGGCATTCCACGCCCAGGCCGCCACGGTGACCGGGACCATCAGTTCCACCCTGACATTGACGTCGGCGTGCCAGGTCAATGGCACCACAGGCACCTCGGGGTTGAACTTCGGTACCCTCAGCTTCGGCACCCAGGAGGCGCTGTTCACCACCGCCAACGGTGAGGTGCTCGGCGGCGGTGGCGGTGCGATGAGCATCCTGTGCTCCGCAGGTACGGTGCCAGCCATTCGCGTGCGAGCGGGGGCCAACGACGGTGCATCGACTGGCGGCACGCGGGCGCTGGCAGACGGCAACGGCAACTTCGTACCTTACGACTTTTATACCGACACCGGGCGCACCCAACTGCTGGCCATCGACGGCACCATCACACTGCCGACCAGCACCGGGGTTGCTCAGACCGTCAACCTCTACGGTCAGGCGCGCGGCAAGGCGGGCCTGCCAGCAGGGGTATACACCGATACGGTGGCCGTCGAGCTGTCGTTCTGAGCCGCGGCCATGCGCTATTGGCTGGGTGGCTCCTTTGCAGGCCTGGGTATCCTGTTGGCGACGCCCCTGTATGCCGCGACCAGCAGCACCTTCCAGGTCACGGCGACGATCACCGCAGGCTGCCTGGTGGTGGGCGGCGCCACCCAGTATGGCGTGCTCGACTACGGTACGCAGTCGGCCTTGTCGACCGGGACACTCAGTACCTCATTGGGGGGCGCCACAGTGACCTTCCAGTGCACGCCCGGCGTGAGCCTGAGCATGAGCCTGGACGGTGGCCAGAACGGGATCACCGGCACGCGCTACCTCAAACGCAGCGGCGGTACGCAGCTGCTGGCCTATCAGCTGTACCAGGACGCTGCCTACAGCCAGAGCATCGCTGTGGGCCAGAGCGTGGCGCTGAACAACAGCGACCCGACGGCGATAAAGCTGTCGGTGTATGGCCGTACGCAACTCACCGGCCTTGTGCCGGCCGGGACCTACAGCGACGTTGTGCAAGTGGCGGTGACCTGGTGAAACAACCGGGCCCCCGACAATCTACCAAGGAGAGCGGTATGCGGGCAGGCGCGAAGTGGGCGCGGGGTTTGATCGGGTCATTGCTGCTGGCGAGCTTGCCGGCGGGGGCTGCCACCTCGGTGCTGATCTGGCCGATCGACCCGGTGCTGGAGGCTGACCAGAAGGCCGGTGCGCTGTGGCTGGAGAACCGCGGCAGCGCACCGGCGAGCCTGCAGGTGCGGGTATTCGCCTGGCGGCAGGGCGATAACCAGGAGCAGTTCCAGGCCCAGCGGGAGATCATCGGCAGCCCCCCGGTCGCCACCATTGCCCCCGGCCAGAAACAACTGATCCGCCTGACCCGCACCGGCAGCTCACCGGTCGGTCAGGAGCAGGCTTACCGCATCATCATCGACGAAATACCCTCGCCACTGCCGTCGGATAACGCCAGTCAGGGCGCCACTGCGGCCATCCGCCTGCAGATGCGCTATTCGGTACCGTTGTTCGTCTATGGCGAAGGCTTGTGGGGCAAGCCGGATCCGGAGGGCAAGCGCAGCGCCAGTGGTGTAGGCAAGCCGCAACTGAGCTGGCGGCCAGTGACGGTGCAGGGCAAGCCCTATGTAGAACTGCGCAACACTGGCCCTGTGCATGCCCGGCTGACCGATGTGGTGGTACAGCAGGGCGGCCAGGCAAGGCCACTGGCCGAGGGGCTGCTTGGCTATGTACTGCCCGGGGCCAGCATGCGCTGGCCGGCACCGGTTGCACCGAACAGCAGTGGCGTACTCAAGGGCAGGGTGAACGGTCAGGAGGTGGCCGAGGCGATCCGCCAAGGGCAATGAAGTCACTATTGAATGAATGTCAGGGGCCAGGGAGGACCCGGCAATGGTCGGAATGCGTGTGTGAAATGGCTGTCGCGTGCGACGCGCCGCTGGTGCCTGGGGCTGGCGGTTATCGGCCCCGGCCTGGCGGTGGCCGACGAGCTGCCGCCGCCGCCCACCGAGGCCGCCGCCATTGCCGACGCCACACTGTATCTGGACCTGCTGGTGAACCAGGTGCCCAGGGCTGAGCTGGTACCGGTGCAGCAGCGTGCCGGGGGGCTGTTCCTCGACAGCCAGGTGCTACGCGCTGCCGGCATCGCCCTGCCGGGCAATCCGCAAGGCGAGGTGGCCCTGGATGCCGTAGCGGGCCTGCACTGCGATTACGACAGCCAGAACCAGCGCCTGTTGCTGCAAGTCCCACCGGCCTGGCTCCCGGACCAGCAAGTCGGCAACCGTAACCTGTACCCGGCCAGCGATGCACGCAGCAGTTTCGGTGCGTTGTTCAACTATGACCTGTACCTCAACGACACCGACGAGGGTGGCACTTACCTGGCTGCGTGGAATGAGCTACGCCTGTTCGACAGTTGGGGCACCTTTGCCACCACCGGTCAGTGGCGGCAGTCGTTCAACGGCGCCGCGGCCGACGACAGCCGCCAGGGTTTCCTGCGCTACGACACTACTTGGCGCTTCACCGACGAGCAGCGCCTGCTGACTTACGAAGCGGGCGACTTCGTCACCGGGGCGTTGCCCTGGACCAGTTCGGTACGGGTGGGCGGCCTGCAGTTGTCGCGTGACTTTGCTGTCCGCCCTGACCTGGTCACTTATCCGTTGCCTGCCTTCGCGGGAGAGGCGGCGGTGCCGACCTCACTGGATCTGTTCATCAACGGCTACAAGTCCAGCACCGCCGAGTTGCAGCCAGGCCCCTACACCCTGACCAACGTGCCGTTCATCAACGGTGCCGGCGAGGCCGTGGTGGTTACCACCGATGCACTTGGGCGCCAGGTGTCCACCACGTTGCCGTTCTACGTCACCAGCAGCCTGCTGCAAAAAGGCCTTTCGGATTTCTCGATGGCCGCCGGCAGCCTGCGCCGAGACTATGCAGTGCGCGACTTCAGCTACGGGCCCGGCGTCGCCTCGGCCAGCCTGCGTCATGGCGTCAGCGATTTCTTCACCCTCGAAAGCCATGTCGAAACCGCAGAATCGTTGCTGCTTGGGGGTTTGGGTGCGAATGTGCGCCTGGGCACTTTCGGTGTACTGAACGCTGCCATGGCGCAGAGCCAGTTCGACAGTGAAAAGGGCCACCAGGTTGCCCTCGGCTATCAGTACAACAGCCAGCGCCTCGGTTTCAGCTATCAGCGCTTGCATCGCCATGGTCATTACGCCGACCTGAGCCGGGTCGACAGCCCGGACATGCAATTGAGCCAGCGTAGCGAGCAGGTCACCCTGAGCCTGAACCTCGACCGCTTCGGCAGCCTCGGCGCGGGCTACTTCGATGTGCGCGCCGGTGACGGCTCGCGCACCCGGCTGATCAACCTGAGCTGGAGCAAACCGCTGTGGGGCAACAGCAGTGTCTACCTGTCGGCCAACCGTGAGGTCGGCGACAGCCAGTGGGCGGTGCAGGCACAGTGGGTGATCCCGATCGACTTCAGCGGTACCCTTGCCGTGAGCATGGAACGCAGCAAGGAAGGCGAGGACCTGCAGCGGGTCAACTACAGCCGTGCGGTACCGGTGGGCGGCGGTGTTGGCTACAACCTTGGCTACGCCACCGCAGGTGATCGCGATGCCTACCGCCAGGCCGACGCCACCTGGCGCCTGCAGTCGG
Source organism: Lelliottia jeotgali (assembly GCF_977070485.1). NCBI lineage: Bacteria > Pseudomonadati > Pseudomonadota > Gammaproteobacteria > Enterobacterales > Enterobacteriaceae > Lelliottia > Lelliottia jeotgali. The sequence goes on from NZ_CDRVFO010000010.1 coordinate 68,763, forward strand.
TGCAATTGCAGGCCGGCGTGTACGGCAGCAGCGGCGAAATGACCCGCTGGGCCGATGCCAGCGGCTCGCTGGTGTGGATGGACGCCGGGTTGTTCGCTGCCAACCGTATCGACGATGCCTTTGTGGTGGTTAGCACCGGCGGCTATGCCGATGTGCCCGTGCGTTACGAAAATCAGGAGATCGGCCGTACCGACCGCAACGGCCATTTGCTGGTGCCGTACAGCAGCGGCTACTACCGCGGCAAGTACGAGATCGACCCCATGGACCTGCCGCCGATGTGCTGGCGGCGCAGGTGGAGCAGCGGGTAGCGGTGCGCCGTGGCAGCGGCTACTTGCTGGAGTTCCCGCTCAAGCGCGTGCTGGCGGCGAGCATTGAGCTGGTCGATGGCAAGCAGCAGCCGCTCAAGCTGGGCAGTACGGTCAGCCACCGTGAAAGTGGCAGCCAGGCGGTGGTGGGCTGGGACGGGCTGGTGTATCTGGAAAACCTCTCAGCGCACAACCACCTGCAGGTCGTGCTGGAGGGAGGAGGGCAGTGCCAGGTCGAGTTCGACTTGCCGCAGGCAGAAGGCTCCATCCCGTTGATCGGCCCGTTGGTGTGCCGATGAGGAGCGTATTGCGCGGCCTGTTGATCGCAATGCTATGGCTGCCGGTGGGTTCGGCTTGGGCGTTATGCTCGTCCGTCGCGACCGCGCCAGCGGCGTTCGGTACCGTCAACTCAACGCTGGTGCGCACTGGCATCCAGAGTGCCTCCACCACCAATGCGGGTTTGCAGTGCACCGGTTCGTTGTTGTCCCTGCTGGTGAGCAGTGACCACTTCTACCTCACCATCACCTCAGCTACCAGCGGGCTGGTGGGGCCGAGCGGGGATGTCATCCCTTATACGATCTATGCCAATAATACGACCAGCTACCCCATCACTCGCGGCGCGCAGTTCGATTTCGCCCGCAATGGCCTGATCGACGCCCTGGGCCTGCTCAATGGCAATTCCCCGAAGTCTGTGCCGCTGTATTTGAAAACTTCGGTTGGCGCCAACGTGGCCGCCGGCGTCTATACCGAGACGCTGAACCTTGCCTGGGTCTGGAACTATTGCTCGGGCATTGGCCTGGGCAATCTGTGCCTGGGGCGCGACACAGGCGCGGGGAACCAGACCCTCACGGTGACCCTGACGGTAAGTAATGATTGCCAGATCACAACGCCCACCATCAGCTTTGGCAGCGCACCGGTAGTGGCGGGGTTCGGCACGGTGAACCAGAGCGTGAACCTGTCCTGCACCAAGGGCAGCAGCTACACGGTCGGGCTGGATGACGGGCAGAACGCATCTGGCGGGCGTCGGAGGATGAAGTCTGCTGCCAACAACTACCTGGCCTACGACATCTTCAAGAGCGCGGGCGCGGTACGTTGGGGAGCAGTGGGCAGCGCGCGGCGTTCCAGCAGCGATGCCAATATCAACCCCGGGGCTGGGACTGGCACCGGTAGCCAGGTGTTCAACTACAACGCCAAGGTCTATACCGACCAGGCGACACCGCCGGCGGCGACCTATACCGACAATGTGATACTCGATGTGCAGTTTTGACCGGGTATGCCTGTGCCGGCCTCTTCGCGGGCTTGCCCCGCGAAAAAGGCCGGCACTGATCAGCGCAAATCGTCAGCAATCTTCAGCAAGGTCTCCAGCACCGCCCCTGCCAATGCCTTGGACCGCTCTCCCGACCAGCCGGTAAACGGGTTGGGTGCATCGTCATGGTCCTTGAATGGCATCTCCAGGGTCAGCGACAGGCAGTCGTACGCCATGCCCACCGCATTGCACGCCAGCGTCGTATTGGCCTGCCCCGGCTCATCGCGGGTGTAGCCGTACTTGGTCTGGAAGTCAGGCGTAACGCTGCACAAGGTGCTACGGAACTGCTCCTCAAGCTTGGCCAGGCGTGGCGTGTACCCCGGGTTACCCTCACACGCTGCGGTGAACACGTGCGGGATTTCTTCATCCCCATGCACATCGATGAACGCATCCACCCCGTACTGCTTCATCTGCGCCTGGGCAAAGAACACCTCCGGGCTCGCCTCGAGGTTGGCGTCCTGCCAGGCCCGGTTGAGGTCCTGGCCTTTGAAGTTGGTGCGCAGGTGGCCGAGGAAGGCGCCATCCGGGTTCATGTTTGGGATCAGGTACAGGTCAGCCTTGGCCAGCAGTTGCTGGACGACTGCGTCATTGGCTTGAAGACGGTCGATTACCCCCTCCATGAACCACTCGGCCATGTGCTCGCCCGGGTGCTGCTGGGCGATCAGCCAGAGCTTGCGCTTGCCGGTGGCTCCGTTGCCTGCGCGCAACAGCGGGATGTCGCGGCCCTGCACGCTGCGGCCATGGGCCAGCAGTTCGACACCGGGAATCTGCTGGGCACGCTCGATCAACTGGTTGTGGCGCGCACGCGGGTAGGGCTCGAAGTAGGCGAACCAGATCTGCTCCTGCTCGGCTTTCACTTCAAAGGCCAGTGCCTTGCCATCGAACTGGCTGGGCACACGGAACCAGGTTTGCTGGTCGTACGACGCCACGGCGTTGTAGCCGGCCCAGGCGCTCTTGTAGGAAGACTCGCTGGCGTTGTCCAGGCTGAAGCGATGGACCTGACCGGGCGTGAGGCCGCTGACCTTGAAGTGGAACCACTGGAAGTGGCCGCTGTGGGTGTCCGGGCGAATGGCCAGGTGGACCTGGGCAGGGTTACTGGCATCCAGGACCTGGATGTTGCCGGAATCGAAAGCGCAGTCGATCTGCAGAGGGGACAGCGTCACGGTCATTGGCGTGGCTCCTTGGGCTTTGTTGTGGGGGGTACTGTACACCCCTCACGGGGGAGGCTGTGTACAAAAACCGGCACCCTCAATGATTTCCTATTGTTGAGAAGTTGATTGCAGGCTTGAGTACGCTGCTGATGGAACGGAGTGGAATGGGCTTGCCAGGACGGACTAGCACTACGTTGGGTTCAAAAGTCCTACACGTATTTGAGGTATTTCATTCAGTAATTCCTATTGTATGTCTTGCCTGTGTGGGTTCGTATATGCCTTGAAAAAGATGGTGGAACGGAAGGCGTGTTAGTCAGCGCCTGTTGTCAGTAACCGGAGTGATGGTGTGCCTGCTAAAACTACTTCCCTGTCGATTTTGCTCATTCTTATCAGCCTGCTGGGTGTATTCCCACTCGACGTCATTTTGCCTTCCGTTGCGCAGATGGCTGAATATTTTGCAGTCGATACAAAGCGCATTGCCTATTCGGTGAGTTTATTTGCGCTGGGTGTGGCTCTATCCCAAGCGGTGATCGGCCCGCTTTCCGATTGTGTGGGAAGAAAACGGTTGCTGATCGCTGGGCTCTTGATGGGCATTGCAGGGGCAATCGGCTGCATGCGCACCACCCACTATGAGACCTTCATGGTGTTTCGCCTGTTGCAGGCCATGGGCTGTGGCTGTTTCGTACTAAGCCAAGCGCTGGTGCAGGACAGTTACAGTGGCCAGCAGCGCAATGCAATGCGAATCCTTCTGACCAGTGCAAGCGGCGTCTTTATAGCGATGTCGCCGTTAGCAGGCAGCGTGCTTCAGCAATATTGGGGGTGGAAGGGGAGTTTTCAGGCGTTTGTCATGCTGGCAGTATTGGTACTCTTACTTTGTTTAATGTTATTGAATGAAAGTGGAGGCTCCCGCTATCGGGGAGGTTTTTTGCATGGCTATTGCCAGATTCTGAAAGATAGAAAGTTTCTTGTGTATTCGCTATTTTCCTGTTTGGCATTTTCTTGTCATTTTTCATTTGTTGTTGTGTCCCCCTTGTTGCTCATGGGCCCGCTAGGGTTGACGGAGTTCGCCTTCTCCATGGTGTTCCTCTTCTACGGATTGGCTTACATGGTCGGCGGTGTCATTGCCAATTCGCTGAATCGGAGTCTGAGTACACAGGTGCAGATTGGTTGTGGATTTGCACTGATAGGAACCGCTGGCGTAGCCCTGCATCTTGCCATTTCAAGCGGTGAACTGGTGCTCATCAATCTGGTGTTGCCATTAACGTTATGCACAATCGGCACGACGATCGTCCGCCCGGCTGCAACCACATACGCACTCAGTCGGTATCCCGATCGCGCAGGGGCTGCTGCCTCGGTCAGCAACACTCTACTCTTTGCGTGTGGTGGGTGCGTTAGCCTGCTGGTGGCGTCCTCAGGCGAGGAGAGTTTGGCAATGGGCCTGGCAGCGATTTTTATAGCCTCTTGCCTGTCAGGCTGGTTGCTCCTTGCCTACGTGTCCAGGCCATTCGGACATCGGGCTTGATTTGGCAGAAATACCGGCTTTGCGTCCTGCCGACCCAGGCGGCTTACGCCCAGTAGCCAAACAGCACCAGCACCGCCACGCCTAGCCCTACCGCAATCGAACACCCACCCAACGAAATCGCCGCTCGCCCTTGCCGATACCAGCCATCGTGCCCCAGCTCCCTCGCTGGGGCGAGCAGGCTGCGCCAGCGCAGTTCGGTGTCATGGAAGGCTTGCAGGTGCGCTGCATCGGCGTCCAGCCAGCGCCGAAAATCAATGCGCTCGCAGGCGGTGGCCTCAGGGCTCTGCAGCCGTACATACCATTGGCTGGCAACGCTGGCCACAGCATCACCTTGCGGGCGGGCCGTTTGCAGGGCCTGGTTCATGTGCCGTTCGATGCTCAGCAAGGGCAAGTCGAGGCGCCTGGCGATGCCGGCGAAGTCCAGCTGGTCCAAGCGGTTGAGCAGGAACACTTGCTGAACGCGGCGTGGCAAGCGCTTGAGCCCGTGCAGCAGGGCATCCTCGGCGTCGTGGCCGGTTGCGGGCGTTGGGTGCTCAAAAGGCAGCAGCAGGCGGCTCATGGTCAGCTCCTTGCTCAAGAGTGGGGGTGGGGGCATCTTCCGTGATGCGAAACCAGATTAGTAGAAACGAGATTGATTCTCAAGTGCTGATTCCGCAAAGTTTTGTAATGAGCGTTCACGCCCTGAAACACTTTTGCTATCATCGCGGCCATCAACGATCTTCATTAGCCTGAAGAGCCAAAAAAAAGACCCGGCAAAAAGCCGGGTCAAAAACCGTGATTAGCCTGATGAGGAGATAATCTGAGAGCGACCTAAGCTCCAGGTTATCCAGCAGATCTCGCGATCAGCTGAGTGCAATAATAATCGTTATCATTTGGCAGTCAAATGATTTTTCACGTGTTCGCTGAAAAATATTGACCGAAGCACTTCCTGGGTCCCGGCAATCGGGGCCTTTGCCGTACCTGGCCACCACGTCTCTCCCTTTTTCGAACCTGTCTACCGACCGCCCTGTAGGGTGCGCTTGTGCTCCAAGAGCGCCCTGGCCATGTCCATCATGTGCATCAGTGCAAAGGTCAGCTCGCGGTGGCTGCCTTCCTGATGGGTGGCGGTTTCGTGTGCGGTGGCGGCGGCGCAGCGCAGCAGCGCGATGGCGTGCTCCTGGGCCTGGTCTGCGGTGACGCCTTCGTGGAGTGTCCAGATCTTGTTGTCGATGCTGGGGCGCGGCGGGTTGGGGTTGAGGTAGTAGTCGAGGGCGCGGCGGGCTGCTTCGCTGTCGAGTTCTGTTTCGTCGTTTTTCGGTGGTTTCATCCTGATACCTGCGCATGCCAAGAGGGAAAAGGTCCGGACTGATATTAATACCTAAAGTATTTTTGTGCTTTCTGAGAAATAATACTGAATGTTTATTGAGCGCCAGAAGGCAGTCCGTATCGTGCCAGCGATGAATATGGATAAATGGATTGCCCTCGTCCGTGACCGGATGGAGGAGCTCGATATCTCCCAAGAACAGCTCGCCGAACGCGTTGGGGTTTCCCAGGGCAGCGTGGGGCATTGGGTGAACAAGCGGCGCCAGCCCAAGGTCGAGTCGATGAACCGCGTCTTCGTCGAGCTGGGCATGCCCCACTACCACGTCAGCATGCAACTGCGGGTACTGGGCCAGGTGGGTGAAGACAGTGGCCGCTATGTGCTGGATGAAGAGGATGACGATGTAGACCTGATGCAATACATCGTGTGTTTTCGTTACCCCGTGCGTGGCTGGGATGCGTTGGCTGACTCAGCGCACGAGCAGGGCACGGTGTTCGAGCAGACCGAGTACCTGGCCCAAGGTAAAGCGTTCTGGTTGACCGTAGAGAACGATGCCATGAGTACTGCCAGTGGCCGTAGCGTGCCCCAGGGTATGCGCATTCTGGTGGACCCGGGGTTGGAGGCTGAGCCTGGGAGGTTGGTAATTGCGCGCCAACCTGGCAAATCGGCGATTCTCCGCGAGCTGGCCGAAGAGGGTGGGCAGCGGTATCTGAAGGCGCTGAACAGCAGCTACCCGGCGTTGGTGTGTGAGGACGGGTGTGAGTTTCTCGGGGTGGTTGTGCGGGTGCACGGCACCTTCTAGATTGCCGGCGATTGGGCCGCAAAGCGGCCCGTGTTTACATCACTCCACCAGTTCGACCAGCACCGTCCCTTCGCTGACCATATCCCCTTCCTGGCAAAACAACGCCTTTACCGTCCCACCATGCGGAGCGCGAATGCTGTGTTCCATCTTCATGGCTTCCAGCACCACCAGCGCCGTACCGGCTTCCACCACCTGGCCCGGCTCCACCAGCACCCGCACGATGCTGCCATTCATGGGCGCGCCCAGTCCGCCCTGATGGCTGTGGCTGGCTTCGGCCTCGGCGATCGGGTCGAAGGCCTCAATGGCATGCATTTCACCATCCCAGCGCAGATACAGCGTGCCACCGCGGCGCACCGCCAGATAACGCCTGCGCACGCCGCCTTCATCGTGGCCTAGCTGTTCGCCGTCCAGTTGCCAGGCCGAGACAACACTTTGCTCAAGCGCAATCGCCTGGCACTCTCCGCCACTGCGCAGGTGCAGGCAGCTGTGTGCCGGCAGGCCAAGGCGTAAACCTGAGCGCTCAGCCCATGGCGAGCAGCTGTCGTCGTCACGCTGATGCGGCGCCTGGCCCTTCAGCCAGGCTTTACCTGCGGCTTGCCAGAAGCCTGCGGGCAATGGCTGTGGCGCCGGCAGAAGTACCTCCTGATGACGTGGAATAAAGCCTGTATCCAGCTCGGCCGCCGCGAATGCGGGGTGGGCGAGGATGCGGCGCAGGAAGGCAATGTTGGTCTTCAGCCCGCCGATGGCGAACTCGTCCAGCATCGCCAGCAAGCGCAGGCGTGCCTGTTCGCGGTTTTCGCCCCAGGCGATCAGCTTGCCCAGCATGGGGTCATAAAAGGATGAGATCTCGTCCCCCTCGCTTACCCCGCTATCCACCCGGCGACCTTCGCCTGGTGCAGACTCGCGGTACAGCGTCAGGGTGCCTGTGGCTGGCAGAAAGTCGTTGGCCGGATCTTCGGCATACAGGCGCACCTCGATGGCATGGCCGATCAGCGGCACCTGCGCCTGGGTAATCGGCAGCGGCTCGCCACAGGCGATGCGGATCTGCCAGGCCACCAGGTCGAGGCCGGTGATAGCTTCGGTAACCGGGTGCTCGACCTGCAGGCGGGTATTCATCTCCATGAAGAAGAACTCGCCACGGGCGTCGAGCAGAAACTCCACGGTGCCGGCACCGACATAACCGATGGCCTGGGCCGCGCGTACCGCCGCTTCGCCCATGGCCCGCCGCAATTCAGGGGAGAGCCCCGGTGCAGGCGCTTCCTCGACCACTTTCTGATGGCGGCGCTGGATAGAGCAGTCGCGCTCATTAAGGTACAGGCAGTTGCCGTGCTGATCGGCGAACACCTGGATCTCAACGTGGCGGGGTTTGAGCACGTATTTTTCCACCAGCATGCGCGCGTCGCCGAATGACGACTGCGCTTCACGCTGGGCCGAGGCGAGGGCTTCGGCCAGCTGGCTTTCTTCCTCCACCACTTTCATGCCCTTGCCGCCCCCCCCGGCGCTGGCCTTGAGCAGCACCGGGTAGCCGATGCGCTCGGCGGCGGCGCGGAAGGTTTCCAGGTCCTGGGCGTCGCCGTGATAACCCGGTACCAGCGGTACGCCGGCCGCTTCCATCAGCGCCTTGGCCGCCGATTTGCTACCCATGGCATCGATGGCGCTGGCCGGCGGGCCAAGGAAGATCAGCCCGGCGTCTTCAATGGCTCGGGCAAACCCTGCGTTTTCCGAAAGAAAGCCGTAGCCTGGGTGAATGGCCTGGGCGCCGCTGGCTTTGGCCGCAGCGAGCAGCTTGTCGATCACCAGGTAACTGTCAGCGGCCTTGCTGCCGCCCAGCTCGACACGGATATCCGCCTCGCGGCTGTGGCGGGCGTCGCGGTCGGTGGCGCTGTGCACGGCCACGGTGGTCAGGCCCATGGCCTTGGCGGTGCGCATCACCCGGCAGGCGATTTCCCCACGGTTGGCGACCAGCAGGGTGGTCAATGGCGGGCGGCTCATGGGCGCGGCTCCTTGTTGGGCTCGGTCTGCCAAGCGGGGCGACGTTTTTCCAGGAAGGCGCGCAGGCCCTCCTGACCTTCGGCGCTGACACGGATACGGGCAATGGCGTTTTCGCAGTAGCGGCGCAGGGCAGGGCTGAGTTCACCGTCATCGACCTCGCGCAGCAGGTCCTTGGTAGCGCGCAGTGCTTGCGGGCTGTTCTGCAAGAGGTTGTCTACCCAGGCCTGTACCTGCACTTCCAGCTCACTGGCCGGGTACACCTCTGCCAACAGCCCCAGTTCCCGGGCCCGTACGCCGCTGAAGCGTTCGGCGGTCAGGGCATAACGGCGCGCGGTACGCTCACCGATGGCCTTGACCACGAACGGGCTGATCACCGCCGGGGCCAGGCCGATGCGTACTTCGGACAGGCAAAGCTGCGCATCCTCGGCGCCGATGGCCATGTCGCAGCAACTGATCAACCCCAAGGCGCCGCCAAAGGCCGCGCCCTGCACCACGGCCAGGGTGGGTACCTTCAGGCGATGCAGGGCGTACATCAGTTCGCCCAGTTCACGGGCGTCATCCAGGTTGGTGTTGAAGTCCAGTTGTGCCGATTGCTGCATCCACGCCAGGTCTGCGCCAGCGCTGAAATGGCGGCCACGGCCGCGCAGCAGCATGAAGCGCAGGCTGGCGTCGTCGGCCAGTTGCCCGAGGGCGACGATCAGCTCGCGGATCATCTGTGCATTGAATGCGTTGTTCTTGTCCTCGCGGCTCAGCCACAGGGTGGCGAAGCCGCGCGGGTCACGGATCACTTCGAGGGTGCTGAAATCGCTCATGGGTCACATCCGGAAAATGCCGAAGCGGCTCTGTTCGATCGGTGCGTTCAGCGCGGCGGACAACGCCAGGCCAAGCACGTCACGGGTCTGCGCCGGGTCGATGACGCCGTCATCCCACAGCCGGGCGCTGGAGTAGTAGGGGTGACCCTGGTGTTCGTACTGGTCGAGAATCGGCTGCTTGAGCCTGGCCTCATCCTCGGCGCTGAAGGCCTGGCCGCTGCGTTCACTCTGCTCGCGCTTGACCTGGGCCAACACTCCGGCGGCCTGTTCGGCCCCCATCACGCCAATCCGCGCGTTGGGCCACATCCACAGGAAGCGCGGATCGTAGGCGCGGCCACACATGCCGTAGTTGCCAGCGCCAAAGCTGCCACCGATGATCACCGTGAACTTCGGCACCTGGGCGCAGGCCACGGCGGTGACCAGCTTGGCGCCGTGCTTGGCGATGCCGCCTTCTTCGTATTTCTTGCCGACCATGAAGCCGGTGATGTTCTGCAGGAACAGCAGCGGGATGCCGCGTTGGCAGGCCAGTTCGATAAAGTGCGCGCCTTTTTGCGCGGCTTCGGCGAACAGGATGCCGTTGTTGGCCAGTATCGCCACCGGGTAGCCGTGCAGGCGGGCAAAGCCGCACACCAGCGTGGTGCCGAACAGTGCCTTGAATTCATCGAAAACCGACCCGTCGACCAGACGCGCAATCACCTCACGCACATCGAACGGTTGCTTGGCGTCAGCCGGCACCACGCCGTACAGCTCTTGGGCGGGATACAGCGGCGCAACCGGCGCCTGGCGTTGCAGCTTGCCGAGCTTGTGCCAGTTGAGGTTGGCCACGCTGCGCCGGGCCAGGGCCAGGGCGTGTTCATCATTGTCGGCATAGTGGTCAGCCACGCCGCTGGTGCGGCAATGCACATCGGCACCGCCGAGGTCTTCGGCGCTCACCACCTCACCCGTCGCGGCTTTCACCAGTGGCGGGCCCGCCAGGAAGATGGTCGCCTGCTGGCGGACCATGATCGCTTCGTCGGCCATGGCCGGCACATAGGCGCCGCCTGCGGTGCACGAGCCCATGACCACGGCGATCTGCGGGATGCCCAGCGCGCTCATGTTGGCCTGGTTGAAGAAGATCCGCCCGAAGTGCTCGCGGTCCGGGAACACTTCATCCTGGCGCGGCAGGTTGGCGCCGCCCGAGTCCACCAGGTAGATGCACGGCAGGCGGTTCTGCTGGGCGATGGTTTGCGCACGCAGGTGCTTTTTGACCGTCAGCGGGTAGTACGAACCGCCTTTTACGGTGGCGTCGTTGGCCACGATCATGCATTCCACGCCTTCGACACGGCCGATGCCCGCGATGACGCCGGCAGCAGGCACGTCTTCGCCGTACACCTCATGGGCGGCCAGCTGGCCGATTTCGAGGAACGGCGAGCCCGGGTCCAGCAGGCGATCGATACGCTCGCGCGGCAGCAGTTTGCCCCTGGAGGTGTGCCGCTCCTGGGCCTTGGGCCCGCCGCCTTGGGCGATGTGGGCGAGCAGGCCGCGCAGGGCCTGGACCTGTTCGAGCATGGCCGCGCTGTTGCCGGCGAATTCCGCCGAACGCGGGTTGATCTGGGTGTGCAAGGTAGCCATGTGCGCCCGTCCCTTGTGCTCAGCGGGTTTCGTTGAACAGTTCGCGGCCGATCAGCATCCGGCGGATTTCGCTGGTGCCGGCGCCGATCTCGTACAGCTTGGCATCACGCAGCAAGCGGCCCGCCGGGAATTCATTGATGTAGCCGTTGCCGCCGAGGATCTGGATCGCTTCCAGGGCCATCTGCGTGGCGCGCTCCGCGGTGTACAGGATCACCCCGGCGGCGTCCTTGCGTGTGGTCTCGCCACGGTCGCAGGCCTGGGCCACGGCGTACAGGTAGGCGCGGCTGGCGTTCAGTTGGGTGTACATGTCGGCGATCTTGCCCTGGATCAACTGGAACTCACCGATGCTCTGGCCGAACTGCTTGCGGTCGTGGATGTAGGGGACCACCAGGTCCATGCAGCTTTGCATGATGCCGGTGGGGCCACCGGAGAGCACCACGCGCTCGTAGTCCAGGCCGCTCATCAGTACGCGCACGCCGCCGTTGAGCTGGCCGAGGATGTTTTCTTCCGGTACTTCGACGTCATCGAAGAACAGTTCGCAGGTGTTGGAGCCGCGCATGCCCAGCTTGTCGAACTTGTTGCTGCGGCTGAAGCCTTGCCAGTCGCGCTCGACAATGAAGGCTGTGATGCCGTGCGCGCCCTTGTCCAGGTCGGTCTTGGCGTAAATCACGTAGGTGTTGGCATCCGGGCCGTTGGTGATCCAGGTCTTGCTGCCATTGAGCACGTAGTGGTCGCCGCGCTTTTCGGCGCGCAGTTTCATCGACACCACGTCGGAGCCAGCGTTTGGCTCGCTCATGGCGAGGGCGCCGATGTGTTCACCACTGATCAGCTTGGGCAGGTACTTGAGCTTCTGCTCGTGGGTGCCGTTGCGGTTGATCTGGTTGACGCACAGGTTGGAGTGGGCGCCGTACGAAAGCGCCACCGAGGCTGAGCCACGGCTGATTTCTTCCATCGACACCACGTGGGCCAGGTAGCCCAGGCCGGCGCCGCCGTATTCTTCCGGTACCGTGATGCCCAGCAGGCCCATGTCGCCAAACTTGCGCCACATGTCGGCAGGGAACAGGTTGTCGTGGTCGATCTGTGCGGCGCGTGGCGCCAGCTCTGCGGCGACGAAGGTGCGCACCTGGTCACGGAGCATGTCGATGGTTTCGCCCAGGGCGAAGTTCAGGGAGGGGTAATGCATGGGGCACCTTCTTGTTCTTGAAATTAGGAAACACCGTAGCTCATGAAGCGGTAGCCATTGGCGATGAGCGCTATGTCGTTTTCACCTTTACGTTAACGTAAACCTGCACCCCGTTAGTGTCAATCCGTTCATCACCTTTACGTAAACGTAAATCTGCGCCACAGTATTTGTCGCTTGCTTCAGTCGTGCCCAGAACAACCACAAGAAGGGACACCTATGAGTCAACCCAGTTACACCCGCGGTCGTCAGGACCAATCCTTGCTGACCCTGACCATCGGTCAGGCCTTCGATGCCACAGTGGCCCGTTACGCCGATGACGAGGCGTTGGTGGTGCGCCATCAGGGCCTGCGTTTCACCTGGCAGCAGTTGGCCGAACAGGTCGATGTCCATGCCCGGGCGTTGATGGCGCTGGGTGTCGACAGGGGGGACCGGATCGGCATCTGGTCACCCAACTGCGCCCAGTGGTGCATCCTGCAGCTGGCCAGCGCCAAGGTTGGTGCGATTCTGGTCAACATCAATCCGGCCTACCGGGTGGGCGAGTTGGAATATGTAGTGCGTCAGTCCGGCTGCCGTTGGCTGGTGTGCGCCGATGCCTTCAAGACCTCTGATTACCACGCCATGGTTCAGGAGCTGCTGCCGGAGCTGGCGGCAGTGGCGCCTGGTTATCTGGCAAGCGAACGCCTGCCCGAGCTGCGTGGGGTGATAAGCCTGGCCGGCAACCCGCCACCGGGCTTCCTGCCATGGCCTGCGCTGGCGGCGCGGGCAGCGCAGACGGCTGATGAGGCTTATCAGGCGCGCCAGCGCGGGCTGCAGTTCGACCAGCCGGTGAACATCCAGTACACCTCCGGCACCACCGGCGCACCCAAAGGGGCCACGCTCAGCCATTACAACATTCTCAACAACGGCTTCATGGTCGGGGAAAGTCTGGGCCTGACCAACACCGACCGTATGGTGATCCCGGTGCCGCTGTACCACTGCTTCGGCATGGTCATGGCCAACCTTGGTTGCATCACCCATGGCAGCACCATGATCTACCCCAGCGACGCCTTCGATGCCGAGCTCACTCTGCGTGCTGTTGCCGAGGAGCGCGCCAGCATCCTCTATGGCGTGCCTACCATGTTCATCGCCATGCTCGACCACCCGTCGCGCCAGCACTTGGACCTTTCGACCCTGCGCAGCGGCATCATGGCCGGTGCTACCTGCCCGATCGAGGTCATGCGCCGGGTCATCGACCAGCTGCACATGGCCCAAGTGCAAATTGCCTATGGCATGACGGAAACCAGCCCGGTGTCCCTGCAGACTGGCCCCGACGATGATCTGGAGCTACGGGTGACCACGGTTGGCCGCACCCAGCCCCATCTGGAGACCAAACTGGTGAATGCCGACGGCTGCATTGTGCCCAGGGGCGAGATCGGCGAATTGTGCACACGGGGTTACAGCGTGATGCTCGGTTACTGGGACAACCCGCAGGCCACGGCGGATGCCATCGATCCCGCAGGGTGGATGCACTCGGGCGACCTGGCAGTGATGGACGCAGATGGCCATGTGCGCATCGTCGGGCGCAACAAGGACATGATCATTCGCGGTGGCGAAAACATTTATCCGCGCGAGCTCGAGGAGTTCTTCTATACCCACCCTGCAGTGGCGGACGCCCAAGTGATCGGCATCCCGTGCGATAGGTATGGCGAGGAAGTGGTGGCCTGGATCAAGTTGCATCCCGGCCACAGCGCAACGGCTGAAGAGTTGCAGGGCTGGTGCAAGGCACGCATCGCGCACTACAAGGTGCCACGGCACTTCTGTTTCGTTGACGAGTTTCCCATGACGGTGACCGGCAAGGTGCAGAAGTTCAAGATGCGCGAAATCAGCGCGGCCACGCTTTCAGCAGTACCGGCTGGGTGATTCAGCTATGGTGCTGGCCGCGCCGGGTACCCGTGCACGGCCGGCACCACCGTTGCGGGTGCATCGGTTTCCCTCGTCTATTCTTAAGCCTTCACCGGTGGCTCCTGGCTCGGCGGGTCGCCCACCGTAGGCGGCTCGGTCGGCTTGATCGGCAGCTCGTCCGGATCTTCTTCCGGCACCGGCGGCGGCAGGCTCGGGTCGTCGATGTTCGGGTCGGGTGTCTCTGGTGGAATGGGAATGTTCATGGCCTGACCTCGCAGGGTGAATGAGAGGGTGGTGCAGGCTTTGATACGTGGCTGCGCCGTTTGCTCAATTTTTTTGAACCCCCTGCGTGGATGATGGCTCTGAACCCTTACCGCCAATGCCAACAGGGAGCCAGGACCGATGTCGCGCAACGAGCCCTTCGAAAGCGTACCGATGGCGAACGATCACCCCGACCAGGCCATCAGCCTGTCCCAGGCGCTGCTGGCGCCGCGCATCGTGATCGAGGATACCCAGCCCGCACTTGACGGTGGTGGTTTCGCCGTCAAGGCCATCAGCGGCCTGCCGGTTGCGGTTAGTAGCAAGGTGTACAGCGACGGCCACGATCGCCTGGCCGTGATGCTCAACTGGCGGCAGGCCGATAGTCGGCGATGGCACTGCGTGCCCATGCATTCGCCGGGCAATGATCTGTGGCTGGCCGCATTCACTCCCACCGAACTCGGCCCGCACCTTTTCAGCATCGAGGCCTGGATCGACCCGTTCGCCACCTATTGCCACGACCTCGAGAAGAAGTTCCATGCTGGCGTCGAGGTCAAGCTGGAGCTGGAGGAGGGCCGCTTGTTGCTTGGCAAAGGCGCAGAGCGCAGCGAGGGCGAGTTGCGCGAGCAGATCAAGGCGCTGCAGGCGCAGCTGCCCGCGCTGTCGCAGGCTGACCAGGTGGCGCTGTTACTGGGGGCACAGGCGTCGCGCCTGATGACCGAGGCCGAGCACCGCAGCTACCTCACCTGCAGCCGCGAGTTCCCGGTAGATGTCGACCGCCCGGCCGCGCAGTTCGCCAGCTGGTACGAGCTGTTTCCACGTTCGATCACCGACAGTCCAGAGCGCCACGGCACCTTCAACGACGTGCACGAGCGTTTGCCGATGATTCGCGACATGGGCTTTGACGTGCTGTATTTCCCGCCCATTCATCCGATCGGCAAGCAGCACCGCAAGGGCCGCAACAACGCCTTGCAGGCTGAGCCCAACGACCCGGGCAGCCCCTACGCCATCGGCAGCCCCGAAGGCGGGCATGATGCCATTCATCCGCAGCTGGGCACCCGGGAGGACTTTCGCCGCCTGGTGGCTGCCGCCGCCGAGCACGGGCTGGAGATCGCCCTGGACTTCGCCATCCAGTGCTCCCAGGACCACCCGTGGCTCAAGCAGCACCCCGGCTGGTTCAGCTGGCGCCCCGACGGCACCATCCGCTATGCCGAGAACCCGCCGAAGAAGTACCAGGACATCGTCAACGTCGACTTTTACGCCGCCGACGCCGTGCCGTCGCTGTGGCTGGCCCTGCGCGATGTGGTGGTGGGCTGGGTCGAGGAGGGGGTAAGAACCTTCCGCGTCGACAACCCGCACACCAAACCCCTGCCGTTCTGGCAATGGTTGATCGCCAATGTGCGCAGCCAGTACCCGGACGTGATCTTCCTCGCCGAGGCGTTCACCAAACCGGCGATGATGGCGCGCCTGGGCAAGGTGGGTTACGCCCAGAGCTACACCTATTTCACCTGGCGTAATACCAAACAGGAACTGCGCGAGTATTTCGAGCAGCTCAATCAGCCGCCCTGGAGCCTGTGCTACCGTCCCAACTTCTTCGTCAATACGCCGGACATCAACCCGTTCTTCCTGCACACCAGCGGCCGTGCGGGCTTTCTGATCCGCGCCGCGCTGGCGACCATGGGGTCGGGGCTGTGGGGCATGTACTCGGGCTTCGAACTGTGCGAAGGCACACCCCTGCCGGGCAAGGAAGAGTACCTGGACTCGGAGAAGTACGAGATCCGGCCGCGCGACTTCACCCAGCCCGGCAACATCATTGCCGAAATCGCCCAGCTCAACCGCATCCGCCGGCAGAACCGCGCCCTGCAGACGCACCTGGGGGTGGCGTTCTTCAACTGTTGGAACGACAACATCCTGTATTTCGCCAAGCGCACGCCTGAGCGCGACAACTACATCCTGATAGCGGTCAGCCTCGACCCGCACAACGCCCAGGAGGCCAGCTTCGAACTGCCGCTGTGGGAGCTGGGGCTGGACGATGACGCCGACACTCTGGGCGAAGACCTGATGAACGGCCATCGCTGGACCTGGCATGGCAAGACCCAATGGATGCGTATCGAACCATGGCATCAGCCATTTGGTATCTGGCGCATAGAAAAGGCCCGATAAGCCCCAGGGCGGCGCTGAACCCGCAATTGAAAGGAGTCGCACATGGCCAAGCGTTCCCGCCCGGCAGCCTTCCTCGACGACCCGCTGTGGTACAAGGATGCCGTGATCTACCAGTTGCACATCAAGTCGTTCTTCGATGCCAACAACGATGGTATAGGTGACTTCGCCGGCCTGATCAGCAAGCTCGACTACATCGCCGATCTTGGCGTCAACACCCTCTGGCTGTTGCCGTTCTACCCCTCGCCACGGCGCGATGACGGCTACGACATCGCCGAATACAAAGCCGTACATCCCGACTACGGCAGCATGGCCGATGCCCGGCGTTTCATCGCCGAGGCGCACAAGCGCGGGTTGCGGGTGATTACCGAACTGGTCATCAACCACACCAGCGACCAGCACCCCTGGTTCCAGCGTGCTCGCCATGCCAAGCGTGGCAGCAAGGCCCGCGACTTCTACGTGTGGTCGGATGACGACCAGAAATACGACGGTACGCGGATCATCTTCCTCGACACCGAGAAGTCCAACTGGACATGGGACCCTGTGGCGGGCCAGTACTTCTGGCACCGCTTCTACTCGCACCAGCCGGACCTGAATTTCGACAACCCCCAAGTGCTCAAGGCCGTGATCGGGGTGATGCGTTTCTGGCTCGACCTGGGCGTCGACGGCCTGCGCCTGGACGCTATCCCCTACCTCATCGAGCGCGATGGCACCAATAACGAGAACCTCCCCGAGACCCACAAGGTGCTCAAGGCGATTCGTGCCGAGATCGATGCCAATTACCCCGACCGCATGCTGCTTGCCGAGGCCAATCAGTGGCCCGAGGACACGCGCCCGTACTTTGGCGAGGGCGATGGCGACGAGTGTCACATGGCCTTCCACTTCCCGTTGATGCCGCGCATGTACATGGCCTTGGCCATGGAAGACCGCTTTCCTATCACCGACATCCTGCGCCAGACGCCGGAAATTCCGGCCAATTGCCAGTGGGCCATCTTCCTGCGCAACCACGATGAGCTGACCCTGGAGATGGTCACCGACCGCGAGCGCGACTACCTGTGGAACTACTACGCCCAAGACCGCCGCGCGCGTATCAACCTGGGTATTCGCCGCCGCCTGGCGCCGTTGCTGCAACGTGACCGCCGGCGCATCGAGCTGCTCACCAGCTTGCTGCTGTCGATGCCCGGCACGCCGACCCTGTACTACGGTGACGAACTGGGCATGGGTGACAATATCTACCTGGGCGACCGCGACGGTGTGCGTACCCCCATGCAGTGGTCGCCGGACCGCAATGGCGGTTTCTCCAAAGCCGACCCGCAGCGCCTGGTACTGCCGCCGATCATGGACCCGCTGTACGGCTACCAGACTGTCAACGTCGAGGCCCAGGCCCACGACCCGCATTCGCTGCTCAACTGGAACCGCCGCCTGCTGGCGGTGCGCAACCAGCAGAAAGCCTTCGGCCGCGGCACCTTGCGTACGCTCACCCCGAGCAATCGCCGCATCCTGGCGTACATCCGCGAGTACACCGATGCCGAGGGCAACAGCGAAGTCATTCTGTGTGTTGCCAATGTGTCGCGTGCGGCGCAGGCCGCCGAACTTGAATTGTCCCAGTACGCCGACAAGGTGCCAGTGGAGATGCTCGGCGGCAGCGCCTTCCCGCCTATCGGTCAACTGCCGTTCCTGCTGACGTTGCCGCCTTATGCCTTCTACTGGTTCTTGCTGGCAGCGCACGACCGCATGCCCAGCTGGCATGTTCAAGCTACCGAGGGATTGCCGGAATTGACTACGCTAGTGCTGCGCAAACGCATGGAAGAGCTGCTCGAAACGCCTTCGAGCGATACATTGCAAGACGCGATCCTGCCGCAATACCTGCCCAAACGACGCTGGTTCGCCGGCAAGGAAGGGCCTGTCGACCAGGTGCGCCTGTGTTACGGCGTGCGCTTGGGCACCGCCACGACACCCGTGCTGCTCAGCGAAATCGAAGTGCTGGGCGATGGCGTGGCCAACCGTTACCAGTTGCCGTTCGGGCTGCTGCCTGAAGACCAGATCAACAGTGCGTTGCCGCAACAACTGGCCATGTCGCGGGTACGCCGTGGCCGTCAGGTGGGCCTGATCACCGATGCCTTTGTGCTCGAACCCTTCATTCGCGCCGTGCTGCGCGCCTGCCAGGACGGTCTGCGCCTGCCCTGTGGCAATGGCCAGGGCGAGTTACGCTTCCACTGCACCGAGGCGCTGGCCAGCCTGGGCCTCGATGAAGACAGCGCTGTGCGTTACCTGAGCGCCGAGCAGTCCAACAGTTCGGTAGTGGTGGGCGATCGCGTAGTGCTCAAGCTGATCCGCCGGGTCAACCCGGGGGTTCACCCGGAGCTGGAAATGAGCGCCTACCTCACCGCCGCCGGGTTCGCCAATATCTCGCCACTGCTGGCCTGGGTCAGCCGGGTGGATGAAACGGACGCACCGCACCTGCTGATGATCGCCCAGGGTTACCTGAGCAACCAGGGGGATGCCTGGGCCTGGACGCAGAACACACTGGAGCGGGCCATCCGCGACGAGATGGAGCCGTCCAGCAACGATGGTGAAGCGCATACCGACGCACTTACCGAGCTCAACGGTTTTGCTGCCTTGCTTGGCCAGCGCCTGGGCGAGATGCACCTGCTGCTTGCCGCCCCGACCGAGGACCCCGCCTTCCGGCCGCGCAGCAGCGATGGCGAAGACAGCGAGCGCTGGGCCCAACAGATCAGCAGCGAGCTCTGCCATGCCCTGGACTTGCTGGCGCAGCACCGCGACGGACTGGACAACGACAGCCAGGCGTTGGTCGACGACCTGCAACAGCAACGTGAAGGCCTTGCCCAGCACATCGCCAACCTGGCCAGGCAGGCCCAGGGTGGCCTGCTGATGCGGGTTCACGGCGACCTGCACTTGGGCCAGGTGCTGGTGGTGCAAGGGGATGCCTACCTCATCGATTTCGAAGGCGAGCCTTCGCGTGCACTGCAAGAGCGGCGTGCCAAGCACAGCCCGTACAAGGATGTCAGCGGCGTGTTGCGATCCTTCGACTATGCTGCTGCGATGATCTTGCGCAGCACCTCGGCGGTAGACGTGTCCGAGGCAGCACGGCAGGCTCGTCAGCGGGTCGCCCGGCAGTACCTGCACCAGTCGCGCCACGCCTTCGTCGAAGCCTATGGCCTGGCCACCGCCGCCATGCCTCACGCCTGGCAACAGGCCGAGGGCGAGCGCGCCGCACTGGAACTGTTCTGCCTGGAAAAGGCCGCCTACGAGATTACTTATGAAGCCGAAAACCGGCCAAGTTGGCTGGCCGTGCCTTTGCATGGCTTGCATGGATTGATCAGTACCTGGGGAGAGTCATAGATGAATGCAACCACGCGTGATAACGGTGGCCTTCGGCAGCGGGAGCTCGATGCCCTTGCCCGCGCCGAGCACGCCGATCCTTTTGCAGTACTTGGCCCCCATGGCGATGGCGCGGGCGGACTGTGGGTCCGGGCCTTCCTGCCAACTGCTCTGAATGCCCGGGTGCTGGCTCGTAATGACGGGCGGGTGCTTGCCGAAATGCAGCAGGGCAGCCTGCCCGGGCTGTTCACCGCGCACCTCGATGATGCACAGCCGTACCTGCTGCAGATCGGCTGGGCCGGTGGCGAGCAGGTGACCGAAGACCCGTACAGCTTTGGCCCGCAGTTGGGCGACATGGACCTCCACCTGTTTGCCGAGGGTAACCACCGCGACCTGTCCGGGCGCTTTGGCGCCCAGCCCATTCAGGTCGACGGCGTGGATGGGGTGTGCTTTTCGGTATGGGCGCCCAATGCGCGGCGCGTGTCGGTGGTGGGCGACTTCAACAATTGGGATGGCCGTCGTCACCCGATGCGTCTACGGCACAGTGCCGGGGTGTGGGAGCTGTTCGTGCCGCGCCTGGGCGTAGGCGAAACCTACAAATTCGAGGTGCTGGGCAAGGAGGGCGTGCTGCCGCTGAAGGCCGACCCTCTGGCCCGTGCCACAGAGCTGCCGCCCAGCACGGCATCGAAAGTGGCCGGCGAACTCAGCCATTCATGGCAAGACCAGGAGTGGATGGAACACCGCGCCCAGCGCCATGCCTACAGTGCGCCGCTGTCGATCTATGAACTGCACCCAGGCTCCTGGCAGTGCGAGCTGGATGACTTGGGTGAAGTGTCGCGCTTCTACAATTGGCGCGAACTGGCCGAGCGCCTGGTCCCCTACGTGCAGAAGCTCAACTTCACCCACATCGAGTTGCTGCCGATCATGGAGCATCCGTTCGGTGGCTCCTGGGGCTACCAGCCCTTGTCGATGTTCGCACCGACCTCGCGCTACGGCACGCCAGAAGACTTTGCGGCGTTCATCGACGCCTGCCACCAGGGCGGTATCGGTGTGATCCTCGACTGGGTGCCGGCGCATTTCCCTACGGACGAGCATGGCCTGGCGCGCTTCGACGGCACCGCCCTTTACGAGTACGACAACCCCCTGGAGGGTTTCCATCAGGACTGGAACACGCTGATCTACAACCTGGGCCGCAACGAAGTACGCGGTTTCATGCTGGCTTCAGCCCTGCACTGGCTCAAACACTTTCACATCGATGGCCTACGGGTCGATGCGGTGGCCTCGATGCTGTACCGCGACTATTCGCGCAAGGCTGGCGAGTGGGTGCCCAACCGCCATGGCGGGCGCGAGAACCTGGAGGCCATCGATTTCATCCGCCACCTCAACGGTGTGGCCGCCCATGAAGCGCCGGGCGCGCTGATCATCGCCGAAGAATCCACCGCCTGGCCGGGTGTCAGTCAGCCCACCCAGCAAGGTGGCCTGGGCTTCGCCTACAAGTGGAACATGGGCTGGATGCATGACACCCTGCACTACATCCAGAACGACCCGGTGCACCGCAGCTATCACCACAACGAGATGAGCTTCGGCCTGATCTATGCCTATTCCGAGCATTTCATCCTGCCCATTTCCCACGATGAAGTGGTGCATGGCAAGCATTCGCTGATCGACAAGATGCCCGGTGATCGTTGGCAGAAGTTCGCCAACCTGCGGGCTTACCTGACCTTCATGTGGACCCACCCGGGCAAGAAGCTATTGTTCATGGGCTGTGAGTTCGGGCAATGGCGGGAATGGAACCATGACCACCAGTTGGACTGGTATCTGTTGCAGTACCCCGAGCACCAGGGCGTGCAACGCCTGGTGGGTGACCTGAACCGGATGTACCGTGAACTGCCGGCGTTGCATGAGCAGGACTGCCAACCGCAGGGTTTCCAGTGGCTCATCGGTGATGACGCGCAAAACTGTGTGTATGCCTGGTTACGCTGGAGCAGCAACGGCGAGCCGCTGCTGGTGGTGGCCAACTTCACCCCGGTACCGCGCGAGGGGTACCGGATCGGCGTGCCGTTCGGTGAGCGCTGGCAAGAGCTGCTCAATAGCGACGCCGAGCTGTATGCCGGGTCGAATGTGGGCAACCTGGGCGCGGTGCAGAGCGACGAGGTCGCCAGCCACGGGCAACCGCTGTCGCTCGCCCTGAACCTGCCGCCGCTGGGGGTACTGGTGATGAAACCCGCCTGATCCTTGGCCTGAGTCGGCCTTTTCGCGGGCTTGCCCCGCGAAAAGGCCACACTGATCACCAGCGCATCCTGACCCCCAGGCTGCCGATCAACCCATTCAGATCGTTGTCATCCACATCACTGCTGTAATCGGCACTGACAAACAACGCCATGGAAGGTGTCACCCGCGCCACCAGGCCCAACCCCAGTTCCACCGTGGTCGAATAGCGCGAGCCGGATATCTTGTCGACCTGGTCCAGCTTGACCTCGTCGGCATCGCTGAAGTCATACCAGACGTTGGTGCGCACGTAGGGTTCGATGGGCATGCCCCGCACTTCGTAGCGCCCGGACAACTTGGCACCGACTCGGCCGCTCCAGGTAGGTTGGCTGTCGAACGCCTTCAGCGTCTCTTCCTGCACCTGGTTGCCAGGGAAGAACTGCTGGTTGATCAGCTGTGCCTGCGGCTCGATCACCCAACTGCCGCCCAGGCGGATCGGGTAACCACCCTCCACAGAAAAGGTCATCGCATGGCCGCTGTCGTTCACTCGCTGCCCAGTCTCGCCCCGGCCCAGCACATCGATGCGCGTGCCCATGGCTACAGCGTCCACGTGCCAGCCCTGCTCATGGGTCATGCTCCAGTACACCCCCAGGCTTTCGCCGCTGAGGTTGACTGCGTTGCGCTGCTTGTCGCCGAGCAGCACCCGGCTGCCCTTCAAGCTGCTTTGCAGATTGTTATGCCCCACGAAAATCCCCGCACGGTGCACATTGCCGCCGCTTGTTTCACGCACGAACAGGTCCGGGCCAATCGTCAGTTGCTGGCTGGGTGCTTCCAGCTGTTCGGGGGCCTGAGCACCCGGGCGAGGTGTGCCCGGGAAAAACTGCGCCCATTGGCTGGCAATCAGGTCGGGAGCCAGCGGGCCATGTCGCTCGGCCATCTTGTTGCTGAAGGCTGTCAGTGTACCCAGGCTCAGGCCGCTGGCGCTGACCGGGTCAAGCGACAGTTGCGCCATTGCCGGTTGCTGCAGGAACAGGGGCGAGCTGGGGTCGTCCAGCAATGGGAAGGCGAAGGTTTCCACCGGGGTTGCCAGAAGCATCGACGTGGAAACCGCGTAGAAAATACGGTCGAAGCGCATCGGGTTCGAGGTGCTTTTCATGGCGGATCTCCTGTGTTTTTGTTGTACAGCCCAAGGACCTGGCCTGTTGTCACGAGCTGTACGGCAAAACACAGGGCGACCCAAACCAGTACGCCAGCCTTCTCAAGCACGCACGAAGGCGCGAGCTAAAGGCCCGGCGCAATTTTTTTACGACTAGATAATCTTTAGCTAAGGAGAGGTAAGGGCTTGCGTCAAGAAAGTGTTAAACAGGCGAGGGGTATTGGGGCGCAGCGTTAACGCCATGATTTTCAGCGAAAACCCTGCTTGCATAGCGGCGTTCGCTATTTGCTGCACCCTGGCTATGCCGAATCATTGCTAGCATCGCTGTTACGCCGGGTCCGGGCCGTGCGTCCAAGGTGGCAAGGCACAGCAGGCCCTGAGATCCGTTCGATCCAGGGCCGGTGAGCCAACGCCGGCTCAGTCCTCCTCGCGCTGCAGCACCATCAGCAGCATCGAGCGCCCCTGGACCTGGAACGTGCTGTCGAACGGCAAGTGCTGGCCCTTGCGCAGTTCCGGCCGGTCGGTGTCCACCAGGCAGCTCCAGTAGTCACCGTCCGGTACCGTCGGCAGCAGGAACGGCACCACATCGTGATGCGCATTGACGATCAGCAGCACAGTCGCCTCCGAACCCGGCCGGGCGATGCCACTGACCTGGGCGCGGCCGTCGATCAGCATGCCCAGGCAGCGCCCATGCGGATCTTCCCACTGCTCCACACTCATCTCGCTGCCGTCAGGCGCCAGCCAGGTCACGTCCTTGACCCCGATGGCCTCGTTGTAGTCGCCGACCAGAAAGCGTGAGCGGCGCAGCACCGGGTAGGCCAGGCGCAGGCGAGTCAGGCGCTTGACGAAGGCCAGCAGGTCTTTGCCCTCTTCGTCCAGGTCCCAGTTGACCCAGCCGATCTCGCTGTCTTGGCAATAGGCATTGTTGTTGCCGTGCTGGGTGCGGCTGAACTCGTCGCCAGCGACGATCATGGGCGTGCCTTGGGCCAGCAGCAGGGTGGCGAAGAAGTTGCGCATCTGGCGCATGCGCAGGGCATTGATTTCCGGGTCGTCGGTGGGGCCTTCCGCGCCACAGTTCCACGACAGGTTGTTGTCGGTGCCGTCCTGGTTGTTCTCGTCGTTGTCTTCGTTGTGTTTGCCGTTGTACGACACCAGATCGCGCAGGGTGAAACCGTCGTGGGCAGTGACGAAGTTGACCGAGGCATAGGGGCGCCGGCCGCGGTTGTTGAACATGTCGCCCGAGGCGGTCATGCGCGAGGCGAAGTCGGCCAGCTGGCCTTCGTCGCCTTTCCAGAAGGCGCGCACGGTGTCGCGGAAGCGGTCGTTCCATTCCGCCCAGCCCGGTGCGAAGTTGCCCACCTGATAACCACCTGGGCCGCAGTCCCATGGCTCGGCGATCAGCTTGACCTGGCTGAGCATCGGGTCCTGACGACAGGCGACGAGGAACCCGTGGCGTTCGCTGTAGCCGTCGTGGTAACGGCCCAGGATGGTTGCCAGGTCAAAGCGGAAGCCGTCCACGTGCATCTCGCCAGCCCAGTAGCGCAGCGAATCGGTCACCAGTTGCAGCACGCACGGGTGGCTGAGGTCCAGTGTGTTGCCGGTGCCGGAATCGTTGATGTAATAGCGTTTGTCATCGGGCATCAGCCGATAGTACGAGGCGTTGTCGATGCCGCGCATGGACAGCGTGGGGCCGCGCTCGTTGCCCTCGGCGGTGTGGTTGTAGACCACATCGAGGATCACTTCGAGGCCGGCGTCGTGCAGGTGCGCGACCATTTCCTTGAACTCGGCGATCTTGCCACTGGCCAGGTAACGCGGGTGCGGCGCGAAGAAGGCGATGCTGTTGTAGCCCCAGTAATTGTTAAGGCCTTTGTCCAGCAGGTGCTGGTCATTGACGAAGGCGTGGATCGGTAGCAGCTCGATGCTCGACACGCCAAGGTCCTTGATGTGCTTGAGCAACTCGTCATTGGCAAGGCCGGCGAACGTGCCGCGCAGATTTTCCGGCACGGCCGGGTGGCGCATGCTGATGCCGCGGGCATGCGCTTCATAGATGATGGTGCGCTCCCAGGGGATTTGTACACGCTGGTCGCGGCCCCATGTGAAGGCCGGGTCGATGACTTTGCATTTGGGCACGAAGGGCGCGCTGTCGCGCTCGTCGTACGACAGGTCACCGTCGGGGTGGCCGATGGTATAGCCGAACAGCGCCTCGGACCATTTCAGGCTGCCCACCAGTTGCTTGGCGTAGGGGTCGATCAGCAGTTTGTTGGGGTTGAAGCGGTGGCCGTTCTCTGGCTCGTAGGGGCCGTAGACACGGTAGCCGTATACCAGGCCAGGGTGAGCGTCAGGCAGGTAGCCGTGGTAGATCTCGTCTGTGTACTCCGGCAGCTCGATGCGCTCGAGCTCCTGCTCCCCTGTGGAGTCGAACAGGCACAGCTCGACCTTGGTGGCGTTGGCTGAGAACAGGGCGAAGTTGACCCCCAGCCCATCCCAGGTGGCGCCGAGCGGGAAGGGCATGCCCTCGCGCAGGCGGGATGGTGCTATGGAGCGGGTTTTCTTGGGAATGCGGGGGCTCATGGTGGTCCTCGGGTGGCCGTAGGGAAGGGGACGGATGGTCGTTCAGCCCCGGCCCCATCGCCGGCAAGCCGGCTGCCACCGCAATCCCAGGGTCTTTGAGATCTCTGTGGGAGCCGGCTTGCCGGCGATAGGGCCGGGACCGGCTTAGCCAGCAGCCGGCTTCTTCACCGCCTTGGGCTTTTTCGCAGCGGCCGGTTTCACCCCTGGCAGCGCCGCCGCCTTGGGCTCGGCAGGCGCTTTTGGCGCCGCCGCGACCTTGGGTTTAGCGGCGGCCTTCTTGCGCGGCGCGGCCTTGGGCGCCAGCGCCTCGGCCTCGGCCAGCTTGCGGGCCATGTCCCAGTGGCGCTCTTCCTCGCCTACAGGCTTACCCTCAGACTCCCAGATCTGGTAGGCAAATTCGCGAATACGCTTTTCATCGACACTCATCATGACGCTCCTGATGCTCAAGATTGTTGTATCAACACATTGACCGGAAATTCCGACAGCACGGCGCTCAACATCAGCTCCTTTGAAGGGCTGACCACCGCGCTTGGGAAAAGTCCCATCGAGTTGGCAGGCGACAAGGCAAACGGCAGAATCACCCGGGTGTCGTCCCAGTTCTGTGCCGGGATCAACGGTGTAGAAGCGCCGCCCAGCAGGCCGCTGGCCAGGCGCGGGGCGACGACGATGGCACGGTGTTCCTCACCCAGCCGGGCAAAGGCCACGACCTTGTCGGCATGGCGGCCCTGCACGTTCAGCGGCAGGTAGGCACCGCGGCGGAACAGCTCGGCGTGGGCCTGCCGGCAATCCAGCAGCCGCGCCACCAGCGCCTGCTTGATGCGGCCGTCGCGCCAGTGCGCCAGTAGCTCTCCCACGGGCAGGGCGTCGTCCAGCGTGCGACGCCTGCAAGCGTAGTCCACGGGGCGGCGGTTGTCGGGGTCGACCAGGCTGAAATCCCAGTACTCATTGCCCTGATAAAGGTCTGGCACGCCGGGCACGGTGCTGCGCAGCAAGGCCTGGACCAGGCCATTGAGGGCGCCGGGGGTGGCGATCGACTGCGCCGCGTCGGCCACGGAATGGCGTAACTGCTGGTTCTCGCGGTCGAGCAACAGGCCGTCGACATAGGCGGCGCAGGCGGCCTCGTAGGCCTCGTTCGGAGCGTTCCAGCTGCTGCGCAGCTTGGCTTCGCGCAGCGCCTTCTGCTGCCATTGGCGGATGCGCCCGGCATAGTGCTGCAGGGCGTTATCGTCGTGCAGGTCAAGGTCCAAGGGCCAACTGCCCAGCAGCGTCTGCAACAGCAGCAACTCGTCGCCCGGGCTCGGCGCAACGCCGTCGTCCAGCTGTTCACGCAGCGGTGCAGCCAGCTCGCGCCAGTGCTCCACGCGGCTGGCGAACCAGGGGCCGCGCTCACTCAGCACCGCCAGCCGCGCGCGGGTGTCTTCGCCGCGTTTGTGGTCATGGGTGGCGGTGGCCAGCAGGTTGTCGGGGAAGTCGCGCAGGCGGCGCTGGGCCTCGTTGTGGAAGTGTTCGGGGCCGGCACTGAAACGCTCGGCCTCGAAGCCTACGTCATTGCGCGACAGCAGGCGGGCCGAGCGGTAGAAGGTGGTGTCCTCGACGGCCTTTGCGGCGCTGGGCGCGGTGAGCTGTTGAAAGCGCACGCAGGCATGGCGCAGGTGCTTGCGCGGCCGGCCGGGGGGCAGCGTGCGCCATGCCTGGCCGCCGAGCCATTGTTCAAGCTGCTCGAGCAGCGGCCAATCGGCTTCGCTGAGGTCGTGGCGGGCATGGGCCAAGGCCTGCTGGAAGAATTTCTCGTCTTCGGCCGGGCGGCCGCAAGCATTGAAATACGTGCGGTACACCGGGTAGTGGGCGACCAGCGCCTGCAACGCGCGGCGGATCGCCCCAAGGGTCAGGTCGCGGGTCATCAAGTCGTCGCGCGCGACTTGCAGCAGCGCCTGGGCCACCGACTCGCAGTCGCCGGCCAGGCTGGCATTGAGCACCAGATGCCGGGCCTGGCGGACTTCCTCCGGGAAGTCCGGACGTTCGCTGACAGTGGCCCACAGCTCGGTCAACGGCGCTTCGCCGGCGGGGTCGTGCTGCAGCAGCGAGACCTGATTCATGAACTCGTAGCCGGTGGTACCGTCGGTGAGCCAGTCGCGATGCAGGTGTTCATCGGTGCCGAGAATCTTCTCGACGTAAATCGGGAAATGCTCAAGCGCCGCATTGAGGGGGCGCCTGGCAAGCAGACCGTCGACCCGCCGGCGCAGCTTGCGGCAATAACCGCGTGGGTCGGCCAGGCCGTCGATATGATCGATACGCAGGCCATCGACCAACCCGCGTTCAATCAGCTCGAACAGCTTGGCATGGGTCGCTTCGAATACCACCGAGCGCTCTACGCGCAGACCGCCCAGCTCGTTGATGTCGAAGAAACGCCGCCAGTTGATGTCGTCGGCGGCGGTGCGCCAGCTGGCCAGGCGGTAGGTTTGGCGTTCCAGCAGCAGGTGCAGGCGTTTGAAGCCGCTCTCGGTGCGGCTATCGAAGGCAAGCATTGCAGACTGCAGGTCGGCGCCCTCGCGCACCAGGCGGGCCAGCTCGGCCTGCACCGGCAAAGCCGCTGTCAGCGGGTCGGCTGCATCGTTCAGTGCGGTGAAGTGCTCGGCCAGGCGCTGCAGGACAGGTTCGGGGCTCAGGGACAGAATCCAGCCATAGTCAACCGGGCAGATCGGGAAGCG
The DNA here is from genome assembly GCF_977070485.1 of Lelliottia jeotgali. Classification (NCBI taxonomy): domain Bacteria; kingdom Pseudomonadati; phylum Pseudomonadota; class Gammaproteobacteria; order Enterobacterales; family Enterobacteriaceae; genus Lelliottia; species Lelliottia jeotgali. The sequence goes on from NZ_CDRVFO010000010.1 coordinate 97,031, forward strand.
GTGCTCGTAATGGGCCACCTGCAGCACGCCGTGTTGCTGGTCAAACTCCAGCGGAATTTCGCCATTTTTCAGCGCTGCGCCATAGTCGCAGCCCAAAAACGGCAGCAACAGCTGGCCGGCCAGCAGGGGGTCGCTGGAGTGCCACTGGATATCGAAGAACTCGGCGTAGGGGCTGCGCCGCCCCCACGCCAGCAAGCTTTGCCACCAGGGGTTATCGGCGCCGCCGACAGCCATGTGGTTGGAGACGGTGTCCAGGATCAGGCCCATGCCGTGCTGGCGCAAGGCGGCCACGAGCCGCTCCAGGGCGGCCTCGCCACCGAGCTCCGGGTTGACCTGGGTCGGGTCGACCACATCGTAACCGTGGCGCGAGCCGGCGCGGGCCTTGAGGATCGGCGAGGCATACAGGTGGCTGATGCCCAACTGGGCAAAATAGGGCACTAGCGGCAGTGCATGGTCGAGGGTGAAATCGCTGTGGAACTGCAGACGCAGTGTGGCGGACAACGGCTTCATCGGTCACGCTCCCAGGCTTGTTCGCGGGCCTGGGCCAACAGCTCCAGGCGGCGCGCGGCATCTTCATCGTCGAGCAGTTCGCGCACCGGGTGCTCGAATCGCCGGCGCCAGTTGGGGTGGCCTTCGGTCGTGCCGGGGAGGTTGGGTTGCTCTTCACTGCCGAGCAGGTCTTCGAGCGGGATCAGCACCAGCGGTGCGCGGGTGTGACCAACGTAACGGATGGCAGCATCGATCAAGTGGTCGTTGTCCTTTAGTGGGCCGTAATTGGCTTCCAGGGTGCGGCGCAGGCCGTCACGCTCTTTCTGTCGCGCCTGACGCCAGTGCAGCTCGGTGGCGTCATCGATCAGTTGCAGGCGCTGGCTCCAGTCGATGTCGCGGTTTTGCAGCCAGCCGGCCAGAGGTGCCAGGTCGTGGGTGCCGGTGGTGGCCAAGGCTTTGTCCGGCCAGTCGAGAATCGGCGTGAAGTGGCCGGGCTGAGCCTGCTCGAAAGGCAGTACGCGCATGCCCAGCACGGCCTTGGCCGCCAGTTGTTCGCGCAGGCCTTCAGGCACGGTGCCCAGGTCTTCACCGAGGATGATTGCCTGGTGCCGCACCGACTCCAGGGCCAGCAGGCGCAGCAGGTCCTCCAGCGGATACTGCAGGTAGGCCCCTTCGTCGGGCTTGCAGCCACGCGGGATCAGCCACAGGCGGCGCAGGCCCATCACATGGTCAATGCGCAGGCCGCCGGCATGGGCCAGGTTGGCCCGCAGCATTTCGATGAAGGCGCGGTAGCCATTGCGTTTGAGGCCTTCGGGCGAGAATGCACAGATGCCCCAGTCCTGTCCGCTGCGGTTGAGGATGTCCGGCGGGGCGCCAACCTTCAGGTTGGCCAGCAACTCGTCCTGGCGGCTCCAGGCCTGGCTGCCGGCACCGTCGGCGCCCACCGCCAGGTCGGCGATCAGGCCGACCGCCATGCCGTTGCCACGGGCGGCTTCCTGCGCGCGCTGCAGGCTGCGCTCGGTCAGCCACTGGCAGAACGCATGGAACTCGACCTTGGCGGGATACGCGCTGGCGAAGGCCTCCACTTCTGGGTGATAGGGGTCGTGCCAGGCGCTCGGCCAGTTGCGCCAGTCGGCACCCAGGCCGTCGTCCACGGCGTGTGCCTGCAGCACTTCAAAGCGGCAGTGGTGCTCCAGCGCCTGGCCACCGGCCTCGCGGAAGCTCTCGAAGTCTTTGCGCAGGGGGTGATCCGCCTGGATGAAACTCTGGTACAGCGCGTCGAGCAGGCGCAGGCGGGCGTCGGCGGCGCGTGGCCAGTCGACCAGCGGGCGTTGCTCGAGGTCTTCCAGGGTTTGCTCCAGGCCACAGGCCTCGACGGCCATGCGCACGGCACGTTCACCGAGCACGGCAGCGGGGCTGGCATACAGGGGGTTGAGCAGCAGGCGGCTGGAGGGTGAGTAGGGGCTGTAGTGTTGCTGGTCGAACGCTGACAGGGCGTGGATCGGGCTGATGGCGAGGGCGTCGGCACCACGTTCTGCCGCGCTGCGCGCCAGTTGCTCCAGGGCCAGGCAGTCGCCGTAGCCGCCATCACCTGGGCGGCGCAGGCTGTAAAGCTGCGCCGCAATGCCCCAGCAGCGCGGTGGCGGCTGTTCGACAGCGTCCTCCAGGCTGTGGCAACGCAGCGGCGCCACGGCCACTGTGAAAGTACGGCCATCGATAGCGATGCGGTGATAGCCCAAGGGCAATGCGCCAGGCAGTTGTGCCTGGTTGTCGAGGGTCAGATCGAGCTGGCTGTCGTCTTCCAGGGTGCAGCGGGCGGCGCTGCCTGCGCTGAAGTAGCGCGCCAGTGCCAAAGGCTGGCCAAGGTCGGCGGTCAACAGCGGCGGTAAGTGTTCGCTGTCTTCGGCGGCGTCCACGGCGCGCAGGCTGTCTTGGATGGCACGGTCGTCACTGGCCGGGTGGCCGAGCGCTTCAAGGACCTTGCGCAGCACCTCGTCGCTGACCTGTTGCGGCCTGTTGTTGGCGTCGATCCAGTCGCGGGCCAGCCCTACACGGGCAGCCAGGCGGTGTAATGCGGTTTCACTCATGGGCGCTCCTGGCCAGGTGCAAGCAGGCTGACCACGCAGCTGTACGCAGACAGTGCGGTGTCGGGGTGCGTGGTGTCGCTACTGTCGAACAGGCGGTGTTCGGCAGCGGGCAGTTCGACCGGCTGTGGCGTGGCGGCCAGATTCAGGTCGATGCGCAGGGTGTTGCCATTGCCCAGGCGCCAGCGTGCGGTCAGCGCCTTGTCGCCCAGCACGTCGGCGCCCAGCGCACGGCTGCCTGGCAGGTGCGGTATGACATGGCGCCGGCGCAGTTCGAGCAGTTGCTGATAAAGGCCGTGCCAGCCGGCGATGACTTCCTGACGCTGTGGCCGTGAGGCCTGGAATGTCTGCTCGGCATTGGGGTCGGGGATGCGCTCGCGCTGCTCGGGGTCGGCAAAGGCGGTGAAGTGGGCGAATTCGCCACGCCGACCTTCGCGCACGGCATCGGCCAGCTCGTCATGGAAGTCGGTGAAGAACAGAAACGGCCGGCAACTGCCATCCTCTTCACCCATGAACAACAGCGGGATCATCGGCGACAGCAGCAACAGGCCGGTAGCGGCGCGCAGGGCAGGGACCGGGCACAGGCGGGTCAAACGTTCGCCCAGGGCGCGGTTGCCGATCTGGTCGTGGTTTTGTAGAAACAGTACGAACGAACTGGGCTCAAGGTGGCCACTTGGTTCGCCGCGCGGCTGGCCATGGCGGTTGGCCTGTCCCTGGAACACGAACCCTTCGGACAGGCAGCGGGCCAGCTTGTTGATTGGCTGTTGCTGATAGTCGGCGTAGTACCCTTCGGTTTCACCCGTGAGCAGCACGTGCAGGGCATTGTGACCATCGTCGTTCCACTGGGCATCAAAGCCCTGTTCCAGCAAGAACGCCTGGTTGTGTTCATTCTCCAGCATCAGCCATACCTGCCGGCCAGGTTCCACCGCAGCGCGTACCCGTTGCGCCAGCTCGACCAGGAAGTCGGGCTGGTCTATGGCATGCACTGCATCCAGGCGCAGGCCGTCGCAGCGGTAGTCGCACAGCCACATCAGGGCGTTCTGGATGAAGAACTCGCGCACCTCTGGCCGTCGGAAGTCGATGGCTGCGCCCCAGGGCGTCTGCCGGTCCTCTCGGAAAAACGGGCTGGCGTACTGGTGCAGGTAGTTGCCGTCCGGCCCGAAGTGGTTGTAGACCACATCCACCACTACCATCAGGCCCTCGCCGTGGGCGTTGTCGACCAGCGCGCACAATTGCTCAGGGCTGCCATAGCTGTGCTGCGGCGCGTATGGCAGCACGCCGTCGTAGCCCCAGTTACGCTCGCCAGGGAACTGCCCCAGCGGCATCAGCTCGATGGCGCTGATGCCAAGCTCTGCCAGGCGCGGCAGATGCCGGGCGACACCAGGGTAGCCCTCGAGCACGCCGACGTGCAGTTCCTGAATCACCGCTTCGTGCCAAGGGCGGCCTAGCCAGGAGTGTTGCCAGGCGTAAGCCTGGGTATCAACCACCTGGCTCGGCCCCTGCACGCCGTCCGGCTGATAGCGCGAGGCCGGGTCGGCCACCAGAAGCTTGCCGTCTATGCGGTACTTATAACGATCGCCTGCCTTGCACGGGGCAATCCCCGTGTACCAGCCATCTTCGTCGGGCAGCAACTCGACAGGGGGCTGCTGCTCCAGTTCCAAGCTCACGTTGCGCGCATCCGGCGCCCACAGGGCGAAGCGCGCCGACGTGGCGTCCAGTAGGTGTGCGCCATGCCTGTGCATCTTCGAATCCCCGCTCAGTAGTGGTTCAACTGTGCCTGTTTGACCAGGTCCTCGTAGAGACGGGCGTAGGGCTCGACCGCCTGGCACCAGTTGAACGGCTGGGTCATCGACAGGCAGCGCATGGCATTGAGCAAGTCCTTCTTGCCGTAGATATAGAAGGCACGGCTCAGCGCCTCGCGGTAGCTATCAGCGGACGATTCGTTGAACAGAAAACCGGTGACGCCGTTCTCGATGGTGTCGGCCAGCCCGCCGGTGTTGCGCGCCACGGGCAACGAGCCAAAACGCTGTGCGTACATCTGGCTCAGCCCACAGGGCTCGTAACGCGAGGGCATCAGCAGAAAATCGCTGCCGGCGAACATGCGCCGTGCATCGGTTTCGTTGAAACCGATACGCACGCCGATACGGCCAGGGTGACGCAGGGCCAGTTCGCGCATGGCCTGCTCTTCTTCAGGCTCGCCACGGCCGATGATCGCGATTTGTCCGCCCTGCTCGACGATGTAGTCGGCCACGGCCAAGGTCAGGTCCAGGCCTTTCTGGAATACCAGGCGTGAGACCACGGCGAACAATGGCCCTTCGCTGGAGTCGAGCTCGAACAGGCGGCGGACTTCTTCAGCATTGCGCGCCTTGCCATCCCAGTCGTTGATGCTGAAGTTGTGCTGCAGATGCTGGTCGGTGGCCGAATCCCAGCTTTCGTCGATGCCGTTGGGGATGCCGCCGAGCAGGCCTTGCTGGGCCTTGCTGGCGAGGAAGCCATCCAGGCCGCAGCCGAATTCTGGTGTGGTGATTTCGCGGGCGTAGGTGGCACTGACGGTGGTGATATGGCTGGAGTAGGCCAGGCCGGCTTTGAGGAAGGACAGCTTGCCGTAGAACTCCATGCCTTCCTGCTGCATTGCATGGTCAGGGATCGCCAGCTCCGGGCTGCAGGCGCGGCTGTACACGCCCTGGTAGGCCAGGTTGTGAATGGTGAACAGGGTCGGGGTGCTCAGCCCGCGCCAGTGCATGTAGGCCGGGGCCAGGCCTGCGGGCCAGTCATGGGCGTGCACCACTTCGGGCTTCCAGTGGATCTTGCCTTCACCGGCCGCGATCTCGGCTGCGGCAAGGCCAAGCCGGGCGAAGCGGATGTGGTTGTCGGGCCAGTCGCGGCCGTTGTTGGCACCATAGGGTGTGCCGTCGCGCTGGTACAGTTCGGGGCAGATCAGCACGTAGATGACCAGGCCGTCAGCCATGTCCATACGGCCGATCTTGCACGGCGGCAGGGCAGCGTGGCCGCCGAGTTCGCCGACGATATGAATGGGGTTGTCGCTTTCCATCACCTGGCTGTAGCCGGGGATCAGCACACGAACATCGTGCAGGTGCGCCAATGCTCGCGGCAGTGCAGCCGAAACGTCGCCCAGGCCGCCGGTCTTGATCAGGTCGGCAATTTCGGAGGTGACGAACAGGATCTTGCGTTTGTTGGGGTTGTGCTGGCGCTGCGCGCCGGGTGCCTTGACTGTCGTGGCGAAATCCGGTGTGAGCGGTTCGCGGTTTTCCGGTTTGAATGAATCTACGTGAGGTTCGACAGCGGCACTGATCATACTTCTCTCCGTCCCTATGGTGTGGCCGAGTGCTGGCACCCGTTTGCTTTATTTCGTGCTGGTTATCTCTGTTTCGTGTGTTCGTAGTGCGGTCCTTGCCCCAAGGTCGTGCGCGCAGGCACGGCGCGATCGGCATTCCCGCCGAAAGCGTTTGGTCTGGAAGGAGTGAGCGGGCTGCAGCGAGGGGTGCCCCATTGCTTTGGCCTACTTAAGTTCCTGACCCGTCGCCTTTTGCAAAAGTTCGACTTTTTTCATGTCGCCTCTTCCCTGAGCAAATCGCGGGCCGAAAGCTGAGTGTAGGAGACCGGAAGTAAAAAGGGTGACCCACTGGTCACTTTCGTTATGACGCGAGTTAGACGCAAACGTTGGCGTGTGTCTTCGCTTTGAGAGGGGGTGTTCCAAGAGAGGGCGCAGGCAAATTTTGGGGGGCCATTTTGTGGCGAAAAAGGGTGCATGCACCGTTATGGTGCGTGGTGGGGCTTACCCATATTGGCCTTCTCGCAGGTCGATCTGCGAAAAGGCCGACACCTGCAGCTAGAACCTGCGGGTACTGATCAACTCATCCAGGACCCGTGTCGGCACCCTGAACGGCACCGACATGTGATCTTCCCCAGCCTCGAGCTGGAAATCACTGCGCAGTCCGTACTGCGAGAGTGCCTCCAGGCGTAATTGCAGGGCCCGGGCATCCTGAATCTCCTGGGGCATCTCGCGGTCACCGATCAACAACGTGAGGCTGCTGTGGGTCAGGTCCAGCTGCCCGGCATGGGCACGCCGCGTGAATGTACGCTCATGGGCCATCAGGTAGCGGTCACGCCACCACAGGCTCGGGCTGATGGCGATCACGTGCTGGAACAGCTGCGGTCGGGTAAACAGTGCATACACGCCGAACATGCCACCGAACGAATGCCCGATGAGGCTGCGCTGGTCCTGATCGACCTTGAAACGGGCATTGACCTTTGGCATCAGGCGTTTTTCGATGAAGTCCAGGAACAGGTCCTGGCCACCTTGGGGTGGTTTGTTGCGCTCGGCAGGTTGCGGTGGCGACAGGTCGAAGGCGCGGCGTTCGAAGTCCAGTGGGGTGTCGCTGGGGTAGCCGATGGCGACCAGTATCGCGCCGCGCAGCCGGTCTTGAGCGCGCTTGGCGGCATGAAACGCCGGGAAGTAGGCGTTACCGTCAAGCAGGTAGATCACCGGGTAGCCGCCGGTCCAGGGCACATCGCCCTCCGGGAGGCTGATCATGATCCGGTATTCGCGGCCCTCGGCACTTTTCATCGACCATTGCTCGGTGCCATCCAGCGCCACTGGCGCGGCGTGGGCCAGGCTGGCAAGCAGCACAGTGCCCAGCCAAATCATTAATGTGCGCATGTTCATCCACCCCTTACCAGCGATAACTCAGACTGGTGACCACGCTGCGCGCTTCACCCCGGTAGCAGTAGCCCTGCTGGCAGTTGATATAGCGTTTGTCGAACAGGTTGCGCGCATTGAGCGCCAGGCGAACGCCATCCAGGCCGCCGCCGAAGTCGTAGTGCACGCCGGCATCGACCAGTGTGTAGCCTTCGTTCTTCACGGTGTTCTGTGCATCGCCGTAGTTGCTGCCGGTGTAGCGGGCACCGCCAGAGACGCCTACGCCCATCGGCAGGCGGTAGTCGAGCCAGACAGAAGCAAGATGGCGGGGAACGTCCAGTGGCTGCTTGCCTTCATTGCCATCGTTGCTTTCAGTCACTTCGGGGTCGTTGAAGCTGTAGCTGGCGGTCATCTTCAGCCGGTCGCTGAGATCGGAAACGGCTTCCAGTTCCAAGCCCTTGGAGACCTGCTCGCCAGTGGCGATACTGTTGATCGGGTTGGCCAGGTCGCGGGTAAGCACGTTCTTCTGGGTCAGGTGGTACAGCGAGGCGGTGAGCATCGTTGCGCTGCCTGGTGGCTGGTACTTCAAGCCCACTTCGTATTGTTCGCCTTCGGTGGGTTTGTAGGCACCGCTGCCACTCTGTGGCTGGAACGAGGTGGCGTAGCTGGCGTAGGGTGCCAGGCCGTTGTCGAACAGGTAGAGCGCGCCGACCGAGCCAGTGGTGGCTGAATCACTGGTCTTGCGGTTGATGCCGCTGAGGTTGTCGCTGCGCCGCACATGCACGAAGTCGCGGCGCAAGCCGGCCGAAAGCCGCCAGCGGTCGAGGTCGATCTGGTCCTGCAGGTACAGGCCGGTGCGTTGCTCCAGGCCATCTTCGTCCGCCAGCGGCGTACCCGGTTTGGCGACAGGTTGGTGGTAGTCGGGCGCGAAGCGGTCGATCGACGGCGCCGGGCCGCTGGCATACAGCAATGAGGTGTCGATCCAGCCGTAGTCCACGCCGGTCAGCAAGGTGTGGTGCAGGGTGCCGGTCGCAAAACGGCTGACCAGGCGCGTATCGGCCGAGACACTCGACATGTCTTCGTACACACCGATGGCATCGCGGTCGAGAATGTGCCCCTCGCGCTCCTGATAAGGTTGCAGGTACTGGTTGGTGGTATCGACCTGGCCGTAACGCAGGTTCTGCTGGAAGCTGAAGGTGTCGTTGAAGATGTGCTCGAATTCGTAGCCAAAGGTCCATTGGCGCTGTTGCAGCTTGTCGAAGTACTCGTCACCCTGCCAGAAATTGCTCAGGTGCTCGCCCTGCTGGTAGAGCATCGGTGAGGCGGCTGTCTCGCGTTCCTGGTATTGCGCCAGCAGGGTCAGGCTGGTGTCTGGGTCGATCTGCCAGGTCAGCGAGGGTGCGATCAGGCGCACGTCGTTGTTCAACTGCTCGATATAGTTTTCGGCATCGCGGTACACACCCACAACGCGGTATAGCAGGTCGCCGGACTCGTTCAGCTTGCCACCCAGGTCGAATTGCCCTTGTTGGTGGTTGTAGTTGCCCGACTGGATCTGCACTTCGTTTTTTGCCTGCAGGCCAGGGCGTTTGCTGACCCGGTTGACCATGCCGCCGGGGCTGATCTGCCCGTACATCACCGACGACGGGCCTTTGAGCACTTCGATGCGCTCCAGGTTGTAGGCTTCGGTCTGGTATAGCGACAACCAGCCGCTGCCGGGTTGGCGCAGGCCATCGAGAAAGTCCGCGCCCATGGTGGTTTCGAAGCCACGGATGCTGATCATGTCGAAACGTGGGTCCAGGCCTGATGCTCCTACCCGTACACCGGCAGTGTAGGCCACGGCATCCTCGACGCGGTCGACCTTGCGGTCGGCGATCTGCTCGGCGGTGACCACGCTGATGCTCTGCGCGGTTTCCAGGATGGGCCGGTCGGTCTTGGTGGCGCTGCTGGCGTTGCTGGCGAAGTAGCCCTCGACGGGCGCGAAGGCGCTTTGCGAGGCGGTTGCGTCGATGCTGATCGGCTCCAGTTGCAAGCTGGCGTCGCCCTGGCTGGGCAGCACCACATAACCGGCGCTGGACTTGTGCAGTTGCAGGCCACTGCCACTGAGCAGTTGGTTTAGCCCGTCTTCCAGCGGGCCACCACCGGCCAGCCCGGGACTGTTCAGGCCGCGCACGGCCTCCGGCGAGAAGGACAGGGTGATCCCGGCACGTTCAGCGAAGGCACTCAGCGCCTGCCCCAGCGGGCCTGCCGGGATGCTCGGCGCGGTCGCTGTGGCGGCCAGCGCACCACCGGCGTGCAGGGCCAACGCAAGGTACACGGCACGTGACAAGGTTCGGGAGCAGCGGGGCGGTCGGGCAGGCAGCATGAAGCGATCCATTCAAGGGGTGATCATCCCTAACCGGATGAGCGCGTGAAGTCCGACAGATTTTTCATGCCTGGGTTGAAATACGTACCCACCAGCGTGTGCGTTGGTCGATACGTACAGGCAGCAAGTGGGCGATGTTGTCCAGCAGTGCCCCCGGCTGGTCGAGGTGGAACACCCCCGACAGGCGCAGGTCGGCCACTGCCGGGTCGCAGCGCAGCCAGCCACGGCGGTAGCGAGCTGCCTCGGCGAGGAAGTCGGCCAGGGGGATGTCGTTGACGATCAGCAGGCCGCGGCTCCAGGCGAACGGATCAAGAACGCCGGCGTCCAGAGACGCCAGTCGCGTGGGGTAGAGGGCGAGGCCGCTGCCAGCCTGCACCCGCTGCCGGCCGGCAGCGGCAGTTACCAGCACTTCACCACGCTCGACGTGCAACTCGCTGTAACCATCGCGCTCGCGCAGCACGGCACGCGCCTGGTGGCCGTCGCAAACGCCCTGCTGGCAGCGCACGCGCCAGTCGGCGCCATCGACCAACATTTCGCCACTGCGCAGGCGGATTTCCCTGCCATGCAGGTCAACGGCGCTGTCCGTGTTCAATTGCAACTGGAGGTCGCCGTTCAGGCGCAACTGCCGCTGTTCGCCAACACCGGTGGTGACGTCACTACGCCACGCGGGGGGCGCAGTGCCGATCAGCAGCGTGGCGCCGCCCGCTGTCAGGCCCAGGCCCAGCAGCTTGAGGGTGCGGCGGCGGCTCAGGTCGATGTCGGCCTGGCGCAGCACAGCGGCCGTGCAAGTGGCATCGGGCAGATGCCCATTGTGAAAGTGCCCGCTGACCTGCTGCATGCGCTGCCAGGCCAGTTCATGCCGTGTATCACAAAGCCGCCAGGCATTGAACTGGCTGAACACCTCGACATTGCCCGGGCTGGCCCGCAAGCGCATCTGCCACTCGATGGCCGTACGCACGATGGCTTCAGGCAGCCGCTCTGGCGCGGCGGTCACTCGAAGCACAGCCGGTAGCAGTGCAGCAGCGCGTTGGCCACGTGGCGCTCTACCGTGCGGCTGGAAACCCCTAGCCGTTCGGCTATTTGCGCATGGGTCAGGCCACCCAGCTGGTATAGCAGGAAGGCGTCGCGCACGGTGGGTTTGAGGCCATCGAGCATTTGCGCGATGCGCTCGAGGCACTGCATGGCCTCGTGGCGCAGGTGCGGGGAGGGGTAGCTGGCCTCGGGCAACTGCGCCAAGGTTTGCAGGTAGGCGCGCTGCAGTGCGTCGCGCCGCCAATGGTCGACCACAAGGCCGCGGGCGATGCGTACCAGCAGAGCGCGGGGCGCCTGGGTACTGATCGGCTGGTTGCGCACCAACAGGCGTACGAACGTGTCCTGGGCCAGGTCTGCGGCCTGCTGCGAGCAGCCCAGGGAACGCTTCAGCCAGCTGTGCAGCCAGCCGCGCTGGGCGTCATACAGGACCTCAAGCGGAATGATCGCATCCGTTTCATGCACTGCCATGCAACGCCCCGGCCAGGTGAAAGGAGAAAGCGCGCACGATAAACGCGAATCGTTCCCAATTCAAACTTTTTTCTGTGGGGCCAGCAGTGTGGGAGCGTTAACGCCCCCACCAGGGGAGAGAATGAATCAGAGGCTTACAGATTCATCGCCGGAGCGCGCCCGCTCCAGTTGCATGTGCAACTGAGCGACTTGCTGGCGCAGCTGATCGCGTTCGTCCTTCAATTTACGCAGCTCATCACGGCGCACGGAGACATAGAGGGTCTGGGTTGGAGTGGCAGGCATCAAGGTACCCATGTAAACACCTCGCGGTTTTGGCTGGTGACAATCAAAGCGTAGTCGCTTCACGCGGCGGCATTCTGAATTCTTTCACTGCTCATTGGAACTTTTTTGTTTAACGTTGTCTCGCCGTTCGTCGCTGAACCCTCGGGCGGTGTGCTGGACTAATCTGAAACGCTGGACTGTGTTGTCATTCATTTTTTCAAGGGGAGCATCGGCTCATGCAACTGGGAATCGTCGGGCTGGGCCGCATGGGCGGCAATATTGCAAGGCGGCTGATGCGCGCCGGGCACCGCACGGTCGTGCACGACCGTAACCGTGATGCAGTCGTCGGGCTGGAGGGCGAGGGCGCCCAAGGTGCTCATGACCTTGGTGCACTCGTGCAGAAGCTCAAGGCACCGCGGGCGGTATGGGTAATGCTGCCGGCGGGCGAACCTACCGAGCAGACCATCGCGCAACTGGCCGAACTGTTGGAGCCGGGCGATGCGATCATCGACGGTGGCAACACTTTCTATAAGGACGACATGCGACGCGCCGCCGAACTGGCCAAGCGAGGGCTGCATTACCTGGACGTCGGTACGTCTGGCGGTGTGTGGGGCCTGGACCGTGGCTACTGCATGATGATCGGCGGTGAGAAAGACGTGTTCGAGCGCCTGGAGCCTTTGTTCAAGGCGCTGGCGCCGGGCGTTGGCGACATTCCGCGGACCCAGGGGCGCGAAGGTGAGCACGACCGCGCAGAACATGGCTACATCCATGCAGGCCCGCCCGGCGCCGGGCACTACGTGAAGATGGTGCACAACGGCATCGAATACGGGTTGATGCAGGCGTACGCTGAAGGCTTTGACCTGCTGCGCAGCAAAGGCGGCGATGAGCTACCGGAAGAACAGCGCTTCGACCTGAACGTCGCCGAAATCGCCGAGGTCTGGCGCCGTGGCAGCGTGGTCACCTCCTGGCTGCTCGACCTCACCGCCGATGCCCTGGTGGCCGACCCGAACCTGGCGCAGTTCAGCGGCTCGGTGTCGGACAGTGGCGAAGGCCGCTGGACGATCGACGCAGCAGTCGAGCAGGCCGTGCCGGTACCGGTGCTGTCAAGCGCGCTGTTCGCCCGGTTCCGCTCACGCCAGCAGCAAGGCACCTACGGCGACAAGGTCCTCTCGGCCATGCGCCTGGGCTTCGGTGGCCACGTCGAGAAGAAAGGCCAATGACCGAACAGACCACTCCTGCAGCTGGCCCTTGTACCTTGTTCCTGTTCGGTGCCAACGGTGACCTGGTCAAGCGCCTGCTGATGCCGGCGCTGTACAACCTGGGCCGGGATGGCCTGCTCGACCGCAACCTGCGCATCGTTGGTGTGGACCATAATGCCGCCACTGCCGAGGAGTTCGCCGAGCGTCTGCATGCGTTCATGCGTGAACGCGACAAGGGCGGCGAGGGCGCTGCCAAGTGCCTGGACGAAAAACTTTGGGCGCGCCTGGCCAAGCGCCTGGACTACCAGACCGGCGACTTCCTGGACCCGGCCACCTATACCGCGCTGGCCAAGCGCATCGACAAGACCAGCCATGGCAACGCCATTTTCTACCTGGCCACCTCGCCACGCTTTTTCCCCGAGGTTGCCCAGCGCCTGGGTGATGCCGGCTTGCTCGACGAGTCTGGTGGTGGCTACCGCCGGGTCGTGGTGGAAAAACCCTTCGGCACCGACCTGGCCAGTGCCGAGGCGCTCAATGCCTGCCTGCTCAAAGTGATGAGCGAGCGGCAGATCTACCGCATCGATCATTATCTGGGCAAGGAGACGGTGCAGAACATCCTGGTCAGCCGTTTTTCCAATGGCTTGTTCGAGTCGTTCTGGAACAACCACTACATCGACCATGTGCAGATCACGGCCGCCGAAACGGTGGGCGTCGAGACTCGCGGTGGGTTCTATGACCACACCGGTGCCTTGCGCGACATGGTGCCCAACCACCTGTTCCAGTTGCTGGCGATGGTTGCCATGGAGCCGCCTGCAGCTTTTGGCGCAGATGCCGTGCGCGGCGAAAAAGCCAAGGTGATCGGCGCTATCCGTCCCTGGTCGACGAAGATGGCACTGAAGAACTCCGTGCGCGGCCAGTACACCGCGGGCAAGCAGGGCCGCAAGCGCCTGGCCGGGTATCGCCAGGAAGACAGGGTGGCGGCCGACAGCCAGACCGAAACCTACGTGGCCTTGAAGGTGATGATCGACAACTGGCGCTGGGCTGGCGTGCCGTTCTACCTGCGAACCGGCAAACGCATGAGCGTGCGCGATACCGAGATTGCCATCTGCTTCAAGCCTGCGCCTTATGCTCAGTTTCGCGAATCCGAGCTGGAGCGGCCCAAGCCCAATTACCTGAAGATCCAGATCCAGCCCAACGAAGGCATGTGGTTCGACCTGCAAGCCAAGCGCCCGGGCCCGGAACTGGTGATGGAAAACGTCGAGCTGGGGTTCGCCTACAAGGATTTCTTCAAGATGACCCCGGCCACGGGGTACGAGACCTTGATCTACGACTGCCTGACCGGCGACCAGACCTTGTTCCAGCGTGCCGACAACATCGAGAACGGCTGGCGTGCGGTGCAGCCGTTTCTGGATGCCTGGGCGCAGGACGGCGAGGTGCATGAGTACCCGGCGGGCGAGGATGGGCCAGAGGCTGGCAATGAGTTGCTGACCCGTGACAAGCGCGAGTGGCACCGGTTGGGATGATCGCACGGCCCACTGTGTGGGCCAGACAGTTGCATTAAGGAGATCCAATGCCTGCCCACATCGAAGACTATGCGCTGCTCGGCAACTGCCGCAGTGCCGCCCTGGTCAGCCGTGACGGTTCCATCGACTGGCTGTGCCTGCCACGCTTCGATGCCCCGGCCGTGTTCGCGGCGCTGCTGGGCAATGAAGAAAACGGTCGCTGGCGCCTGGCCCCCAGCGACTCCATCGAGCATGTCAGCCGGCGCTACCAGCAAGATACCATGGTGCTGGAAACCACCTGGGTGACTGCCAGTGGCCGCGCCCGTGTGCTGGACTTCATGCCGCTGGACGACATCAATTCGGTCGTGCGCATCGTCGACGGCATTGCCGGCGAAACCAACTTTGAAATGGACCTGGTGATGCGCTTCGACTACGGCCGCAGCGTACCCTGGGTGGAAAAGCTCGACCCCCTGACCCTGAGCGCCGTCGCCGGTCCCGACCGGCTGATCCTGTGCAGCACGGTGGCCTCGCACGCCCGCGACCACCACACTGTCGCGCGCTTTCGGGTGTGCGCCGGTGAGCGCCAGGTGTTCAGCCTGCGGCATCAACCTTCGCACCTGCCGGTACAACCCGACTGCGATATCGAACATGCCCTGGAGCACACCGTCAGCCAGTGGCAGGCCTTTGCCGCCCGCTGCCCGGACGTCGGCCCCTACAGCGCGAGCGTGCGCCGTTCATTGCTCACCCTCAAGGCCATGACGTATGCCCCTACCGGTGGCATCGTTGCGGCCGTCACCACCTCGCTGCCCGAAAGCATCGGCCATGAGCGCAACTGGGACTATCGCTTCTGCTGGCTGCGCGATGCCACCATGACCCTGCTGGCGTTCATGAACCTGGGGTACTTCGACGAAGCGCAGGCCTGGCGTGAGTGGCTGCTGCGTTCGGTGGCCGGCAACCCGGAGCAGATGCAGATCATGTACGGCCTGGCGGGCGAGCGAGACCTGCAGGAATACACCCTGCCGTGGCTGGCCGGGTATGAGCACTCGCAGCCGGTGCGGGTGGGCAACGCTGCCGCTCAGCAGAGGCAACTGGACATCTACGGCGAGGTCGCCGACGCCATGGCCCAGGCGATAAAGGGCGGATTGCCCAGGCACCCACGCAGTGCGGCGATTTCCCGCCTGATCATGCCCTACCTGGAGCGCATCTGGCGTGAGCCGGACGAAGGCATCTGGGAGGTGCGTGGTGGCAGGCAGCACTTCGTGCATTCCAAGGTCATGGCCTGGGTCGCATTCGACCGCGCGGCGGGGTTGGCTGAGACCACCGAGGAGGGCAGTGAGCGCGGGCAGTATTACCGGCAGGTGGCAGATGAGATCCGCCGTGAGGTGTGTGAGCAGGGGCTCGATGCCAAAGGCCTGCATTTCGTCCAGGCCTATGGCTCGAGCGAAATGGACGCCAGCCTGCTGCAGATCGCCCTCACCGGGTTCCTGCCGGCCCAGGATGAGCGATTTCTGCGCACGCTCGAACAGATCGAGCAGCGCCTGCTGAAAAACGGCTTACTGATGCGCTATGACAGTGACCGCTGCAGTGACGGCCTGACGCCGGGTGAAGGGACTTTCCTGGTGTGTTCCTTCTGGTTGGCCGATGTGTATGTGCTGTTGGGGCGCCAGGGTGAGGCGCAGGCGCTGTACGAGAAGCTGACCGGGCTGTGCAATGACGTGGGCCTGCTGGCCGAGCAGTACGACCCGGCAGGCAAGCGCATGCTGGGCAACTTCCCCCAGGCGTTCAGCCACATCGGCATCATCAACACGGCGTTGAACCTGCACCGGGCGCAGTGCCCGGCAAGGGATCGGGCCCAGTGTGGTTGAAGGGCATGGCTACTCGTATTCAGCGAAATGACCGGAGTAGACTAGTGCCAAGAGCAATCGACAAGGAATACGCATGAGCGTTCGTCGCCATAGGCTGGCAGTCAGGGCATCGCAATTCTGATGGCCAACCACAAGATCGAAATTCGCCGTCGCAATATCGAGAAAATCCTCGTGGCCGCAGAAAAGGTGTTCGCCGAGAAAGGCTACGGCGCAACGTCCATGGGTGATATCGCCGAACAGGCCGAGCTGCCGCGCTCCAACCTGCATTACTATTTCAGCACCAAGGATGAGCTGTTTCGCGCGGTGCTGCAGGACCTGCTGGATGTGTGGAAACAGGATGCGCTGTGCTTCGAGAACTTCGACGACCCGCGAGTGGTGCTGACCAGCTACATTCGCGCCAAGATGGGCCATTCGCGCTCACGCCCGCTGGGCTCGAAGATCTGGGCCGAAGAGATGCTGCATGGCGCGCCGCTGCTTGGGGTGAGCCTGGATGACAGCCTGGTGCCCTGGGCGAAGCTGAAGGTAGACAAGATTCGCCGCTGGGTGGAGGAGGGGCGCATCCTCCCGGTGGAGCCTTCGGCGCTGCTGTACATGATCTGGGCTTCGACCCAGCACTATGCCGACTTCGGTTACCAGGTGGCTGTGCTCAATGGCGGTGAGCCGTTGTCGGACTTGGCGTTCGAGAGTGCGGTACAGACGGTGACGAGTGTGATCCTGCGCGGTATCGGCCTGGAGCCTTGATGAGTGCATCGCGGTTTCGTGTAGGAGCGGCCTTGTGTCGCGAAAGGGCCGCAAAGCGGCCCCAGCGATTCCCAGGCGTCAGCTCGCTTCGCGGTAGGGGTTGCGCGGGTCCTGCGTCCAGTTCAGGTATGGCTTGCCGGTATCCTGCGCCACCATGTCGATGCAGTTTTCCACCGGGCAGGTGATCTGGCACAGGTTGCAGCCCACACATTCGTCTTCGATCACGCTATAGGCATGGGTCCCGTCAGCCTTCAGCGTACTGGCAATGGCCTGGTGCGATGTGTCCTCACAGGCGATGTGGCAGCGCCCGCAACCGATGCAGGCATCCTGGTCGATGTGCGCCACCGATTTGTAGTTGATGTCCAGGTACTTCCAGTCGGTGGTGTGCGCCACGGCCTGGCCGCGGAATGCTTCGAGGTTCTGGTGCCCGTGCTGGTCCATCCAGCGCGCCAAACCGTCCTGCATGTCCTCGACAATACGAAAACCGTGCAGCATCGCCGCAGTGCACACCTGCACCGCGCCACTGCCCAAGGCAATGAACTCGGCCGCGTCACGCCAGTTGCCGATACCCCCGATGCCACAGATCGGTAGCCCGCGCGTTTGTGGGTCGCGGGCAATCTCGGCGACCATGTTCAGGGCGATGGGTTTGACCGCCGAGCCGCAGTAGCCGCCGTGGGTGCTCTGATCACCGACGATCGGGTGGGCAACCATACGGTCCAGGTCGACGCTGGTGATGGAGTTGATGGTGTTGATCAGCGACACGGCATCGGCGCCACCGCGATGAGCCGCACGCGCCGACTGGCGGATGTCGGTGATGTTGGGCGTGAGCTTGACGATCACCGGCAACGCGCAGTGCGTCTTGCACCAGCGGGTGACCATTTCCACGTACTCCGGCACCTGGCCGACCGCCGCGCCCATGCCGCGCTCGGGCATGCCATGCGGGCAGCCGAAGTTCAGTTCGATCCCGTCGGCGCCGGTGGCTTCCACCAGCGGCAGGATGAATTTCCATGATTCTTCGATGCACGGCACCATCAGCGAGACGATCAGCGCACGGTCTGGCCAATCTTTCTTCACCTGGGTGATTTCACGCAGGTTGATTTCCAGCGAGCGGTCGGTAATCAGCTCGATATTGTTGATGCCCTGCACCAGCCGATTGGCGCCGTAATGCGCCGAGTAGCGCGACGACACGTTGACCGCTGCCGGGTCCTCGCCCAAGGTCTTCCAGACCACGCCGCCCCAGCCGGCCTCGAAGGCGCGTACTACGTTGTAGGCCTTGTCGGTTGGTGGTGCAGAGGCCAGCCAGAAGGGGTTGGGTGCCTTGATGCCGGCGAATACGATAGACAAGTCGGCCATTTATGCAGCCTCCACATTGAGCATGAGTTGGGCATGGATGGCTTCGGCGGCCAGCTTGCCGTGTTGCACGGCCTGGACGGTAAGGTCCTGGCCCAGGGCGGTGCAGTCACCACCGGCGTAGACGCCCGGCAGGCTGGTGCGCATGCCCTCGTCGACGCGAATGCGCTCGCCGTCGCGGGCCAGTTGCGCCGCTAGCGGGTCGTTGAGGCTTTGTTCGTCGAAGCGTTGGCCGATGGCTTTGAAGATGGCGTCGGCGGCCAGCTCGAAGGTCTCACCGGTGTCGCGCAGGCGGCCATCAGCCAATTCGGTGCGGGCGAAGCGCATGCCCCGCACGCGGTTGTCGTCGTCCAGCAGTACGGCGTCGGGGCGGGCCCAGGTGTGCAGGCGCACTTGATTGGCCTTGGCGATGTCTTGCTCGTGGCCGGTTGCGCCCATGTCGGCGTAGCCGCGGCGGTATACCAGGTTGACATCGCGGGCACCCAGGCGGCTCATCTGTACCGCCATGTCGATAGCGGTGTTGCCGGCTCCGATCACCAGGCAACGCTCTGCCAGTGGCAGTTGCGAAAGATCATCCGCCTGGCGTAGCTCACGGATGTAGTCGGTGGCGGCGAGCATGCCGGGCGCCTCTTCGCCAGGCAGGCCGAGCTGGCGTATGGCGTTCAGGCCAAGGCCGAGGAATACCGCGTCGTACTGATCGCGCAGCTCTGTCAGGTTCAGGTTGTCGCCCAAGCGTTGGCCGTGGCGCATTTCGATGCCGCCGATACCGAGCAGGAATTCCACTTCGCGCTGGGCATAGTCGTCCACCAGCTTGTAGCGGGCGATGCCGTACTCGTTCAGGCCGCCGGCCTTGTCGCAGGCCTCGAACACCACTACCTCGTGGCCATGCATGGCCAGGCGATGTGCGCAGGACAGCCCGGCGGGGCCCGCGCCGACCACGGCAATACGCTTGCCGGTGGCTGGCGAGCGTTTGAACGGGTGCTCTGTGAACCCTGCATTGTCCAGGGCATAGCGCTGCAGCTGGCCGATCAATACCGGTGCGCATTCCTGGGCGTTGTTGCGCACGCAGGCCTGCTGGCAAAGAATCTCGGTGGGGCACACGCGGGCGCAGCTGCCGCCCAGGATGTTGGCCGAAAGGATGCGCTCGGCGGCACCTTGCAGGTTTTCGTCGCTGATGCGGTGAATGAACGAGGGAATGTCGATCTCGCTGGGGCATGCATTGACACAGGGTGCGTCGTAGCAATACAGGCAGCGAGCGCTTTCCACCGCTGCCTGGCGGGCGGTGAGGGGCGGCGCGAGGTCGCTGAATTGCTCGGCCAACTGGTCGGCGCCGGCCCGGGGGCGCGGCAAGTGGTTCAGGGCATCGATCACGGTTGTAGCCTCTCTTTTTTTATCGGGCTTGAGGTGGGGGCACCATGCGCCCCGATCGCCGGCAAGCCGGCTCCCACAGGTACAGTGATGTCCCTGGGAGCGATGCTTCCCCTGTAGGAGCTGGCTTGCCGGCGATGGGCTGCGCAGCAGCCCCAACAGCTTCAGCGCTGGACGGGTATCGGGCGCTGCTGCTCGGCGCGGCGGCCCAGTACCTCGTACACCGAGGGGTACGCCGGGCGCTCCACGTAACGCCCCGCGCCAGGTTCGGCACGCAGGTCGCCATCGGCCCAGACCACGCGGCCCTGGCTGATGGTGTGGCTGGGAATGCCGCGCACGGTGCGGCCTTCGAAGATGTTGAAGTCAACACGCTGGTGGTGGGTTTGCGCGGAGATGGTGCGCGTGCCCTGTGGGTCCCACAGCACCAGGTCGGCATCGGCGCCGACGCGGATGGCGCCCTTGCGCGGGAACAGGTTGAAGATCTTCGCGGTGTTGGTGGAGGTCAGCGCGACGAATTCATGCATCGACAGCCGCCCATTGTTGACGCCAGCGTCCCACAACACCGCCATACGGTCTTCGATGCCGGCAGTGCCGTTGGGGATGCGGCTGAAGTCGTTGCGGCCCATGGCTTTCTGCTCGGCGCAGAAGCAGCAGTGGTCGGTGGCGGTGGTGTGCAGGTTGCCCGACTGCAGGCCGCGCCACAGGGCTTCTTGATGCTCGCGCGGGCGGAAGGGAGGGCTCATCACATACCCGGCGGCGGTGGCCCAGTCCGGGTCACGGTAGACGCTGTCGTCGATCAGCAGGTGCCCGGGCAGCACTTCACCGTAGACCGGTTGGCCCTTGGCCCGTGCATAGGTGATTTCGTCCAGCGCTTCACGGCTGGAGATGTGTACCACGTACAACGGCGTACCGATGGTTTCGGCGATGCGGATGGCGCGGCTGGCCGCCTCGCCTTCGACTTGCGAGGGGCGCGACAACGGGTGCGCCTCGGGGCCTGTCAGCCCTTGGGCGAGCAGTTTTTGCTGCAGGTGGTAGACCAGCTCGCCGTTCTCGGCGTGCACGGTGGGTACCGCGCCCAGTTGCAGGCAGCGCTCGAAGCTGGCGACCAGGGTGTCGTCGGCCGCCATGATCGCATTCTTGTAGGCCATGAAGTGCTTGAAGCTGTTCACGCCATGTTGGGTGACCAGCTCGCCCATTTCTTCGGCGACCTGCTCACTCCACCAGGTGATGGCAACGTGAAAGCCGTAATCGGACGCACTCTTTTGTGCCCAGCCACGCCAGGTGTGAAAGGCCTCCAGCAGCGACTGCTGAGGGTTGGGGATGACGAAGTCGATGATCGAAGTGGTGCCGCCGGCCAGCCCTGCGGCAGTGCCGCTGAAGAAGTCCTCGCTGGCCACTGTGCCCATGAAGGGCAGCTGCATGTGGGTGTGCGGGTCGATGCCGCCGGGCATCAGGTACTGCCCGCTACCGTCGAGGATCTCGCAGTCGGTAGGGGCTTGGAGGTCTTTGCCAATGGCGCTGATCTTGCCATCGACACACAGGACATCAGCGGGGTAGCTCTCGTCGTGGGTGACCACGGTGGCGCCACGGATCAACAGGGACATGCCGTCTTCCTCGCAGGCTGACCGGTCTGTGCCGGTTCTTCAATTGTTATGCGCCAGTGGCTGGAGGATGAATTTCAATCCTGTCAGACCTGACAAGAATGGAATTTAGATGCTCATTGTGGATTGTTCAAGAAAATAATTTATGAGCTTATAACGTCTATAAGTAATTGTTTTTTAAAGATTAATTTCAATAATCACCAAAATGGTGAGGCCTTTCACCATTTTGACGCACTTGACAAGAAGCCAAATTGGTCAAGATTTTCCATGCAAAATCAGCTGCTTGAAACCTGGCTGGGAGGCGCAGGGAGCGCCACTGAAAAAACAGGCTGCACCAGTTTGAAACCTGATGCAGAAGCCAGGGCCGGCCCATGGCGCTGAAAGCGGCAGGCGATGGAAGACCGTGCCATCGCCTCAAGCGGATTAATGCCTTGCAGATCAGTTGATTACCTGTGGTCGGCGGCGGCCGGCCGGGTAGGCGAAGGCCGGCCCGGCACGTATTTTGAGTACGGCCACAACCGCCAGGCCGGACCGCAGGAGCAGTACTGGTGGTGTATGTACTCCGGCCATCGCGTTAGCCCGATGAGCAGACAATTAGAAAAATCTGGAGAAGGCCCCATGCAACAGAGCAGATCGCAAGTGATCGAGCAGGATGGCCTGTTCGAGCTGTCCGCAGGCAGTGACGTGCTCAACAGCCCGCGCTACAACCACGACATCGCCCCCACAAAAGTGCACCAGCGCACCTGGAACAAATGGCACATCACCGCATTGTGGGTGGGCATGTCCATCTGCGTGCCTACCTACACCCTGGGCGGCGTGCTCACGGCCTACTTTGGCCTCAGTGTGGGCGAGGCGCTGCTGGCGATCCTGCTGGCCAACCTCATCGTGCTGATCCCGCTCACCCTCAACGCCTTCCCAGGCACCAAGTACGGCATTCCCTTCCCTGTGTTGCTGCGTTCATCGTTCGGTATCTTCGGCTCCAACGTGCCGTGCCTGATACGCGCGGTGGTTGCCTGTGGCTGGTTCGGTATCCAGACGATGTTCGGCGGCTTGGCCATTCACCTGTTCCTGGGCTCGATCTTCGATGGCTGGAAAGCGCTGGGTGGCACGGGCGAAGTGATCGGCTTCATGGTGTTCTGGGCCCTTAACCTGTGGGTGGTGTTGCGCGGCGCAGAATCTATCAAATGGCTCGAAACCTTGTCGGCGCCGCTGTTGGTGGCAGTCGGCTTTGGCCTGTTGTTCTGGGCGTTGCCGCACATGTCGATGACCGAGCTGCTGGCCCAGCCACCCAAGCGCCCGGAAGGGGCGAGCGTAGTGAGTTATTTCTGCGCCGGGCTGACTGCGATGGTCGGCTTCTGGGCCACGCTGTCACTGAACATTCCGGATTTCAGCCGCTACGCCAAGAGCCAGAAAGACCAGATTCTCGGGCAGATCTTCGGCCTGCCACTGACCATGTTCCTGTTCGCCTCCCTGGGGGTGGTGATGACCGCCGCCTCGGCGTCGCTGGTAGGTGAAACGGTGTCCGACCCGGTGAGCCTGATCGGCAAGATCCAGAGCCCGGGCTGGGTGGCACTGGCCATGGCGTTGATCGTCATCGCCACGCTGTCGACCAACACTGCGGCCAACATCGTTTCGCCGACCAACGACTTCCAGAACATTGCCCCGCGCCTGATCGGGCGCAGCCGCGCCGTGTGGCTGACAGGCTTCATCGGCCTGGCGCTGATGAGCCACGAGCTGCTGAAAAAACTCGGCTGGATCGTTTCCGACATCAGCCTGGAGAGCGTCTATTCCAACTGGCTGCTGGGGTACTCCAGCCTGCTTGGGCCGATTGCCGGGATCATGGTGGTGGACTACTTCCTGATCCGTCGGCAGAAGCTGGATCTGGCCGGCCTGTACCGTGATGACATCTATCCGGCCTGGAACTGGGCAGGGTTTGCCGCCTTTGCGCTGCCTGTGGCACTGACCGTGATGGCCATTGGTAACAGCAGTTTCAGCTGGTTCTACGACTATGGCTGGTTCACCGGGTCGCTGCTTGGCGGGGTGCTGTACTACGCCCTGGGCGGCTTGGCGGTGCGTGGGCCAGTGCAGCCTGTGATCAATGCAGACAACAAAAACGCCTGAGGAGGCCTGACCTATGACCGCAGCCCAACAAGCCCTGCTATCGACTGAACGGCACGTGAACAGTGAGCGCCTGTGGCAATCGCTGATGGACCTCGCCCGCCTCGGTGCCACACCCAAGGGTGGTGTCTGCCGCCTGGCGCTGACCGACCTCGACCGCCAGGCCCGCGACCTGTTCGTCGAGTGGTGCGAGGCTGCCGGTTGCAGCGTCAGTGTCGATGCCGTCGGCAATATCTTTGCCCGCCGCCCAGGCCGCAATCCCAAGCTGCCACCGGTGATGACCGGCAGCCACATCGACAGTCAGCCCACCGGGGGCAAGTTCGATGGCTGCTTTGGGGTGATGGCGGGCCTTGAGGTGATCCGCACGCTCAATGACCTGGGCATCGAGACCGAAGCACCGCTGGAGGTAGTGGTATGGACCAACGAGGAAGGCTCGCGCTTTGCGCCCTGCATGATGGGCTCGGGGGTGTTTGCCGGCAAATTCACCCTGGAGGAAACCTTGGCCAAGCGTGACGCCCAGGGCGTGAGCATGGGCGAGGCGTTGACTGCCATCGGCTACGCCGGCCAGCGGGCAGTGCTTGGCCACCCGGTAGGCGCGTATTTCGAAGCCCATATCGAGCAGGGACCGATCCTTGAAGACCAGGCCAAGACCATCGGTGTGGTGCTTGGGGCGCTGGGGCAAAAGTGGTTCGACCTGACCCTGCGCGGCGTTGAAGCCCATGCCGGTCCTACGCCGATGCACCTGCGCAAGGATGCACTGGTCGGCGCTGCGGCAGTGGTGGAGGCGGTCAACCGGGCAGCGCTGGGCCATCAGCCGCATGCCTGTGGCACGGTCGGTTGCCTGCAGGCCTACCCCGGCTCACGCAACGTGATCCCGGGCGAAGTGCGCATGACCCTGGACTTTCGTCACCTCGAAGGTGAGCGGCTGGACTCGATGATCGCCGACGTGCGGGCAGTGATTGAGGCCACCTGTGCCAAGCACGGGCTGAGCCATGAACTGATCCCTACGGCCGACTTTCCAGCGCTGTACTTCGACCGCAGTTGCGTCGATGCCGTGCGCGATTCTGCGCAGACCTTGGGCCTGCCGCACATGGATATCGTCAGCGGGGCAGGGCATGACGCGATCTTCCTGGCCGAGTTGGGGCCGGCGGGGATGATCTTCGTGCCTTGTGAAAACGGCATTAGCCACAACGAAATCGAGAACGCCACCCCGCAAGACCTGGCCGCGGGCTGTGCGGTGTTGCTGCGGGCCATGCTGGCGGCGTCGGAGGCGATCGCCAGCGGGCGGCTGGCGGCTTGATGCCTGAGCGTCCCATCACCGGCCCGTAATCCTAAAACCGATGGAGAACGACGATCATGTCGATTGTGATTTGCTAGATACCCGTGACGCGGCCCAGGCACCCATCGCGCCCGATGTGGTAACGCTGCAGGTCCTGGGCCAGGGTCAGGTTGCCGCTGTAATGGACCTGCGCCTCTTCCCTTACCTCGTCAATGCACGGGCTGCGCCGAGGGTCCGGCTGATAGCGGGCACTGAAGTGCGTCAGCACCAGGTTGCGCACACCGGCCGTTTCGGCAAAGCGCGCCACCGCTGCCGCACTGCTGTGGCCGAAGCTGACACCTGTGCGGGCGATGATCGGTTGTGTGAATGTCGCTTCGTGCACCAGCACATCAACGTCTTTCGCTGCCTCGGCCAACAGCTCGGGGTTGTCGTTGTCGCCGCAGACGATCACCCGCCGTGCCGGCCGCGAGGCGCGCAGGTAGTCCCGGCCATGCAGCATTCGCCCCGCGTGTTCTACCGTCAGGCCCTTGGCAAGCTCGCCCCACAGCGGGCCACGCGGGATACCTTCGGCATCCAGGCGCTGCACGTCAAGGCGCGGCTCGGGGTTCAGCTCGGTGAACACGAAAGCAACGCTGGGCACCCGGTGCGACAGCTGTACGGTGCTGACCGCAAGCGTATCGCTTCGCCATTCGCCCAGCTGCTCGACCGCCAGCAAACGCAGCTCGAACGGCAGGAAGGAATCACTGGCGGCCAGGCTCAGGCGCACCCAGTCGTGCAAGGCGGCCGGCAGCACCAGGTCCAGCGGCGCCGTGCGCCCGCTCATGCCGGCGCTGGCCAGCAGGCCCGGCAGGCCGAAGCAATGGTCGCCGTGTACATGGGTGATGAAAATGGCGCGCAGGTCGCGGACCGACAATGGGGTATGCAGCAGTTGATGCTGCGTACCTTCGCCGCAATCGACCAGGTACCAGTGGCTGCCGCTGGCTTCGATCACGGCGGTGGCACTGACGTTGCGCGCCTTGGTGGGCACCCCGGCCGAGGTGCCCAGAAACAGCAGGTCCAATGACTGACTCCAAGTTTGATTAGGCGCTCACCCTGGCCCGAACTAACCAGGGCGTCGATGAATCAGGGTTTTACTGCATCATCGCCCTGCCGCCAGATCAGCTCGCTGGTGTCATAGCCCTGTTTCTGGGCAATGGCCAGCATCTGCTCGCGGGTCTGGTCGTTGATGACCGGGGTGCGCGACAGCAGCCACAGGTACTCGCGGTTGGGATGCCCGACCAGTGCTACGCGATAGTCCTTGTCGTGATACAGCACCCAGTACTCGCCCTTGGTCAAGCTTGGCGCCAGGCGGCTGAACCAGTTGTCGAAGGTGACCCACAGCTTGTCGGTCTTGCCCGGCTGCTGGGCTTCGGCAATGCCTTTGGCCTCGTTCCACTGGCCGTCCTTTTCCTTGCAGCGGTTGGTCACATCGATGCGACCGTCTTCGCGCAAGCCATAGTTGGCTTCAGACTGCACGCAGTTGCGCTGGAAGAACATCGGCAAGCGCGCCTGCTCGTACCAGGTACCTTGGTAGCGCTGCAGGTCGACCTGCTGTGTGGTCGGTGGCGCGCGATGCTCATCGCTCGAACCGGCGCAGCCCGCCAGGGCCAGTGTCATGCAGGAAACAATCAGGGCTGTACGCATCGCCATGGCAAACCTCCTGGAAAGGGATGAAGAGCTTACCTGTGTTTCGATGCGTGTGCGGGGCAAAAGTTGTATGGTTTTTTTGTGCAGGGCAAACCTCTATCGACACGCACCCGAGCAACCCGGGCAAGTCCCGTTTTTGGCACAAGTACGGCAACCAGGCTGAGTTAACATCCTCGCAGTGAACCTTTTTCTCCGCAGGAGTGCAGCCCGTGACCGAGTACAGCGCATTCAAGGTCGAACTGACCGACAACATCGCCCATGTGCAGATCAACCGCCCTGAAAAGATCAACGCCATGAATGCTGCCTTCTGGGAAGAGATCGTCGATATCTTCCAGTGGATCGACGACACCGATGCGGTGCGCGCCGTGGTCATCAGCGGTGCGGGCAAGCATTTTTCCTCGGGTATCGACTTGATGATGCTGGCCTCGCTGGCCGGCCAGATGGGCAAGGACGTTGGCCGTAACGCGCGCCTGCTGCGCCGCACCATCCTGCGTCTGCAGGCCTCCTTCAATGCCGTGGACAACTGCCGCAAGCCCGTGCTGGCGGCCATCCAGGGCTACTGCATTGGTGGAGCCATCGACCTGGTATCGGCCTGCGACATGCGCTATTGCAGCACGGACGCGCAGTTCTCGATCAAGGAAATCGACATGGGCATGGCCGCAGATGTCGGCACCCTGCAACGTTTGCCACGTATCATCGGCGACGGCATCATGCGCGAGCTGGCCTTCACCGGGCGTAACGTTGCGGCCGATGAGGCGCTGCGCATCGGCCTGGTCAACCGGGTCTATGATGATCAGGCTGCATTGCTCGACGGGGTCTTTGCCATTGCCCGCGAGATTGCCGCAAAATCACCGATCGCTGTGGCGGGCACCAAGGAGATGCTCAGCTACATGCGTGACCATCGCATCGATGATGGCCTGGAGTACATCGCCACCTGGAACGCCGCCATGCTGCAGTCCGAAGATTTGCGCGTGGCTGTGGCGGCGCACATGAGCAAACAGAAACCGACGTTCGCCGACTGACCGGGCCGGGGGACGCAGTAGAGGAACCCCGAAATGTCAGCACGCTGGACTAGCGCAGTACTCGACCCGCAGATCACCGGGGGCTGGGCCGTCGCCCGCAGCCCGGAAGGGTTTTTGGTGGACGCCAACGGCGCGCTGTTCCCCCGCGACTGGCTCAAGCGCCAGGACCTGGATGTGCTGGCCGAGCACGGCATCGGCCATTTCGACGGCGAGCCGGTGTTCCTGCTGGAGCTGCGCAGCACCGCCGAGGTGCCCGGTTGCGGCTGGCGCGGCCTGCGGTCGTTCATGCTCGAAGGTGATTTCGATCTGTATAAAGTGCTTGGCTACGCCGCGCAGATCGGCACCTGGGCGCGTGAGCACCGTTTCTGTGGCAGCTGCGGCCAACCGATGACGCAGATCCGCTGGGAGCGGGCGATGTACTGCCAGCCCTGCGACCTGCGCAGCTACCCACGCATTTCGCCGAGCATGATCGTGCTGGTGACCCGTGGCGACGAAATCCTGCTGGCCCGGTCGCCGCGCTTCGTCACTGGCGTTTACAGCACCCTCGCAGGC
Source organism: Lelliottia jeotgali (assembly GCF_977070485.1). Lineage (NCBI taxonomy): Bacteria > Pseudomonadati > Pseudomonadota > Gammaproteobacteria > Enterobacterales > Enterobacteriaceae > Lelliottia > Lelliottia jeotgali. The sequence continues at coordinate 124,670 of NZ_CDRVFO010000010.1, forward strand.
TTTGCCGAACCAGGCGAGTCGGCCGAGGACTGCCTCGTGCGGGAAGTGCGTGAAGAGGTGGCGGTTGAGGTCACCAACATCCAGTACGTCGGCAGCCAGTGCTGGCCGTTCCCGCATTCGATGATGCTGGGCTTCCATGCCGAGTATGCCGGCGGCGAGATCGTCATGCAGCCGGACGAGATCGAAGACGCCAGGTGGTTCAACGTGCACGACCTGCCACCGCTGCCAGCCGGGCGCTCCATCGCCCGGTACCTGATCGATCTGTATGTCGCCAGACGTTCAGGCCTGCCCGAACCAGTGTTGCCACGCTAGGCGCACGGTCAGCGCCAGCACCACGGTGATGAACACCGGGCGGATGAACTTGCTGCCGCCACTGATCGCCGTGCGTGCGCCGAAGAACGCGCCGACCATCACCGAAAGGCCCATGCACAGGCCGACGACGTAATCCACCTGCCCGGAAATGATGAACACCGTCAACGCCGCGATGTTACTGACGAAGTTCATGCTGCGCGCCACGCCGCTGGCGCGGACCAGGTCGATGGGGTAGAGCAGCAGGGTGCTCACGGTCCAGAAAGCACCGGTGCCGGGCCCGGCCACGCCATCGTAGAAGCCCAGAGTGAAGCCCTGCGGGAACTGCCACTTCTTCCTGATCGGCGCATCGGCATCCAGCGGCGCTTTGGGCGTACCCCCGAACAGCAGGTAGATGCCGCAGGCGAAGACGATCACCGGCAGCATCTTGTTCAGCCATTCGGCCGGCATGTAGTGGGCGACGACCGCCCCGATCAGCGCGCCGACCAGCGTGGCGAACAAGGCCGGGCGCCACTGCGCCGGGTGGAACAGCTTGCGCTTGTAGTAGGTGAAGCCTGCGGTGGCCGAGCCGAAGGTCGAACTGAGCTTGTTGGTGCCCAGCACCAGGTGTGGCGGCATGCCGGCGGTGAGCAGTGCCGGGGTGGTGAGCAGGCCACCTCCGCCGGCGATGGCGTCGATGAAACCGGCGACGAAGGCGACCAGGGCGAGGATCAGCAGGGTTAGTGGTTCTACGGTGAGTTCGAAGGGCATGGGTGTCTGGCAGGCAGGAGGCAGGCAGGGTGCGGCAAACTGCCGCGCTAGAAGGGCACCATGGTAATCCCGGGCGGGATGCGTTGCCAGTGCCGGTCTCTTCGCTTGGCAAGCCCGCCCTCACAGGTTTTGCACAGTGCTCAAGACCGGTGATAGTCCTGTGGGCCGGCTTGCCGGCGATGAGGCCGGCGTGGAAGGTCACGTCAGCTTCGGATAAAGGCCAGCAAATCCGCATTGATCACATCGGCATGGGTTGTCGGCATGCCGTGCGGGAAGCCCTTGTAGGTCTTCAATGTGCCATTGGGCAGCAGCTTGGCCGACAGCGGGCCGGAATTTTCATAGGGAACGATCTGGTCATCATCGCCATGCATCACCAGCACTGGTTGCTGGATCTTCTTCAGGTCTTCGGTGAAGTCAGTCTGGGAAAACGCCACGATTCCGTCGTAGTGCGCTTTGGCGCTGCCGATCATGCCTTGGCGCCACCAATTGGCAATGACCCCTTCGGCCGGCTCGGCACCGGGCCGGTTATAGCCATAGAACGGCCCGGTCGGCACATCGCGGTAGAACTGTGCCCGGTTACTCGCCACCTGTGCCTGGAAGCCATCGAACACCGACTTGGGCAAGCCGCCGGGGTTGTCTGGCGTTTGCACCATCAAGGGCGGTACGGCGGCGATCAGCACCGCTTTGGCCACCTTGTCGCCTGGGTAGCGGGCCATGTAGCGCACCACTTCGCCGCCTCCGGTGGAGTGGCCGACATGCACCGCACCCTGTATACCCAGGTGCTCGACCACGGCGGCCACGTCATCGGCGTAGTGGTCCATGTCATGGCCGTCCCATACCTGGCTGGAGCGGCCGTGGCCGCGGCGATCATGGGCCACGACACGGAAGCCCTGGGCGAGGAAGAACAGCAGTTGTGAATCCCAGTCGTCGGCACTGAGCGGCCAGCCGTGATGGAAGTGGATGACCTGCGCATCGCGCGGGCCCCAGTCCTTGTAGAAGATCTGAACACCATCCTTCGTGGTCACGTAGCTCATGGTCGCGTCTCCTCTGTGCAGGGGGATTGCCAATTGAGCTATTCAGAATAGGAGAGTTTTCTGTGTTGTCAGTACCGGCCTCTTCACTGGCATCTGTCTCAAAGGAACCACCGGTACTCCCGGGCACTGACCTCCTGCATGAACGCGAGATGGTCCTGGCGCTTGTTCTCGCAATACACCATCACGAACTCTTCCCCCAGCCCTTCATTCACGGCCGGGTGCCCACGCATGGCTGTGACTGCGCCAAGCATGTCCTTGGGAAAGTCGACCCCGCTGGCGCGATCTTCATTGAGCGGCGCGATCGGCTCTTGCGCGGCATCCAGTCCATGCTCCATCCCGCACAAGATCGCTGCCAGCACCAGGTAGGGATTGGCATCGGCACCCGCCAGCCGGTGTTCGATACGCACGTTGCGCGCATCCGATTCCGGGATGCGGATGCACGCATCACGATCTTCAAAGCCCCAGCTGGCGCGGCTGGCGGCATTGACCATGGCGCCGTACCTGCGAAAGGCATTGTGGTTGGCGGCGAATATCGGCATGCAGTGCGGCAGCAAGGCCAGGCAACCGGCCACGGCATGGCGCAGCGGGCGCTGCTGGTCGGCCGCCAGCAGGTTGTTGCCGGCCTTGTCGTACAGGCTGACATGCACGTGCATGCCGCTGCCTGGCGCCTGCAGGTAGGGTTTGCTCATGAACGAGGCGCGCAGCCCGTGCTTGAGTGCCACGCCGCGGGTACTGCGGCAGAACAGGGCAGCCCAGTCGGCGGCGCGCAGGCCGTCGTCGCAGTGGCCGAAGTTGATCTCGAACTGGCCAGGACCCAGCTCGGCGGTGATGACGTTGGCGTCGACCCCTTGCGCGTTGGCGGTATCGACCATGTCGCGCAGCACGTCGCTGAACCGCGACAGCCGTTCGATGTGCATGTTGGGCTGGTCGTCCGCGTCATCGCTGAACGGGTCGCGGGGGAACTGCGGCAGCCCCTGCTTGAGTGCCCGGTCGAACAGGTAGAACTCCAGCTCGAACGCCACCACCGGGCGAATGCCGCGCCGTTCAAAGCGCTGCAGCACGCGGGCGAGCACCTCCCTGGGCTCGAACTCGATGGGCGCGGCGGTGCCGTCGGAGCTGATCAGCATCTGGCCCAGCGGTTCGCGCTCCCAGCTGACCGGCTTGAGTGTGCCGGGCACCAGGCGCCGCAGGGCGTCCGGGTCGCCGTCGTTGAAGCAGTAGTCGCCAATCGGGAACAGCCCGCCTTGCACGCCCAGCAGCACACAGTTCTGCGGCAGTTTCAGCGGGCTGCCGGCGGCGACCTTTTCCAGCATGTCGATGGGGTAGCGCTTGCCGTAGAAATGCCCGGGGATGTCCAGGCTCAGCAGGTCGACGTGGCGTACTTCGGGGTAACGGGCGCGGAAGGCGCGGACTTCACTGAGCAGATCGGCAAAGCCTGTCGTTGTTGTTGTCATGCTGTGCTCTCATCGGAATACCCAGAGGACACGGGTCGTCTGGTCGGTCAGGTTGGCGTAGCGGAAATGACTGTGCGCAGGGAGCTGGAAGCTGTCATTGGGGCCGAGTGTGACGGCGTCCGGGTGGCCATCCAGCCATAGGGTCAGCGCGCCTTCAAGGACGAAACCGCCTTGTTCGGCGCTGTCGTCCAGATGCCCCTCGCCACTGCTGGCGCCGGGCGCCAGGTGGCTTTCGAGCATGGCAAAGCTGCCGTTGAGGGTCGGCGAGACCAGCACATCGCTGATGCCTTCGGCGTAGTAGATCGTGCGCCGTTCACCGGGGCGGGTGACCCAGTCGAGTTCGCGCGGCTGGCTGGCTTGGTAGAAGTAGGTGGTGGGTACGTGCAGCGCCTCGCTGATCGCAGTGAGGTCGGCTACGGTCGGCTGCGACAGGCCGCGTTCGACCTGGGAGAGAAAGCCCAGCGAGCGCTTGACCTTGATCGCCAATTCGCCGAGCGTCAGCCCGCGGTGCTTGCGCAGGCCACGAATCAGCAGGGCCAGGGCCTGGGCGTCTTCAGACATGATCGCGCATCCGGTACCAGGCTTTGGCCGCGGCCTCCAGCGGGGCAGCCAACAGGTCACCGCCCGGGAAGCGACCATTGTCGATGCCCTGGTACAACGCCAGCAGGTCGTCGTCGCCCAGGATCGCGTCGCTGACCGCGCGTGCTGCTGCCAGGGTTGGCAGTACGCCATGGCCGGAAAAGCCCTGCAGCCAGTAGCGCTGGGCGTCGCGGCCAATGTCCGGGGTGCGCTGGATGCTGCAGTCGATATGCCCGCCCCAGGCATAGTCGATGGTAACGCCCGCCAGTTGTGGGAAAACACGCTCAAGGTACGGGCGGGTGGCGCTGGCCACGTCCTTGGGAATGCCGCCCAGGTAGGTGCAGCCGCCGCCGAACAGCAGACGGTGGTCCGGGGTGAGGCGGAAATAGTCCGGTACGAACTGGTTGTCGATCACGCAACTGTTGCGTGGCAGCAGCGACCGGGCGAAATCTGCGTCCAGTGGCGCGGTTGCCACTTGATAGGAACCGACCGGTAGCAGCCGGCGCGACAGGTTGCGGTCAAGGCGGTCGATGTAGGCGTTGCAGGCCAGCACCAGCACATCACCGTGCACTTCGCCATGGTCGGTGCGGGCAACATAGCCATTGGCGCTCTGCTGGTATCCGATTACCTGGCTTTGCTCGAAGATCTGCCCGCCGGCAGCCTCGATCACGCTGGCCACGCCCTGGGCCAGTTTCAGCGGGTTGAGGTGCGCGCCCCTGGCGTCGTACAAGGCAGCCTGGTAGCGCGGGCTGTCGATCCACTGGGGCAACTCGTCACGGCCGATCAGGCGCAGGGCATCGTAGCCCCATTTCTGTTCGGCATCATGCAGGGCGTGTTCCAGCATTCTCACCCGGCGTGGCAGCACCGATGTCCAGAGGCTGCCGACCCGATAATCGATATCGAAGCCGTGCCGTTGCGGCAATTCACGCATTTCGTCGGCAGCCCAGCACATGCTGTCCCAGAGGCGTCGGCTGCGCTCCACTCCCAAGGCCTTCTCGATGGGCGGCATGTCGCACGACCAGCCCAGTAGCGCCTGGCCACCGTTACGACCGGATGCGGCCCAGGCCACCCTGCTGGCTTCCAGCAGGGTCACACGCTTGCCGGCCAGGGCCAGGCGCAGGGCAGTGTGCAGGCCGCTGAAGCCGGCGCCGATGATGATCACGTCGGTGTCGTGCCGGCCTTGCAGGGTAGGGCGCAGGGGAATGCTGGCAGGGTAGGTGCAGGCGTAATAACTGGCGACGTGCTGGGCGGATTGCTTGAACATGCCTTGGTCTCATGAAATTTTTAATGATTATTTTCATGAAAATTTAGCAGGGAATTTTCATCGCGCCAGTCGAGTCGCGTTGGCGATATGATCGGGTGGCCGTACAGCGTCTCCACGCACCTGCCAGGACTACCTATGCGCCGCCTGCCTTCCCTGACTGCCCTGCGCACGTTCGAGTGCGCCGCCCGCCACGGCCACTTCGGCCGTGCCGCCGCCGAACTGTGTGTCACCGACAGCGCGGTAAGCCACCAGATCCGCCAGCTCGAGGAGCAGCTTGGGGTCACGCTGTTCGAACGCATTGGCCGCCAGGTGCGGCCCAGCGCCGAGGCCGAGCGGCTGTTGCATCACCTGCAGCAGGCCTTCGAACTGATCGGCAAGGCCTGTGACGAACTGCGCGACCCGGCATCGCAGGCGGTGCTGCGGGTGGCGGTGACTGCCGAGCTTGCGCAGAAATGGCTGGTGGCGCGGCTCGCCGACTTCAGTGGCCGTTACCCGCACATCACTCTGCACCTGCTCGAGCAGCCCATCGCCGCAGGAGCCCCGGCGCTGGATGTCGACCTGGCCATCACCTATGGCACCAGCACACTCGACGCCAGTACCCACTTCGTCAGGCCCTTGCCGCTGCTGCAATTCTTCCCGGTGTGCAGCCCAGGCCTGTTCAACCAGGGCGGCCTGAAGCGCCCGCGCGACTTGGTGCGCCACTGCCTGTTGCACGACGATCAGGATGGCCGGACCTGGACCACCTGGCTGGCTACCCATGCCGACGATGCCTTGCCCACTCGCCAGCTGTACTTCCCGCATGCGGCCCTGGCGCTGGAGGCGGCGCTGCTTGGGCAGGGCGTGGCCATGGGGGACAACCTGACCTGCCAGAGCGATTTGCAAAGCGGCAGGCTGGTGCGGCCTTTCGGTGCCAGTGTCACCGCGCAGGGGCAATACGCACTGGTGTGCGAGCGGTTGCGCCTGGAGCGTGCTGCGGTGGCGCACTTCATCGAATGGTTCATTGAACAGTTGGGTGATAGCTGAATTGAATTCAACTATCGCTGAGTTTTCATCGTTGGATGAGTCAGGCCGGCCAGCGTAGCGTGCAGGCATCACTCACCGACATGAGGTTGACCCATGGCACGTTCGCTCACCACCACGCCCAAGGGCGATGGTTTCCGCTTGCCTGGCGAATTCGAACATAAGGCAGGCTGCTGGCTCGGTTGGCCCGAGCGGCCAGATGTGTGGCGCAATGGCGGTAAGCCGGCGCAAAAGGTCTGGGTCGAAATTGCCACCGCCATCGCGTCCAGCGAACCGGTCACGGTTTGCGCGTCTGCTGCCCAGTACGCCAATGCCCGGCGCTTGCTGCCAGCGCAGGTGCGGGTGGTGGAAATGACCTGCAACGACACCTGGTTCCGAGACAGCGGCGCGTGCTTCGTGGTCAACGACAGCAGCGGCGAAGTGCGCGGTGTGGACTTCGAATTCAATGCCTACGGCGGCCTGGACGGCGGCCTTTATTACCCGTGGGACAAGGACGACCAGATCGCCCAGAAAATCCTCGAAATCGAAGGTTTGGACCGCTATCGTGCGCCATTGATTGCCGAACTCGGCGGCATCCAGAGCGACGGCCAGGGCAGCCTCTTGACCACCGAACAGTGCCTGCTCAACCGTAACCGCAATGCCCACCTGGGCAAGGATGAAGTCACGCGCCGGCTTGAGGACTACCTGGGTGCCGACCAGGTGATCTGGCTGCCGCGCGGTTGCAAGTTCGACGAAACCGATGGCCACGTCGACGACCTGGCGTGTTTCGCGCGGCCCGGTGAAGTGGTGCTGCAATGGACCGACAACCGTGAAGACCCACAGTGGGAGATCTACCAGGAGGCTTACGATATATTGCGCAGCACCCGCGATGCTCGCGGGCGGGAACTCAAAGTTCACAAGCTGCCCCAGCCCGAGGTGCTGCAGTGGACGGCCGAGGAAGCTGCCGGGCTGGATCAGGTCGAAGGCACGCACGTGCGGGAGGCCGGCACCCGGATCTGTGCCTCCTACATCAACTACTACGCCGGCAACACGGCCATCGTCGTGCCGCTGTTCGGTGACCGCAACGACAGCGTAGCCCAGGCCACCCTGGCTGAACTGTTCCCCGGCCACCGTATCATTGGCATCGACAATTCGCGGGAAATCCTGCTCGGTGGCGGCAATGTCGCCTGCATCACCATGCCTCAATACGCCGGAGGCCGCCGCTGATGAACCTGACCCTGCTCGCGGCAGCACTCGCCTTGGGCTGCGTGGCGTCGGTGGCCCAGGCGGCCGACGCACAACAGCCGACCGTCAACTTGTATATCTGGGGCGAATACCTTGCCCCGGACACGTTGACCAACTTCGAGAAGGAAACCGGCATTCGGGTGGTTGCCGACCACTTCGACTCGCTGGAAACCGCAGAGACCAAGTTGCTTACCGGCGGCAGTGGCTACGACGTGGTGCTCAGTGCCGGGCAGCACTTGAGCCGGGCGATTGCCAGCGGTGCCCTGCAGCCGCTGGACAAGGCGCAGTTACCGCACTTGGCGGGTGTCGGCGAGGAGTTTCGCCAGCACATGGCACTGTATGACCCTGGCAACCGGTATGCCGGGACCTACGCCTGGGGCACCACCGGCGTGGGTTATCAGCAGCAGGCGGTGGCGGCGCGCATGGGCGAGGCGCCAGTGGGCAGCTGGGCGATGCTGTTCGACCCGCAGGTGGTGGCCAAATTCGCCGACTGCGGGGTCAGCCTGCTCAACGACCCCAACGAGGTGTTCGCCGCGGTGATGCGTTACATGGGCCTGGACATCAACCAGCAACGCTTGGAGGACCTCAAGGCTGCAGAGCTGCAGCTGCGCAAGATTCGCCCGTATATCCGCTACTTCGACAATGACCGCAACATCAACGACCTGGCCAACGCAGAGACCTGCGTGGCTATGTCGTGGAACGGCAACGTGGCGATCGCCCAAGCCCAGGCGCAGCAGGCGGGCAAGGCGTTCAACCTGGCGTACAGCATCCCTGAGGAAGGGACGCTTATCTGGCTGGATGCATTGGTGGTACCCAAGGATGCCCCGCATCCCCAGGCAGCCTGGAAGCTGCTGGACTACCTGATGCGGCCGGAGGTGATTGCGCCGATTACCGATACCATTCATTACGCCAACGCCATCACGGCTGCGGACGGCTTGGTGGATGCGCAGATTCGCAATGCGCCGGGCACTTATCCGCCCGCGCAGGTGAGGGCACGGTTGTATGGCAAAAACGACAACAGCAAGGCGTTCAACCGTGAGCTGACCCGAGCGTTCAGCCGGTTGAAAAGCGGCAAGGGTTGACCGGCACCGCTTGTTTGCCAAGGGGGCGCAAGGCGCCCCCCACTAAAGCTTCAGCGCCCAAGCCACTCGATCAGGGTGTTGTTGAAGCGCCGTGGCTCTTCGATCTGCGGCGCGTGCCCCATGCCCTCGAAGGTCACCAACTCGCCTTGTGGAATCAGCTTGGCCACGTGCGGCCCCAGCTCCTTGTACTTGCCCAGCCGCGCCTTGACCTCGGGTGGTGCGATGTCACTGCCAATGGCTGTGCTGTCTTGGTCGCCTATCAGCAGCAGGGTCGGCATCTTCAAGTTCTTGAACTCGTGGTACACCGGCTGGGTGAAGATCATGTCGTAGATCAGCGCCGAGTTCCACGCCACGGCTTCATGCCCAGGGCCCTTGTTCAGCCCGGCCAGCATCTGGACCCAACGCTCGTACTCAGGTTTCCAGCGCCCGGCGTAGTAGGTCTTGCGCTCGTACTCACGCACGCCGTCGGCATCGAGCTTGAGTTCGCGGGCATACCACTGGTCCACAGTGCGGTAGGGCACGCCGAGGGCTTTCCAGTCTTCCAGGCCGATCGGGTTGACCATGGCCAGGCGCTCGACCTGTTGCGGGTACATCAACGCGTAACGGGTGGCGAGCATGCCGCCGGTGGAATGGCCGAGGATGATCGCTTGCTTGACGCCCAGCTGCTCCAGCAGGGCATGGGTGTTACTGGCCAACTGATGGAAGCTGTATTGGTAATACCCTGGCTTGCTTGAAGTGCAGAAGCCGACCTGGTCGGGCGCGATGACTCGGTAACCGGCCTGACTCAATGCATCGATAGTGGTTTCCCAGGTGGCGGCGCAGAAATTCTTGCCATGCATCAGCACCACGCTGCGGCCGTTGGCCTGGCCTTTGGCAGGCACGTCCATGTAGCCCATCTGCAGGCTCTGCCCTTGGGACTGGAAGTCGAAATGCTTGAGGGGGTGCGGGTAGCTAAAGCCTTCGAGCTGCTTGCCGTAGGTGGGTGATTCGGCGGCGATGGCGGGGGCGCCGATGAGGCAGGCCAAGGCCAGGGCGGTTGCGCGCAGCATGGGGGCACTCCGTGTAGGACCATGTAGGAATTGGCGACTTTAGCAGCCGCAGAAGCACCTTAAACGTTAAAGGTGTTACCAGGCATGAAACCAGCCCAAGGTAATCACGGCTACCACCATGTAACGCCCGCCCTTTGCCAGCGTGACCAGAAGCACGAAACGCCAGAACGGCTCACGCATGATCCCGGCAATCAGGGTCAACGGGTCACCGATCACCGGCATCCAGCTCAGCAGCAGCGACCATTGCCCCCAGCGCTGATAGCGCTGCTGGGCGCGTTCGAGTTGACGGGCGCTGAACGGGAACCAGCGCTTGTCGCGCAGGTGTTCGATGGCCCGGCCCAGCAACCAGTTGACCACCGAACCGAGGACGTTGCCCAGGGTGGCGACCAGCAACAGGGTCAGCCAGGCGTCGGGTTGACGCAGCAGCAGGCCCACCAGTACCGCCTCCGATTGCAGCGGCAGCAGTGTGGCGGCGCCAAAGGCGCTGAGAAACAGCGCCCAGAGGCTCAGCATCAGTAGTTGGCGACTACGGTGTCCTGGCCATCCCGGGTTACCCCGATGACTTGATAGGCGTCCTTGCGATCACCCATTTCCATGCCTGGCGAACCCACCGGCATGCCAGGCACGGCCAGGCCCTTGAGGTCGTTGCGCTTGGCCAGCAGGCGCACCTGCTCGGCCGGGACGTGGCCTTCGACGAACTTGCCGTCGATCACCCCGGTGTGGCATGAAGCCAGCCGCGGCGCCACGCCCAGCCGCTGCTTGACGGCGCTCATGTTCGGTTCGACATGGTCGTTGACGGTAAAGCCGTTGTCACGAAGGTGGCTGATCCAGGCCTTGCAGCAGCCACAGTTGGGGTCGCGGTAGACGTCTATGGTTTCGGCAGCCTGGGCCAGGCCGGTGATGGCCAGCAGGCCGAGCGCGATCAGGTGTTTATGCAGCATGGTCGAACGACTCCTGTGGGTAGGCAGGCGCCCCGCCCGCCATGCGAATGAGCTGCAGGATAGCGCAGGCGGCTTGCAGGCGCGATATGCGCTGGCAGGGTACTGGCCAGCAACTGTCAGCTGGCTGAACTGGACATTACACCTTTGTCAGCCAGTTCGTCCTGGCACAGGTCGCGCATCAGCAAGCCGTATTCCAGTGCTACCTGCTCCGGGATCGGCAGGTAGACCACATGGCCGTCCCCGGGCGCCACGTCGATGGCCTGCTGGTGGCGGCCATACAGGTTGTGCAGGTCGAAATGATAGTTGCCGCGCGGGGTCATCAGCTCCAGATGATCGCCTACTGCGAAGCGGTTCTTCACCTTGACCTCGGCCAGGCCGTCCACCCGTGCACCGGTCAGTTCGCCGACGAACTGCTGGCGCTCGGACAGCGAATTGCCCCGCTGGTAGTTCTGGTACTCGTCATGCACATGGCGCCGCAGGAAACCCTCGGTGTAGCCTCGTTGGGCCAGCGATTCGAGGTTGTCCATCAGGGCCCTGTCAAAGGGGCGCCCGGCAGCGGCATCGTCAATGGCCTGGCGGTACGACTGCACCGCACGGGCGCAGTAGAAGTGCGACTTGGTGCGGCCCTCGATCTTCAAGGAGTGCACACCCATGGCCGCCAGCCGCTCGACGTGCTGGATGGCGCGCAGGTCCTTGGCATTCATTATGTAAGTGCCGTGTTCATCTTCGAAGGCGGGCATCTCGGTACCGGGGCGATTGCTTTCGTGCAGCAGGAACAGCTGATCGGTCGGTGCGCCCTGGCCCAACGTCGGCTCGACCTCGCGCACGATGTCGCCAGCAGCGTTCTCGATAGCTGGGGTGGCACTGTACTTCCAGCGGCAGGCGTTGGTACATGTGCCCTGATTGGCATCACGCTTGTTGAGGTAGCCCGACAGCAGGCAGCGGCCAGAGTACGCCATGCACAGGGCGCCGTGGACGAACACTTCCAGTTCCATGTCAGGCACGTGCTGGCGGATTTCGTCGATTTCTTCGAGTGACAGCTCCCGCGACAGGATCACCCGGTTCAAGCCCAGTTGCTGCCAGAACTGCACGCTGGCCCAGTTGACCGTATTGGCCTGTACTGAGAGGTGCACAGGCATCTGCGGGAAGTGCTGGCGCACCAGCATGATCAGGCCGGGGTCGGACATGATCAGCGCATCGGGCGCCATGTCGATCACCGGCGCCAGGTCCTTGAGAAAAGTCTTGAGCTTGGCATTGTGCGGCGCGATGTTCACCACAACGTAAAAGCGCTTGCCCTGTGCATGGGCCTCCTGGATGCCCAGCGCCAGGTTGGCATGGTCGAATTCGTTGTTGCGCACCCGCAGGCTGTAGCGTGGCTGGCCGGCGTAAACCGCGTCGGCGCCGTAGGCGAATGCATAACGCATGGTCTTGAGGGTGCCGGCAGGGGCCAGCAGTTCAGGCTTGGCGGGGATGTTCATGTGCGCACCGGGGCAAAGGCGCGGATGCTAAGGCCAGCCTGCGTTGCGCGTATTGATTTGAATCAAGGTGGGCATGGCACTTTTACCAAAGTGGTGTGCACTAATGTCCAGCACTCACGAGGAACCGCCATGAACCAAACCGCTTTGCAGAACAAGGCCCTGGCAGTATTGCTGGCGCTGGTGACCATTGCCTTCGGCTGGATCCTGCTGCCGTACTATGGCGCCATCTTCTGGGCGGTGATCCTCGGCATACTGTTCGCGCCGCTGCAGCGAAACCTGCTGATGCGCTTTGGCAGGCGGCGTAACCTGGCGGCGGCGACCACCTTGCTGATTTGCCTGTTGGTGGCCATCTTGCCAGTGATCATCACCAGCGCCTTGTTGGTGCAGGAGGGCGCCACCCTTTATCAGCGCATCGAGAGCGGGCAACTGGATATCGCCGGCTATGTCGAGCGCGGCATGAACATGCTGCCGCCTTTCATGCAGCACAGCCTGGACAGCATGGGCATGGGCAACCTGGAAGGGTTGCGCGACAAGATCACCAAATGGGCTACCCAGGGTAGCCAGATACTGGCCACCCAGGCCTTCAGTTTCGGCCAGGGCACCTTCGAGTTTCTGATCAGTTTCGGCATCATGCTTTACCTGCTGTTCTTCTTTCTGCGTGAGGGCGCGGACGTGGCGCGGCGGGTACGCCTGGCCGTGCCGCTGCCAGAGCACCAGAAGCGCCGCCTGCAGTTGAAGTTCAACCGTGTGGTGCGCGCTACGGTGAAGGGCAATGTGCTGGTGGCGATCACCCAAGGCGCCTTGGGTGGTTTCATCTTCTGGGTGCTGGATATTCCCAGCGCGCTGGTCTGGGCGGTGATGATGGCGTTTCTGTCACTGCTGCCGGCAGTGGGCGCGGGGATCATCTGGGCGCCGGTGGCGGCGTATTTCCTGTTGACCGGGGCGATCTTGCAAGGGGTGATCCTGACCGCGTTTGGCGTGCTGGTGATTGGTCTGGTGGACAACCTGCTGCGGCCGATCCTGGTGGGCAAGGATACGCGGATGCCCGACTACCTGATCCTGGTGTCCACCTTGGGTGGGTTGGCCGTATTCGGGCTCAACGGGTTTGTGATCGGGCCGCTGATCGCGGCGCTGTTCATGTCGAGCTGGGGCATTTTCGCCGCGACCAAACCGCAGGTGCAGTTGCCTCAATAGGGGACTGTTGCGCAGCCCAGGCAGCGCTTCAACGGAAACTGTATGAAACCCCGGCATATACGCCAAACCCTTCCCCTGGCGTCGACCGGGCAATGTCCTGCCCTGCATCGTCGTACCCCGGCGTTACCGTCGCCGCATAGCGTTTATTGGTCAGGTTGCGCAGGTCCAGCCAGGTCTGCCAGTCCTGTTTCGGCGAGTCCCAGCCCAGGCGCGCACCGAGCAGGGCGTAGGCATCGGCGTGGTAACTGTTGGCGTAATCGACTTGCACCTTGGACGCCATCTGCGTGTTGATTCCGGCATGGAAGCCGCTTGGCCAGTCGTAGCGCAGTTCGGCCTGGTAGTAATGCACGGGAATGCCAGGTAGGCGGTTATCGCCGAAGGTGTCATCGTCCCGGTAGTGGAAATCACTGAACGTGTAGGCCTGGCGCAAGCTGAGCTTGCCAGTGCCAGGGTGCTCCCAGAGGGTGCTGTCCAGGCCGGCTTCGACGCCCTGGTGCAAGGTGGCGCTGGCATTGACCTCCTTGGCCGGGAGCCCTGCCTCGATTTCAACGGCCAACAGTTCATGGCGCACTTGCGAGTAGTACCAGGCCAGGTCCCAGCGGCCCAGCGCCGAATCGCCGCGCGCGCCCAGTTCCAGCGTGGTGGCTGTCTGGTTTTGCAGTTCGATCGGCTGCGTGGCGACCGTGGAGCTCCAGATCAGTGACCATGGGTGGGGTGGCTCGACGGACCGGCTCAGGTTGCCATACACCTGCAGTTGCGGGTTGATGTCGTAGCGCAGGCCCAGGCGCGGTGCGTAGTCCCAGTCATGCTGGCTGACCTTTCCACCGCTCTGCGGATAGGTGACTGCGCTTTCACGGCGGGTATAGATCATCGCCAGGCCAGTGGTCAGCCACAGGTCCGGGATCAGCTCCAGATCGTTGCCGACATGCAGGACGGTATCCGACCCCTGATAGCTGAAGTCGCGGCTGCGTGCGCCGAAGTTGTCGCCAGTGGTGCGGGCAAACTGCGAGGCGCCGCTGTTGGGCAGGTGCTTGGTGGTTCGCCAGCCCACGGTGGTGTTGCTCTGATGGCCCAGCAAGGTGTCGCGGCGCACGTAGTTAAGGGTGCCGCTGACATCCGTGTAGGCGACCTTCAGGCGCATCGGGCCTTCGCGCAGGTCCATGGGGAAGTCGTGGTACACCAGCCCGGCTTCCACCCGGGCATCGTCCTCAAGGTAGAAGGTGGTTTTGTTGGCCACCCAGGTGCTGCCCGGTTGCGGCCGGCTGTCGTCGCGCGCCAGGTAGGCGGCGTTGGCGGCACGAGGGTCGTGTTTGATCTGGTCCTTGGTCAGGCGCCCGGCCAGCTCGTTCTCGGTTTCCCGGTAGCGCAGGTAGAAGCGCGTTTCCAGGTTGGGGTTGAAGCGATAACCAGCGTTGGCAGCGATGCCTTTGGCGCTGCCGCTGCTATGCGTCTGGTAGCCGTCATATTCCGAGTCGGTGAGGGCTACGTAGTAGTCGAGGTTGCCCAACACCTGACCCGAGCTGACGTGCCTGTGCTGATAACCGCGGCTGCCGGCCTCGTACCGCACCTGTAACGGCGCGGCATCGTAGCCGGTATGCGTCACATAGTTGATTGCCCCACCCAGCGCCAGCGCGCCCTGATCGAAGCCGTTGGCCCCTCGCCGCACTTCGGCGCGGCTCAGCCACAGCGGCTCGAACAGCTCGTAAGGTGTACCGCCCGGACCAGTCAGCGGCAGGCCGTCGAACATCGTGTACACCCCTGAACCATGGGCTCCTGGCGCACGGTTGATGCCTGATCCGCGGATGGAAAGCTTGATGCCATCGTTACCAGCAGACTGGGCGAACACCCCCGGCTGGTAGGCCAGCACGTCCTGGTTGCTGGCCACCCGTCCTTGCCCCACGCGCTGCATGTCAACCAGATTGCTGGCACCGGGCACTGCCTGCAGGCGCTCGCGGGCGTCTTCCATTTCGCTTTGTGCTTCGTCACTGATCAGCACCTCGCCCAGTTCGACCGCAGGCGCGGCAGACACGTGCTGGGCGACAGTGAAAAGGGCAACAAAGCCAATGCAGGGTGAGGGGGGCAACACGGGGCGCATCGTACAACTCCAGGTGAAAAGGGCAGGCAACGGCGTTGTGACGAGCGAAACGCCGTGCAGAGCACGGAGAGTTTCAGTTAATTGAAAGCAGCCATTTTAGGACGGCTGTGTAGGACGGCGATCTACAACCCGTATGAATGGCACACGTGTTTTGGGATTCGTAAGGTGGAGTCCTACCGCGTCAGCCCGATAGCTGACGTGAACTGGCGATGATTTTTTGGAGTTCGGTGATGAAAGCCAACACGCAACAGATCGAAGATAGCCAAGCGGATACGCCTATTCGCCTGACCCCGAGAGAGCAGCAGGTATTGCTGTGGTGCGCCTATGGCAAGAGTTCGTGGGAAATCGGTCAGATCCTGCAGTGCCAGGAATCGACGGTTAATTTCCATGTGGGCAACATCCTGCGCAAATTCGATGTATCAACGCGCGTCGCCGCCGTGATCAAGGCCATTCGCTACGGCATGCTCGCAGAGCAGTGAGGCACTCATGAATGAAGTCGCATTGATTGATGGTGCCTTGTCCAGCGTTGTGGAGTGGCTCGAACGCGACGGGCGGGTGCTTTTCGGTGCAGTGTTGGGCGCTTTACTGGTGAGCGCGGCACGTGATCGGCTGGTCATCATTTCGCGCAAGCGGCTTACGTTGGGCAAGCAAGCCTTGCTGGCTCTTCTCACCGTTGGCGTGGGCTACCTGTTCGAGCCGCTGTTGCAAGCTTTGGCTCCCATGCTTTCCCGGGGCATGGCTGCTTTCGTTGCTGCGGTCGTGGTGGTCCCGATCAGCCTCAAGGTCATGGTGTGGCTGGATGCGGTGGACCTTCGAGAAATCGTGCAGCGTTGGCGCCGTCGCAGTTAGCCCTCGGAGGTATCCTGCACACGGTAGGCAAGTGCATCCAGTTTCTTCTCCAGCTCCTGGATGCGCTGTTTGTCCTTGATGTATAGCAGCGTTGCCTCGCGATCGGCGTATGAAAGGCTGCGCAAGCGTTCGAGGATGTCAACTTCCCAGTCTTCACCGGTGTGCGAGGTACCCTTGCGCTCACCCATCAGCAGCCAGTCCAGCGAGCAAGCATGCTGACGAGCCATTTCTACGCACAATGAGTATGGGATGCTGTCACGTACCTTCCAGCTGCTCAGTGTCTGCGGGCTTACATCAAGCGCCCTGGCCAGCTGGGCGTCGCTTTCTGACTGGGTAAGTTGCTTGAGGCGGGCCAGCACCGAGGCGAAAAAACGGCTACTCATGACAGATATCCATGGCTGGTTTAATGACATTCCCTAGGCTTAAACTACTCGTTACGAATATTAACCCTGCAATATGAGGAACTTTATCGGCATGAACAGCAGTTTGATGAAAACCCCTTCTAATACCGTAGACAATACTGACACAAACGGACGATCAACCTTACAGCCTTTGCCATTGCTCGGCCTTTACAGGTATCTACCGTGAGTACTTACAAACTGGTCTGTCCCCACTGCCATAGCCGGATGCGCATACGCACCAGCGAAGGGCGCCACATTTTCCTCAGAGTGGCCTATTTGCAATGCACCACGGAGGCGTGTGGCTGGTCGGTGAGGGCCGAGTTCGAAATGACCCATGAACTGTCACCCAGTGGAATGCCTAATCCGGATGTGTACTTGCCATCGGCCAGCAGTGATTTACGCAGGACGGCACTGCGCCGCAGTGAAGATGTTGCGTCTGGCAGGCAAGCGGAACGGTAGCGTAGCCGGCACTGCTTGCAGCGCAGATAAAAAAACACCCCGCATGAGCGGGGTGTTTGGTATTGCCTGTTCGATCAGCCGATCAGTTGCAGGCCAGCCTGCTGGACCATTTCCAGCAATGGCTGCGGGTATACACCCAGTACGAAAGCGAGAATGGCGATCGCCAGCAGCATCACGCCGCCAGTACGCTGTTCCCACTTCAGCGGCGCATCGTGGCGGCGCAGGTTCGGCTCGACCAGGTACAGGGTGACCATCACGCGCAGGTAGTAGTAAACGCCGATGGCGCTACCGACCACCAGGGCACCGACCAGCCACCACAGGTGCGACTCGACGCCAGTGGCGATGATGTAGAACTTGCCGATGAAGCCAGCGGTCAGCGGGATACCGGCCAGCGACAGCATCATCACGGTCAGTACTGCAGTCAGGTACGGGCGGCGCCAGAACAGGCCGCGGTATTCGTACAGCGCATCGGCATCACGGCCGCCGTAAGGCGAGGACATCAGGGTGATGACACCGAACGCACCCAGGCTGGTGATCACGTAGGTGACCAGGTACACGCCCATCGCTTCCATGGCCAGGCCCTTGCTGGCGATCAGGGCGATTAGCAGGTAACCGAAGTGGGCGATGGACGAGTAACCGAGCAGACGCTTGAGGTTGCTCTGGGTCAGCGCCAGCAGGTTACCCACCAGGATCGATGCGACCGCTATCACCGCCAGAACAGTACTCAGCACGCCGCTGCTGGCAGCAGGGGAGAGCATGAACAGGCGTACGACCACGGCGAACACTGCGACCTTGCTCGCGGTGGCCAAAAATGCGGCGACCGGTGCCGGGGCGCCTTCGTACACGTCCGGGGTCCACAAGTGGAAGGGTACCAGCGACAGTTTGAAGGCCAGGCCGACCAGCATCATGCCCAGGCCCAGTTGGGCCACCAGGCTTGGCATGCTGGTGGCGGCCAGGCTTTTACCGATCTGGTCGAAGCTCAGGCTGCCGGCATCGGCATACAGCAGGGCCATGCCGAACAGCAGGAAGGCCGAGCCTGCGGCCGACAGCACCATGTACTTGATGCCGGCTTCCAGCGAACGTTTGTTGAAGAAGGCGTACGCCACCAGGCCGTAGACCGGTACCGACAGTAGCTCCAGGCCGATGAACAGGCCGGCCAAGTGGTTGGCGCTGACCAGCACCAGGCCACCGAGAGCCGACATCAACAGCAGCAGGTAAAGTTCTTCACGGTTGCCCGGGAAACCCTTGGAGCCTTCACCGAGATAGGCGTGAGCCAGTGTGACGCAGGCCAGCGTAGCCACCAGTACGATGGCCATGTACAGGCAGGCGAACTTGTCGATGGTGATTAGCGAGGTGACCGCCAGCGGCGCAACCTTCAGCGCCGGCAGAATCGACAACAGGGCCAGGTTCAGGCCCACGGTGGACAACAGGAAGGTCTGCGAGTGATTGCGCTTCCAGGCGATCGCCAGCATCACCACCACCGTGGTGATGGTGGTGATCAGCATCGGCGCCAATGCGATGAAGTGTTGAGTGGTGAATTCCATAGCGCTCTTACCGGGCCGAAGCGAGTTGAGTGAAAGCGGAGCCAAGC
Organism: Lelliottia jeotgali; assembly: GCF_977070485.1. Taxonomy (NCBI): domain Bacteria; kingdom Pseudomonadati; phylum Pseudomonadota; class Gammaproteobacteria; order Enterobacterales; family Enterobacteriaceae; genus Lelliottia; species Lelliottia jeotgali. Next base: position 143,443 of record NZ_CDRVFO010000010.1, read on the forward strand.
CACTGCTGCACACCGCTCATGGTGGCGGCAGAAGTGTCGAGGAACGGCTGCGGGTACACACCAAGCACGATTAGCAGCACCGCCAGGCCCAGTACCATGATCAGCTCGCGGCCGTCCATGCCGGCCAGCACGGTGTCGCTCTTGCTTGGGCCGAAGTAGGCACGGTGGATCATGATCAGCGAGTAGACCGAGCCGAAGACCAGGCCGGTGGTAGCGATCACGGTGATCCACGGCACGCTGGCGAAGCTGCCGATCAGGATCAGGAACTCGCCAACGAAGTTGCCGGTGCCTGGCAGGCCCAGCGATGCAGCAGCGAAGAACAGGCTGATGGCAGGCAGGTAGGCGATGCGGTGCCACAGGCCACCCATCTGGCGCATGTCACGGGTGTGCAGGCGCTCGTACAGCTGGCCGGACAGGATGAACAGCGCGGCAGCCGAAAGGCCGTGGGCCAGCATCTGGATCACCGCGCCTTGCAGGGCCTGCTGGCTGCCGGAGTAGATACCGATCAGTACGAAGCCCATGTGCGAGACGCTGGAGAAGGCGATCAGGCGCTTGATGTCGGTTTGCGCGAAGGCCAGGAAGGCACCGTAGAAGATACCGATCAGGCCCAGGGTCATGGCGATCGGTGCAAACTCTGCCGAAGCGTTCGGGAACAGCGGCAGGGCGAAACGCAGCAGGCCGTAGGCCGCTGTTTTCAGCAAGATGCCCGCCAGGTCTACGGAACCTGCGGTCGGTGCCTGGGCGTGCGCATCAGGCAGCCAGGAGTGGAACGGCACCACCGGCAGCTTCACCGCGAAGGCGATGAAGAAGCCCAGCATCAGCAGGTATTCGACGCCAGCCGGCAGTTCGGCCTTGAGCAGGTCGCTGTAGTTGAAGGTGAGCACGCCGGTGGTGTTGTAGTTGACCAGCACCAGGCCAAGAATCGCCACCAGCATGATCAGGCCGCTGGCCTGGGTGAAGATGAAGAACTTGGTGGCGGCGTAGATCCGGGTCTTCTTGCCGTCTGCCGAGCTGTGACCCCAGAGCGCGATGAGGAAATACATCGGCACCAGCATCATTTCCCAGAAGAAGAAGAACAGGAACAGGTCCAGGGCCAGGAATACACCGACCACGCCGCCCAGGATCCACATCAGGTTGAGGTGGAAGAAGCCGACGTGGCGCTGGATTTCTTTCCAGGAGCACAGCACCGAGAGCACACCGAGCAGGCCGGTGAGCAGGATCATCAGCAGCGACAGGCCGTCCAGGGCCAGGTGGATGCTGATGCCGAAGCGCTTGATCCACTCGAGCTTGTATTCGAGTGCCCAGGCAGGTTCGGCGCCCGGTGCAGGGGCCAGGGTGTAGTCGCCGGTGCCCCACAGCCACAGGCCGATGCCGAGCAGCAGGGACATGGTCAGCAGCGCGATCCAGCGCGGCAGGGTGGAGCCGAAGCGCTCACCCAGCCAGCACAGGAAGCCGCCGATGAAAGGGATCAGGATCAGCCAAGGCAAAATCATGACGGGTTGGTTTCCTTTGGCAAAGTCGCAAGATTCATAGTCATACCGCAGCCACTACCACAGCACCGAGTACCAGCACGGCGCCGACAGCGATCGAGGCGGTGTACCAGCGCAGTTGGCCGGTCTCGGTCTTGCTCATGGCGACGTGGCCGCCACGCGCCATCCGAGGGATCAGGCCGATGCTGCGGTCAACCGGATCCTTGCGCAGGATGTGGCTGATCAGCAGGTAAGGTTTGACGAAGAGCTTGTCGTAGATCCAGTCGAAGCCCCAGGCGGCGAACCACCAGGCCGAAAGGACGCGGCCGATGCTGCTGTTGGCGACGGCGCTGACGAAGCGGCGCTTGCCCAGGAACAGCAGGGCCGACAGCAGGATACCGGCGATGGCGATGGCGCCTGAGGCGATCTCCAGCGAGTGCTTGGCTTCACCGCCGGCATGGCCTGCGCTTTCAGGCAGCACGCCTGCCAGCGGCGGGTGGATCCAGGCGCCGACGAAGGTCGACAGCACGATCAGCACGCCCAGCGGCAGCCAGTGGCTGATGCCGTGGCCGGCGTGGGCCTCGGTCTTGGCTTCGCCGTGGAAGGCGATGAAGATCAGGCGGAAGGTGTACAGCGAGGTCATGAACGCACCGACCAGGCCGGCGTACAGCAGGCCGGTATTACCGCTGGCGAAGGCTTCCCAGAGGATCTCATCCTTGGAGTAGAAGCCTACGGTCAGGATCGGCAGGGCGGCCAGGGCGGCACCACCGACCACGAAGCTGGCGTAGGCCAGCGGCAGTTTCTTCCACAGGCCACCCATCTTGAAGATGTTCTGCTCGTGGTGGCAGGCAACGATCACCGCACCCGAAGCAAGGAACAGCAGGGCCTTGAAGAAGGCGTGGGTCATCAGGTGGAAGATTGCCGCGTCCCAGGCACCCACGCCCAGCGCCAGGAACATGTAGCCGATCTGGCTCATGGTCGAGTAGGCGAGGATACGCTTGATGTCGGTCTGCACCAGCGCGGCGAAACCGGCCAGCACCAGGGTCACACCACCGACCACACCGACCAGGTGCAGGATGTCCGGGGCCAACAGGAACAGGCCGTTGGTACGGGCGATCAGGTACACGCCTGCGGTCACCATGGTGGCGGCGTGGATCAGTGCCGAAACCGGGGTCGGGCCTGCCATCGCATCGGCCAGCCAGGTCTGCAGCGGCAGTTGGGCCGACTTACCGACCGCGCCACCCAGCAGCATCAGCGTTGCCAGGACCATCCAGGTGTCGCCCGCCTGGAACTTCTGCGGTGCCAACACCAGCAGTTCCTGCACATTCAAGGTACCCAGCTGGACGAACAGGATGAACAGGCCGATGGCCAGGAACACGTCGCCGATACGGGTAACGATGAAAGCCTTGAGTGCTGCATTACCGTTGTTGCGGTTGCTGTAGTAGAAACCGATCAACAGGTAAGAGCACAGGCCCACGCCTTCCCAGCCGAAGTAGATGAACAGCAGGTTATCGCCCAGGATCAGGAACAGCATGCTGGCGATGAACAGGTTGGTGTACGAGAAGAAGCGCGAGTAACCGGCTTCGCCACGCATGTACCAAGAGGCGAACAGGTGGATCAGGAAGCCCACGCCGGTGACCACGCCGAGCATGGTGACCGACAGGCCGTCCAGGTACAGGGTGAAGTTCGGCGCGAAGCCGTCCACCGACATCCACTGCCACAACAGCTGGCTGTACGCGCCGCCTTCAGGCGGGGCGACATTGAATTGCCAGATGACGTAAGCCGCCACGGCGGCCGAGAGGCCGACCGAGCCGACGCCGATCAGGGCGGACAGGTTCTCCGAGAACCGCCCGCGCGAGAACGACAGCAGCAAAAAGCCGATCAGGGGGAAGACGAAAGTCAGGAAGAGAAGGTTCATCCGCGCATCTCACTGGCAGCATCGATGTCGAGAGTGTGGAAGCGGCGATACAGCTGCAGCAGGATCGCCAGGCCGATACTGGCCTCGGCGGCTGCCAGGCTGATCACCAGAATGAACATCACCTGGCCGTCGGGCTGGACCCAACGGGCACCGGCGACGATGAACGCCAGGGCAGAGGCGTTCATCATGACTTCCAGGCTCATGAGCACGAAGAGGATGTTGCGGCGGACCATCAGGCCAACCAGACCTAAGCAGAACAGGATGCCGGCGACGGCCAGACCATGCTCGAGAGGGATAGCACCCATGATTTACTCCTTCGCCTCATTGCGGCCCAGGTGGAAGGCGGTGACGGCTGCGGCGAGCAGCAGCATCGAGGCCAGTTCGACCACCAGCAGGTACGGGCCGAACAGGCTGATACCCACTTCTTTCGGGCCCACGGTGGTGCCGCTGATGCCGGCACCGCTCGGGGTGACGAACAGCACGTACAGCAGCTCCAGCAGCAGCAGGGTGCCGAGTATCACCGGCCCTGCCCAGATGCCGGGTTTGAGCCAGCCGCGTTCCTGGGCGACCGAGGCCGGCCCCAGGTTGAGCATCATCACCACGAAGACGAACAGCACCATGATGGCGCCGGCGTAGGCGATCACTTCCAGGGCGCCGGCGAACGGCGCACCCAGGGCGAAGAAGATCATTGCCACGGAAATCAGCGAAATGATCAGGTAGAGCAGGGCGTGCACGGGGTTGGTGCCGGTCACCACCCGAAGGGTGGAAACCACGGCGATCCCGGATGCGAAGTAGAAAGCGAATTCCATCTTTCTGTCCTTATGGGAGCAAGCTCTTCACGTTGATCGGCTCGGCTTCGTTCTGTGCAGAGCCTTTCGGCTTGCCAGCGATCGCCATACCCGCAACACGGTAGAAGTTGTAGTCAGGGTTCTTGCCGGGGCCGGAGATCAGCAGATCTTCTTTCTCGTACACCAGGTCCTGACGCTTGAACTCGGCCATTTCGAAATCCGGAGTCAGCTGGATCGCGGTGGTCGGGCACGCTTCCTCGCACAGGCCGCAGAAAATGCAGCGCGAGAAGTTGATGCGGAAGAACTCCGGGTACCAGCGGCCGTCCTCGGTCTCGGCCTTCTGCAGCGAGATGCAGCCGACCGGGCAGGCCACCGCGCAGAGGTTGCACGCTACGCAGCGCTCCTCGCCGTCGGGGTCGCGGGTAAGGACGATGCGCCCGCGATAGCGCGGCGGCAGGTACACGGGTTCTTCGGGGTACTGCAGGGTGTCGCGCTTGCGGAACCCGTGGGAGAACACCATTGCCAGGCTGCGCAGCTGAGTGCCGGTGCCCTTAACGATGTCGCCGATATATTTGAACATGGGTCAAATCCTCACTGGGCCGCGACGGCTGGCGTGTTGTAAAGCACGATCGCAGCGGTCACCAGCAAATTGATCAGGGTCAGCGGCAGGCAGAACTTCCAGCTGAAGTCCATCACCTGGTCATAGCGTGGGCGCGGGATCGAAGCGCGCAGCAGGATGAACAGCATGATGAAGAACGCGGTTTTCAGCGCGAACCACAGGAACGGCACTTGCGGCAGGATGCCGAACGGGCCGTGCCAGCCACCGAAGAACAGGGTCACCAGCAGCGCCGAGATGAGGATGATGCCGATGTACTCACCGACGAAGAACATGCCCCATTTCATGCCGGCATACTCGATGTGGTAGCCGTCGGCCAGTTCCTGTTCCGCTTCCGGCTGGTCGAACGGGTGACGGTGAGTCACGGCGACGCCGGCGATGAAGAAGGTGCAGAAGCCGAAGAACTGCGGAATGATGAACCACAGGTTCTGGGCCTGGTATTCAACGATGTCACGCATGTTGAACGAGCCCACCTGCACCACCACGCCCATCAGCGCCAGGCCCAGGAACACTTCGTACGACACGGTCTGTGCCGACGCACGCAAGCTGCCCAGCAGGGCGTACTTGTTGTTCGACGACCAGCCGGCGAACAGCACCGCGTAGACCGACAGGCCGGCCATGGCAAAGAAGAACAGCAGGCCGATGTTCAGGTCGGCAACGCCCCAGCCCGGTGTGATCGGGATGATCGAGAAACCGATCAGCAGCGCGCTCATGGCCACGACCGGCGCCAGGGTGAAAATCATCTTGTCGACGAAGGGCGGGTTCCAGTCTTCCTTGAAGAACATCTTCAGCATGTCGGCGGCGATCTGGAACATGCCGAACGGGCCGACACGGTTCGGGCCGTAACGGTCCTGCCACCAGCCCAGCAGGCGGCGCTCGACAAAGCTGAGCAGTGCGCCGCAGACCACTACGGCCAGCAGCACCACGATAGCCTTGACGACCTGGATGATCACATCGATCACTTCGGGGGTGAACCAGCTCATTGTGCTGCCTCCTGCAGACCTTCGACGGATGCACCGAAGATGGCCGGCGGGATGCCGGCCAGGCCTTTGGGCAGCGCGACCAGGCCAGCGCCCAGTTCTTCATTGATGCGCAGCGGCAGGCGCAGGGCCACACCGGCCACGTTCAGGCTCAGCAGAGTCCCTTCGTTGACGCCCAGGCGGTCGGCCTCGGACTTGGCCAGTGCCACGTAGGCGGCAGGGATGCGCTCTTGAACCGGTGCAGCGCGCGAGGAGCTTTCTTCGCTGCCGAACAGGTGGAAGAACGGTACTGCGGTCCAGGTACCACGTGCCGGGTTGAAGGCGCCCGGAATGGCGTCGAACCAGTTCAGGCGGTCGCCTTGCGATTCGATCAGGCGTACGCCTGGGTCACCGGCGCGCAGGTGGCCGCCGACCTCGTCCTGGAACTTGTTCCAGGCTTGCGGCGAGTTCCAACCCGGCGACCAGGCGAACGGCACCTGCTGGCGCGGTTCGGCGGAGCCCGAGTAGCCTTCCATGGAGAATGCGAACGCGGTGTCCTTGTCCTGCGGGGTGCGTGGCTCGTGCACGCTGATGTTGGCGCGCATCGCGGTACGGCCGGAGTAGCGCAGCGGCTCACGGGCCAGCTTCATGCCCTTGATGCGGAACGCCGCCGAAGGTGCCGCGTTGACGATGCCGGCCAGTTGCGGGGCGGCTTCGGCGCAGGCGCTGGTGACGTGGTCCAGCTGGGTCCAGTCGACCGGCTTGTTCAGCAGGGTGGCACGCAGGGCGTGCATCCAGCGCCAGCCTTCGTGAACCAGGATGCTGCTGTCCAGGTACTGCGGGTCGAACACCTGGAAGAAGCGCTGGGCACGGCCTTCCTGGCTGACCAGGGTACCGTCGCCTTCGGCGAACGAGGCCGCCGGCAGCACCAGATGGGCACGCTCCAGGGTGGCAGTGTTGGAATGGTCGGCGACGATGACGACCTTCGCAGCTGCCAGGGCGGCATCGACCTTGGCGGCCGGTACGCGGGTGTACAGGTCGTTTTCCAGCACCACGATGGCGTCGGCTTTGCCGCTGATGACCGCATCCAGCGCGGCATCGGCGGACTCGCCACCGAGCATGGCTAGGCCAAGGCTGTTGGCCTCAGGTACGACCAGGCTCAGCGAGCCGTTTTTCTCGCGCAGCTTCAGGGCCTTGGCGATGTTCGCGGCAGCTTCGATCAGCGCAGGGTCGGCCAGCGAAGTACCGGCCACCACCAGCGGGCGCTTGGCGGCGACCAGGGCGTCGGCGATGCGCTTGGCCAGGGCCAGGGCTTCGTCGTCCAGACCTGCAACGGCCGGGGCGCTCGGGTCGATGGCGTGGGCCACGGCGAAGCCGATGCGCGCAAGGTCGGCGGGGGCGGCGTGCACGCATTCTTCGGCGACGTCGTCCAGCTTGGTTTCAGCCAGGCTGGCGATGAACAGCGGGTACAGCGCGTGCTGGCCGATGTTCTTCACTGCAGCGTCGAGCCAAGGCTGCACTTTCATGGCCTCGGCCATGGCTTCTGCCTTGCCTTTAGTGGCCTGGCGCACGGCCAGGGCAACGCGGGCGGCGGTCTGGGTCAGGTCTTCGCCGAGCACGAACACTGCGTCGTGGTCTTCGATGTCGCGCAGGGTCGGCACCGGCAGCGGGCTGTTGTTCAGCACGTCCAGGGCCAGACGTACGCGGGCCAGCTCACCGGCTTCCATACCCGAGTAAAAGTAGTCGGCACCGACCAGCTCGCGCAGGCCGTAGTTGCTTTCCAAGCTGGCGCGGGGCGAGCCGATACCTACGATGGTACGGCCGCGCAGCAGGTCGGCGGCCTTGTCCAGGGCAGCGTCCAGGCCCAGCTTGGTGCCATCGGCCAGGCGTGGCTGGCGTGGGCGGTCGGTGCGGTTTACGTAGCCATAACCGAAGCGGCCACGGTCGCACAGGAAGTACTGGTTGACCGAGCCGTTGAAACGGTTTTCGATCCGGCGCAGCTCGCCGTAGCGCTCGCCCGGGCTGATGTTACAGCCGCTGGAGCAGCCGTGGCAGATGCTCGGGGCGAACTGCATGTCCCACTTGCGGTTGTAGCGCTCGGAGTGGGTCTTGTCGGTGAACACGCCGGTCGGGCAGACCTCGGTCAGGTTGCCGGAGAACTCGCTTTCCAGCACGCCGTCTTCAACGCGGCCGAAGTACACGTTGTCGTGGGCGCCATAGACACCCAGGTCGGTACCGCCTGCGTAGTCCTTGTAGTAGCGCACGCAGCGATAGCAGGCGATGCAGCGGTTCATCTCGTGAGCGATGAACGGGCCGAGGTCCTGGTTCTGGTGGGTACGCTTGGTGAAACGGTAGCGGCGCTCGTTGTGGCCGGTCATTACCGTCATGTCCTGCAGGTGGCAGTGGCCGCCTTCCTCGCACACCGGGCAGTCGTGCGGGTGGTTGGTCATCAGCCATTCGACGACGCTGGCGCGAAACGCCTTGGATTCGTCATCGTCGATGGAAATCCAGGTGCCGTCGGAGGCAGGGGTCATGCAGGACATGACGATACGACCACGGGTGTCGTTCTCGTCGGTGTACTGCTTGACCGCACACTGCCGACAGGCGCCAACGCTTCCAAGCGCCGGGTGCCAGCAGAAATAGGGGATGTCGAGGCCGAGCGACAGACACGCCTGTAACAGGTTGTCTGCACCGTTGACTTCGAGCGCTTTGCCGTCTACGTGGATAGTGGCCATTGTTCAAAGTTCTTCGTTGGCCCGCGTGAGCGGGCGTGGCTAATGGAAATCTGTAAGCCTGCGGCCCGCCGCGAATCGTTCGGGCCGGCCTGCAGGCTGGCGGATGGCACGGACCACCCGCGTTCTATCTTTTTATGCGCCGACTACAATCGGCCCGGCCTGGATTGGCTTCGCCAGGTTCGGGCGCAGGGTGCCAGCGCTTTCAGGCGCTACACCGGCCTCGAACTCCGAGCGGAAGTACTTGATGGCACTGCCCAGCGGCTCGACGGCACCGGGTGCGTGAGCGCAGAAGGTACGGCCTGGGCCGAGGAAGTTGACCAGACCCAGCAGGGTCTCGATGTCTTCGGCACGGCCCTGGCCATTTTCCAGGGAACGCAACATTTTCACGCTCCACGGCAGGCCGTCCCGGCAGGGCGTGCACCAGCCGCACGATTCGCGGGCGAAGAACTCTTCCATGTTGCGTAGCAGCGAAACCATGTTGACGCTGTCGTCGACCGCCATGGCAAGGCCCGTACCCATGCGGGTACCGACCTTGGCGATGCCGCCGGCGTACATCTGCGCGTCGAGGTGCTCGGGCAGCAGGAAACCGGTACCGGCGCCACCTGGCTGCCAGCACTTGAGCTTGAAGCCGTCGCGCATGCCGCCGGCGTAGTCTTCGAACAGCTCACGGGCGGTCACGCCGAACGGCAGCTCCCACAGCCCCGGGTTCTTGACCTTGCCGGAGAAGCCCATCAGCTTGGTGCCGTGGTCCTCGCTGCCTTCGCGGGCCAGCGACTTGTACCAGTCGTTGCCATTGGCGACGATGGCCGGCACGTTGCACAGGGTCTCGACGTTGTTTACGCACGTCGGCTTGCCCCACACACCCACGGCGGCAGGGAAGGGCGGCTTGGAGCGCGGGTTGGCGCGGCGGCCTTCCAGCGAGTTGATCAGTGCGGTTTCTTCACCGCAGATGTAGCGCCCGGCACCGGTGTGCACGAACAGTTCGAAGTCGAAGCCCGAGCCGAGGATGTTCTTGCCCAGCAGGCCGGCAGCCTTGGCTTCATCGATGGCGCGGTTGAGGTTTTTCGCCGCAGTGGTGTACTCGCCACGCAGGAAGATGTAGCCGCGGTAGGCCTTCAGGGCGCGGGCGCTGATCAGCATGCCCTCGACCAGCAGATGGGGCTGTTGCTCCATCAGCATGCGGTCCTTCCAGGTGTTGGGCTCCATTTCGTCCGCGTTGCACAGCAGGTAGCGGATGTTCATGGATTCGTCTTTGGGCATCAGGCCCCACTTCACGCCAGTGGGGAAGCCCGCGCCGCCACGGCCCTTGAGGCCGGAGTCCTTGACGCTCTGCACGATGTCGTCGGCGGACATTTCTGCCAGTGCCTTGCGGGCGGCAGCGTAGCCGTTCTTGGCCTGGTACTCGTCGAGCCACACCGGCTCGCCGTCGTCACGCAGGCGCCAGGTCAGCGGGTGAGTTTCGGCCGAACGCGCGATGCGGTTGGCCGGGCCGAAGGAAGTGATGGTCATACGTAACCCTCCAGCAGCTTGGAAACGCCAGCAGGCTGCACGTCGCCAAAGGTATCGTCATCGATCATCAGCGCCGGGGCCTTGTCGCAGTTGCCCAGGCAGCATACCGGCAGCAGGGTGAAACGCCCGTCCGCAGTGGTCTGGCCCAGGCCGATGCCCAGTTCGCTCTGGATCTGGCTGACCACCGACTCGTGGCCGCCGATGTAGCAGACCATGCTGTCGCACACACGAATGATGTGGCGGCCGACAGGCTGGCGGAAAATCTGGCTGTAGAAGGTGGCCACGCCCTCGACGTCGCTGGCAGGGATGCCCAGTACTTCGCCGATGGCGTAGATGGCGCCGTCCGGCACCCAGCCGCGTTCCTTCTGAACGATCTTCAAGGCTTCGATGGACGCCGCGCGCGGGTCCTCGTAGTGGTGCATCTCGTGCTCGATGGCCGAGCGCTCGGTTTCGCTCAGGGCGAAACGGTCTGTCTGGATAAGCGTGCTGTTCATGCTTAGCGGTCCACGTCAGCCATAACGAAGTCGATACTGCCCAGGTACGCAATGAGGTCGGCGACCATGCTGCCTTTGATCACCGAAGGGATCTGCTGCAGGTGCGGGTAGCTCGGGGTGCGGATCCGGGTGCGGTAGCTCATGGTGCCGCCATCGCTCGTCAGGTAGTAACTGTTGATGCCCTTGGTCGCTTCGATCATCTGGAACGACTCGTTGGCCGGCATGACCGGGCCCCACGAGACTTGCAGGAAGTGCGTGATCAAGGTTTCGATGTGCTGCAGAGTGCGCTCTTTCGGCGGCGGCGTGGTCAGCGGGTGGTCCGCCTTGTACGGGCCTTCCGGCATGTTGCGCAGGCACTGATCGATGATGCGGATACTCTGGCGCATCTCCTCGACACGCACCATGCAGCGATCGTAGGCATCACCGTTGTGGGCCAGCGGGACTTCGAACTCGAAGTTCTCGTAGCCGGAGTAGGGGCGCGCTTTGCGCAGGTCGAAGTCGCAGCCGGTGGCACGCAGGCCGGCACCGGTGGTGCCCCATTCCAGCGCTTCTTTGGTGTTGTATGCAGCCACGCCGATGGTACGGCCCTTGAGGATGCTGTTCTGCAGGGCGGCCTTGGTGTATTCGTCCAGGCGCTTGGGCAGCCACTCGACGAAGTCCTTGACCAACTTTTCCCAGCCACGAGGCAGGTCGTGGGCGACGCCGCCGATGCGGTACCAGGCCGGATGCAGGCGGAAACCGGTGATCGCTTCGATCACGGTGTAGGCGCGCTGGCGGTCGGTGAAGGTGAAGAACACCGGAGTCATGGCGCCCACGTCCTGGATGTAAGTACCCAGGAACAGCAGGTGGCTGGTAATGCGGAAGAACTCGGCGAGCATGATGCGAATCACGTCGACCTTCTGCGGCACCTGAATACCGGCCAGCTTTTCTACCGCCAGGACATACGGCAGGTTGTTCATCACCCCGCCAAGGTAGTCGATACGGTCGGTGTAGGGGATGAAGCTGTGCCAGGACTGGCGCTCGGCCATCTTCTCGGCACCACGGTGGTGGTAGCCGATGTCCGGTACGCAGTCGACGATCTCTTCGCCGTCCAGCTGCAGGACGATACGGAACGCACCGTGCGCCGAAGGGTGGTTGGGGCCCAGGTTGAGGAACATGTAGTCCTCGTTGGCACCCTGACGCTTCATGCCCCAGGCTTCCGGGTTGAAGCGTGCCGATTCCTCTTCAAGCTGCTGCTTGGCCAGTGTCAGGCTGTAGGGATCGAACTCGGTGGCGCGGGCCGGGTAGTCCTTGCGCAGCGGGTGGCCTTCCCAGGTGGGCGGCATCATGATGCGGCTCAGATGCGGGTGGCCGGCAAAGTCGATGCCGAACATGTCCCAGACTTCGCGCTCGTACCAGTTGGCGTTTGGCCAGATGCCGGTCACGGTCGGCAGGTTCAGGTCGCCTTCGCTGAGCGACACCTTGATCATCACGTCGCTGTTACGCTCGACCGACAGCAGGTGGTAGAACACACTGAAATCGGCGGCAGGCAGGCCGCGGCGCTGGGTGCGCAGGCGTTCATCGACACCGTGCAGGTCGTACAGCATGCTGTAAGGCTTGGAAACACCGCGCAGGAAGCTGAGCACCTCTTTGAGCTGGGCGCGCTTGACCCACAGCACGGGCATGCCGGTGCGGGTTTCCTGGGCGACGAATGCTTCGGCGCCAAAACGGTTGTGCAGTTCGACGACCACATCCTGGTCGTCAGCCTTGTAAGGCGGAATGAAAATAGCGTTGTCCGCTGTCATGGTCTCGGTCGCTTTGGGTCAACGTTAAGAATGAAGCCAGGCCGCCGGCTCCTTGGGGAGCGGGCGGCAGGTCGCTGGATCAGACTTCGTCGGGGCTGCGCAGGTTGGTTACTGCAATGCGCTGCTCGCGACGCAGGTCTTTCTGGGCTGGCATCTCGGCACGGTAAATACCTTGATCACCAACAACCCAGGAAAGCGGGCGTCGTTCTTGGCCGATCGACTCCTGCAACAGCATCAAGCCTTGCAGGAAAGCTTCAGGGCGTGGCGGGCAGCCAGGCACATAGACGTCCACGGGGAGGAACTTGTCGACCCCCTGAACGACCGAGTAGATGTCGTACATGCCACCGGAGTTGGCGCACGAGCCCATGGAAATGACCCATTTGGGTTCGAGCATCTGCTCATACAGACGCTGGATGATCGGCGCCATCTTGATGAAGCAGGTACCGGCGATGACCATGAAGTCGGCCTGACGCGGCGAGGCCCGGATGACTTCGGCGCCGAAGCGGGCGATGTCGTGGGGCGCCGTGAAGGCCGTGGTCATTTCCACGTAGCAGCAGGACAGGCCGAAGTTGTACGGCCAGAGGGAGTTCTTGCGCCCCCAGTTGACCGCACCACGCAGCACATCTTCGAGTTTCCCCATGTAGATGTTCTTGTGGACCTGGTCCTCTAGCAGTTGATCGGTAACGGTTTCCCGTTCGCCGACCGGGTACTGCTCGTTGGGCGCATCCGGATCGATTCTGGTGAGATTGTATTGCATTGCCAAAGCCTCATTGTTTCAGCTTCGCTTGCCGCTTGCGACGACCTTCGGGAGCCCAATCAAGTGCCCCGACGCGCCAAAGGTAGACAAGACCTGCCAACAGAATTGCTATGAAAACGAGCGCTTCGACGAATCCGGTCCAGCCGCTTTCGCGGACGGACACAGACCATGCAAAGAGAAAGAGGGCTTCGATATCGAAGATCACGAACAGCATCGCGACCAGATAGAATTTGGCGGAAAGGCGCAGGCGGGCGCTGCCGACGGGCAGCATGCCGGATTCGAAGGGTTCGTTCTTGGCGCGGCCCCAGGCCTTGCTACCGAGCAGGCTGGACAGGCCGAGCATGAAGGCGCACAGGCCGACGACACCCAGGAGGAAGATGGCAAAGCCCCAGTTGTGGGCGATGAGTCCTGCCGAATCGGACATGCTAGAGATCCTTATACAGAGACCCAGCTCTGCAGTCTGAAATAAGTAGAGCGGCGACGTGGTGTCGCAGGTGCAGTGACCAAATGTCGCAGCTGAATCAATCGCGCTGATTTTATGGGTAAACCCGGTGCAAGTAAAATTTCTGTCGCAAATTTATTCGTAGGATTAAGAACAAAACACGCTCGTAACTGGCTGAAAGCCCTGAAATTCGGGGATTGGGCCTGGTTTTGTCAATTATGTTTCTTGTGGGTGGTAACAGATTGTAATTTTAGTAATGATAATTAATAGCGTTTGGCTGGAGCCGATAAGAGTTAATGAGATTGAGCCTTGTTAAGTTCATGGGCTGTTGCCCCCCTCTTGCAATTGCGCTCTGGCCTCGTTCTATCAGTGTTTGACACTGCCTGCACCGCTCTGGGTCAATGTTTTTCGAGTGCCCCCTGATGTGCACAGGGGGCAGTGGCGGGTGAAGAGGTCGGGGCTGTGGCTTGCCCGTGCATATGAATGGAAAGCGGCGACACCGATGCAATTGTCCATAGCCGGTGGCTGGGTTGATCCTCGCTACCGGGCTGGTTCAAGCATAGTCCGGATCCTGGGGATTGCCGGGGGATGTTCGGGGGCGTCGGTGTGGCGAAAGCGGGCGTCATACCTGTGTAATGAATGACTGCTAGCGTGCCGGTCCCCCCGCAGCAAAAGGAGAGCCATCAGGTGCACCCCGCCACGCCTCGCAAGCCCTTCTTGCTCCGTAGCGCCGACATGCACAGCGACGATTTCGGCGCCTTGTTCACGCAGTTCTACGGCAACCTGTATGCCGACATGGCGCCACTGGGCGAGTGTATTTCCATCGGCGGTGTATATGGCCGCTTCGAGAGCATGAGCGTAAGGCGCCTGCACTACCACGGCGACTTTCGCATCGTCCTGCCCACCCCGCAGGACGAGATCACTTTTGTGCTACCTACTGCGGGCAAGATCATCTTCGACCATCGCGGCGAGTCGATCGGCGGCGCGCAGGTCGGGCTGGCTGTCGACAAGCTCGAGATACGCTCGGTACGCATTGCCGATGGTCATGCCCAGTGTGGCATGTCGATTCGCCGGGGCGTATTCGCCGAGCGCCTGTCGGCACTGCTGGAGCGGCCCTTGGTGGCCCCCATTCGTTTTGCGCCGGTAGTGGACCTCAACGCGCCAGGTTTCCAGGGCATCCGTGCCTTGCTCGAGCTGGCCACGGGCACTGAGTTCGATCAATTGATCAATACGGGCCTGTTGATGCCGCTGCGGTTGCAGGAAATGCTGGTCGACGCGTTGCTGGAAACCTGGCCGCACAATTACCGCGAAGCGCTGCACAGGCCAGCCCCCTTGCTTGCACCGCGCCATGTGAAACTGGCCATGGCCTATATCCGTGAAAATCCCGCAAGCCTTAGCAGTAGCAGTGAGTTGGCGGGCTTGGCCAATGTCAGCGTGCGGGCGTTACAGGAGGGCTTTCGCCGGTTTGCGGGCATTTCGATAGTCGGGTATCAGCGGCAGGTGCGGCTGGAGCAGGCGCGTCAGGTGCTGGCAAGCGAGCAGGGTGCTTCGGTGGAACAGGTGGCGTTACGTTTCGGTTTCACCAATGCCGGGCGGTTTGCCCAGTATTTTCAAGAGGCGTTTGGGCTGCGCCCGGCACAGGTCAGGCGTAGGCATGACGCATGACCTGCGGTAAGGGGCCTACCTGCGAATCAGATAATGTGGTGGATGCCATGGATGCGCTTAGGGGAGCGTGATCTTGCTGTAGGCAAATTCGTTTTTACCTCGCTTGATACCTGCTTCGGAGGTTTTCACCTCAACGCGGTCATCGTCGTGAACCACCAGAATTTGTTTGGCTCCCAGCACTTCTACGCCGCCGGGCTGGTTGCTGAACAACAGGGGGCTGCCATCCTTTCGGTTCACCAGCTGTGGGGTGCCCGGTTTACCTGCCGTGAAAGGTATTGCCCAAAGAACCCCGCCCGTTTCGATACCTTTGTTGCCCTCACCCTCAGCGGATGGCGTCTCAAAGCTGGTGACCGCATACAGCCGGTCTTTATTGAAACGGTCATATTCGATGCCAGTTAGCGCAAGTGGGTGCCCTTGTGCTTCCAGGTTGAAGTTCTGAATCGACTTGAACCCGTCCACGAGCTCCATCCGTGCATCGTTGAACTTCACATGCGCCGAGATGAGCAGAAAAGCAGGGTTAGAAGTCGCACTGCTATTCCCATGCTTGCTGATGCCGACGATCAACTGGCCGTCTGTATCTTTCTCCCGCCCCGGTTCGCTTGGGGCCATGGTGATGCCTTCGACTTGAAAGTAGGGGGACCCTATGACTTCACCAATCTGTTTACGCAACATGATCGAGCTTTTGATCCCGCCTCGTGTCGATTGCGCCAGGACTTTTGCGGTATTCGGGTCATTTACCGGCCAGTAAACAAGGGTGTTGAGTGCGTCTTTACTTGGATCCTGCTCGGTGCCGACCTTATTGAAGGCGGTGCTGGCGATAATGTATTGGCCATCCAGCGTCGTGGTCATGGCTTCGTATTTATCTGCTTTTTCCAGCACACTACCTTTGAGAACTTCGGGGTTACCACTGATAGTTCCCCCGGCAAAATCAAATGTAAAAATGGCCGGGTCGCCAATGGCTGGCAAGCCTTTATCGTTGGCGAAAACCAGTTTTCCATCGGCTTTGACCACCGCTGATACATCGCAGTCTACGGCGGTGTCAGTTGCATGACACAGTGCGGTGTGATGTTCGACGGCTTCAATACGCCCAGGCAGTTCGGCGGCCGGCGCGTGGGGTACTGCAATAAAGAGTCCGGCAACTAACGTGATGATTGCTCGCTTTTCCATGAGCGCTGTCCTTTTGTGGTGGGAAGTACTGCGCGGAGAAGCGTAATAGAAGGGTCAGAAGCGGAAAACTGTCATTTTTGGCAGTAGCTGTTCGACATTATCGCTATTGAATGACCTGGCATTTTTGCCAGTAGGCACATTGAAGCTCAGCCTTTAGGGTCTTGTTTCATTGTCAATGCGTCAGCACGGACGGGCTCAAAGCCTGCGCAACTAGTGGCTGATGTTGGCGAAACGGGAACATGGATATGGGCACGTTCAAGAAGCGTCTGTTTGCGTTGTTGGTCATACCGTGGTTCATGGCTGCCGAGCCTGCAAGCGCGTTACACATTGAAAGCCTGGCACCTTGCGAAAGCTGGTCCGGCGGCGAGCCGCAAACATGGTGCATGCAGGTCAGCGGCATGAAGGGACACCCTGTCAGGGTCGTGTTCAATGGCAGTGTCCTGCCCACCAGCGCAGTCAGTCGGCAAGGGGCGACGCTGCGTTTTAACCTCGCGCAGGGGCAAAAGGTCAGTGGTCCGGTTTGGGTGTCTCAAGGACGGCGTAGCAGCAATGCTGTCTGGCTTACCTTGCGGCCAAGCCGCGTGCAGTCCGTGAGCCGCGAGCATCAAGTCCGGCTCTCTGACCGCGTGGTGACAGCTCTGGATCTGGTCAGCCTGATCTTTCATGAAGGGGTCGACGGCGCGGCACAAGCGCAGCGGATGGCCCGCCAGTACGGCGTGGAAATCGTCGGTGCGATTGCGCCGTTAAACGTCTTCCAGGTGCGCCTACCCGTCAGTGATCTGGCCGCACGGGATGCCCTGGTGGCTGCATTGAAGACCGACCCTGTGATTGTTGGTGTGGTCGTGGAGGATGACAACCCTGAAGTGCCACGAGACCCCGATCGGGTGGTGGAACCTGCAGATGAGGACGGTTGGGTCGCCAACCGGTTCTTCCCGGCTGTCGACTTGTATCGGCAGTACGTTGCTAGCGCGTCTTCAAACCCGAATCCGGGTGCCGTGGTAATAGGGGTGGTGGAGAAGGCAGTCAATTTCGATACCCCCGACTTCGTAAGCTACCTCAGGCCATGCAGCATGGAGCAGACTTGCCTTTATGCGCGGCACAGCCCACAAGCAAGGCATGGAACATTGGTCACTGGGCTGCTGGCAGCAGGCCGGCAGCCAGTCGACCATCTGGGCTTTCTGAGCCAGTTGGGGGACGCAGGTGGACGCTTCAAAATCATTGTGGACCGCGGCTCACTCGCCGGCGTGACAGGTCGTGTAGCGGCATCGGTCAACATGGTGGAGGATGGCGCGCACGTGCTCAATTGGAGTTGGGGCATCCACCGCATGGGTACGACCAATCTGCGAGGTGAGCGTGTCGAAACCAATGTGCGGTCTGACTTGGCCTTCAAAGGCTATGAGCAGTTGTTGACGCGATTCTTCAGGTGGCTCGAACGCAACCACCCCAATGTTGTGGTCGTCAACTCTTCCGGTAACAGTTTTTCTACCACCGATGAGCATTTGCCAGCAGGTTTGCAATCGCAACAGCTGCTGGTTGTCGGCGCGCACCAACGTACCAGGCAGGATGCAAACATACGTGAACCGCGCTTCGTGACTATGCGTGATTCCTCCAATATCGGGCAGCGCGTCGATATCACCGCCGCCGCATGCCCCCAACGCCCTACGAGCCGCAGCCGTACAGAAGGCAGGGGGGCCTGTGGTACTTCCTATGCCGCTGCGTTGGTGACCGGTACGGTGGCCGCCATGCTGGCGGTAGATCCTGCGCTGGAGCCCAGGCAGATACGGGCACTGTTGCGCAGAAGCGCCTTGCCGCTGGCGGCCCGAGATGAAGCGCAACGCCGGGGTATTGATCTGACCTCTGCGCTCACACCCGCCGAGCACGCGTTGGCAGCAGGCAGCGAGGCAGAGGTGTATGCACGGCTCAATATGGAGGGGGCCTTGGCACTTGTCATCAAGGATCGGGGCGGTGCCGCTGTGGTTGAAAAACATGCTGCAAAGCCGTCAGTGCTGTGAAGCATAGGCGGGAGCAAAATGCAGCAATGGGGCCCGCACAGCAGCGCCGGTAACTGTCAGAACGCGTAGCTGGCCTTGAGGCTGCCACTAGCCCCGTGGCTGTCACCACCGCCCAATGCTGACAGATCGGCGCCAACACTCAGCGCGCCAAGGTTGGCCATCAGGCTCACGCCAGCGTTGAACTGGTCACGATCGTCGAAGGCGGCTCGCTGTTCGATGTCCAGCCCCAGCAAGTGGCCCTCGCTTTCCACCTCGTGGTCGCCCAGTGCATGCTCATAGCCCACTTGCACGCTGGGTACCAGTTGCCAACGGCCCATGGCAAACGGCACGAAAGACGCCTTGAAATTGGCGGTCGCGCTACGGCGCGTCTGCTGCAGGTTGTCCACCTCTAGCGCCAGTTCGCTGCCTTTTTCGGTAAACCCGGCCACGTCCACGCGACTTATGCGTACACCCAGGCTCGGTTCCAGCACCACGCGGTTTGTGTTCAGGCGATAGCCCATGGCCAGGCTGGCACCGGCCAGGGTACCGTGGCTGTCGCCCTTGGCCGTACCCAGGCCACCTGTCAGATCACGCCTGCTGGAATAGTCGAGGTAGCCGGCGCTGGCATCTGTGTCGATGAACAGGCCTTGTTCCAGGCCGCCCGGAGCGAAACGGGCGCCCAGGCTCAGGAACGTCAGGTCCGTGTCAACCTCGCCGCCTGCGCCGCCAACGTTACCGCTGCTGTAGCCGAAACCTGCGTGGGCGCTGAGCTGCTCGGAGAAACGCTGTGTCATGCCGATCATCAGGCCTTGGCTGTGTTCGTTGCTGCTGGCGACACTGGACGAGCCGTCGGTGCCCAGATAACCGGCCAGGGTGCTGCTCCACAGGCGCGACTGGCCAACCTTCAGGTCGGTACCGTCGGCGAAAGGTGCTGCGGCGCTGTCGATCATGACGCCCAGGCGCAGCAGGTAGCTGGCGGCATCGGCATGAACCTGGCCACCCACAGTGGACTCCACGCCGCCCAGCGTGCCGGCATCGATGGCCGACTGCAGGTAGTAGTTGTAGGCGCTGTAGGTGCCTGACAGCGACGTGTCCTGCAGTTGGCGCAGCAGTTGCGCGCCTGCTGCGGCGTTACCGACCAGGCCAGCTTCACCGGGTAGCGTGCCGTAACGCACCATTTTGCCGCGCAGCACATAGATCGTTTCCTGGGTAAGCCCCAGGCCTTGCTTGAGGTAGTTGTCCATGCTGCCATATGCGGCCGTAACTTCATCCAGGCCGGCCTGCAGGTAACTGGCCTCTACGCCCAGCAGTGGGGCGTAGACTTCGGCCATGCTGGCCGGCATGGCTGCCAATGTGGCGGCCACACGGGCGGCGGTGTACTCATTGGTGGCCAGGTAGTTGTTCATGATTGTCGCGTCGTCTACACCGGCGATGCTCAGTAACACGGCGGCGGTCCAGCCCGTACGGTCCTTGCCGGCGGTGCAGTGGAACAATGCGGCGCCGTCGGCACTGGCCAGTTCGTTGAACAGCACCGAGAATTGCCCACGCATGCCGGCATCGCTGACGAAGGCGCGGTTGGTCTCCTGCATCATGGCGCGTGCCTGGGCAGCGCTGGTGAACGAGATGTCGGTGATGTTCGAGCCCGAGGTGGTGCTGCCGATGATGTCGATGTTGGTATAGCTGGCGCCGGCGGGCAGGGTATCGGGCGTGGCGGCGATTTCGCTTGCGGTGCGCAGGTCGTATACATCGCTTATGCCAAGGCCGTTGAGCACGGCAAGGTCGGCGGCAGTCGGGGTCAGGGCATTGGTACGATAGAACACACCGGTGCGCATCACCCCGTCGTGGCTTGTGCCGTAGGCCGATGTGGTGCCGGCGATGTCGCGGAAATTGTCAATGCCAGCCAGGTGCGGCGTATCGAGCGCATCGGCGGCGTGGGCGGCGGAGATTGCGAGTGTGAGCAGGGACAGGGAGCAGAACAGACGTTGCAGCACGGCAGAGGCCTCTGAGGAGTACGTGGTGTGGCTACTCTCCGCGGGCAACATGAAACTGAATGTTACATACCAGGGTGGAACGTAAAAGCCTGCGCGATCTGGCCGGTGCCTGCGTTTTTTGTCTGGCCTTCAGGCCACACTCAGGCTACCGGCCGCTTGGGCCTTCCCGGGGTCAGAGCCCCAGTTCGCTGAGGCCGGGATGGTCGTCCGGGCGACGACCCAAAGGCCAGCGGAACTTGCGGTCCGCTTCGGCAATAGGGTGCTCGTTGATGCTCGAGTGGCGATTGTGCATCAAACCATCGGCGGCGAACTCCCAGTTTTCGTTGCCATAGGCGCGGAACCACTGGCCGCTGTCGTCGTGGTACTCGTAGGCATAGCGCACCGCAATGCGGTTGTCGGTGAATGCCCACAGCTCCTTGATCAGTCGGTACTCCAGTTCATGGTTCCACTTGCGGGTCAGAAAGGCGTGAACCTCGGCACGCCCCCGGGGGAACTCGACACGGTTACGCCATACGGTATCGGGTGTGTATGCCAGCGATACCTTGGCCGCGTCACGGCTGTTCCAGCCATCCTCGGCCAGGCGGACTTTTTCGATGGCGCTTTCGCGGGTAAAGGGAGGCAATGGAGGGCGGGACATGGGGGACTCCTTGGCGGTGGTTAGCGTAGAGGAGAGTACTGCTGCAGCGGCATTGGGGGGAATGGCTGCAACGGGCCCTTCATAATTGCGCCCGTTGCAAGAGTGCAGCGCTTACGCCAGTGCCTAAACCGCGGCGCCCAAGGCCTTGTCGACAGCCTTGCCGCGCCCGCCCAGCCATACCAGCACCAGGGCCGTCGCCGCCAGCACGCCGCCGGCCATGGGCACTGCGGCATAGCCCAAGTCCAGGCTGATTACCGTGCCACCCAGTGCCGCGCCAACGGCATTGCCAAGGTTGAATGCGCCGACATTGATCGACGATGCAAGCCCTGGTGCCTCGATGGCGGCAGTCATGACGCGCATCTGCAAGGGCGGCACGACGGCGAAGGTGAACACGCCCCAGACCAGCAGCGCGATGGCCGCACCAATGTGGCTGCCCAGTACCAGCGGCATCAGCAACATGATCAGCGCCAGTGTACCGAGGAAGATGCGCGCAGCGCCGTCCAGCGACCAGTCGGCCAGGCGCCCACCCAGGCTGTTGCCCAGGGTGAAACCGACACCGATCAGCACCAGGCCGAGGGTGATGAAGCTGTCTGAAGCGCCGGTCAGTTCAGCCAGTACCGGTGCTACGTAGGTGTACAGGGTGAACATGGCGCCGGCGCCAAGCACGGTGGTAGCCATCGCCAGCAGCACGTTGGGGCGGGCGATGACCGCCAGCTCTTTGCGCACGTGGGGCACGCTGCCACGCTCACCTTTGGGCAGCGCGTACCACAGGGCGGCCATGGCCAGCAGCCCGAGTGCCGCAGTACCGGCAAAGGCCATGCGCCAGCCGACCTGCTGGCCGACCCAGGTCGCCGCAGGTACGCCGCCGATATTGGCGATGGTCAGGCCCATGAACATCGTTGCCACGGCACTGGCTTGTTTGTCCTTGGGGACCACGCTGGCTGCGACCACTGCGCCCAGGCCGAAGAAGGCACCGTGGTTGAGGCTGGTGACCAGCCGCGAGGCGAGCAATGTGTAGTAGTCCGGCGAGAGTGCCGAGAGCAGGTTGCCGAGGGTAAAGATGGCCATCAGCGCCATCAGTGCGGCGCGTTTGCCAAAGCGGCTGAATAGCAGGGTCATGATCGGTGCGCCGACCATTACGCCGATGGCATAGGCGGTGATCAGCATGCCCGCGCTGGGGATGCTGACATCGACGCCTTGTGCGATCACCGGCAGCAGACCCATCGGTGTGAATTCGGTGGTGCCGATGCCGAAGGCGCCGATAGCCAGGGCAAACAGAACCCGTTTTGGGGAAAGCGTGCTCATCAGGAGCTCCGGTTCAAAGGTCAATGAGCAGTGATACCGGCCACGAACAAGCCGGTACCGACATGCAGTGGGTAATCAGTCCCAGGCGGGCGCCAGGCCATCCGGGCTGACTTCACGGCCATTGCGCTCGAGCGAGGCGATGCGCGCCATGTCGTCGGCATCCAGTCTCAGGCTGCAGGCGAGCAGGTTGCTGGCCAGGTTTTCGCGCTTGGTGGAGGAGGGGATCACTGCGTAACCCAGCTGCATGGCCCAGGCCAGGGCCACCTGGGCGACCGTGGCCTTGTGCTTGGCGGCGATCTCGACCAGCACCGGGTCCTTCAGCACTTTGCCGTAGGCCAGGGTCATGTACGAGGTGACGGTGATGCCCTGGTCCTTGAGGTAGGCAGCCAGTTTGGCGTTTTGCAGGTAGGGACTGAGCTCGACCTGGTTGGTGGCGATTTCGCCTTTGCCGACCACCTCGATGGCTTGGCGTGTGAGTTCGATGTTGAAGTTTGACACGCCGATCTGACGGGTCAGGCCGAGTTTTTTGGCTTCGGCCAAAGCTGTCATGTACTCGGCCAGTTCGATGCCCTTGCCTGGGGCTGGCCAGTGGATCAGCAGCAGGTCGACGTGGTCAGTGCGCAGCTTGGCCAGGCTCTCGCGCAAGCTGGGGACCAGTTTGTCAGCGCCATGGTTGTCGACCCAGATCTTGGTGGTGATGAACAGTTCGCTACGCGGTACGCCGCTTTCGGCAATGGCTTGGCCTACGTCGGCTTCGTTCTTGTAGATCTGCGCGGTGTCGATGACGCGGTAGCCCAGCGCCAGGGCGGACTTGACCGAGTCGATGACGGCCTGGCCGGTGAGGCGGTAGGTGCCAAGGCCGAAAGATGGAATGCTCATGGGGCTGCTCCTGCTGAGTGACTGAGGTTGAACCAGAGCTTAGGTGCCCTGCTGCCGACCTCGTTCGAATGGGGAGCAGTGTGGGGGTTTTGCAGGCTTTGATTAAGACGGGACAGTGCCAAGGTCTTTTGACCTGAAATCACGAGTCATCCGTTGGCTTGTGATTCAGGTGCTGTAAAAAACCTGGCTACCTTTGGTTCACGTTGCAATTTGTCCTGGCGCCGACTGCAGCAACCACTGATGGCTCAACCCCGCCAGTTGCTCTTGCAGCGTAGAGGCCAGCCCTGCGCGCCGCACAGCCCGATCCTGGCTGAGCAGCTCGTCAAGCACGTCCAGCAGTTCGCGAGCTTGGGCGGCCGCTGCGCTATTGGTCGTATCGTCCTGCAGCACGCCCTCCTGATAGGTGCGCACGCGCTCTTTCTGGCTGGCCTCTTGAGTCGCGGTCGCCTCGACCAGGGCGTTGTTGGAGAACGCCAGGCGAGTGCTGCTGCGCGATTGGTCGTCGATCGTGTGATAGCTGTAGTTCTGCGTTTTGTTGTCGCGGGTTAGGGTCAGGCCGACGAGCGGATTGAGGCCTTCATGCCAGGCGGCTTTCATGCTTGCCCGTTGCTCCTGCTCCACGGCCAGGTCCGCTGCCGGGCCTTGCAGAGTGGTCGATTGCGAAACCTTGTAGTCGAAGTGGTCCACTTCTTCAGGCCGCATCGGATTGATCTTCTGTTCGGTCTGCGTGATCGAGGCATCGAAGTCGGCAAGGCCGCTCAACAGCAGGCGGCTGGCCGTGCTCTGCGCCAGGTCATGGCCTGCAGGGCGCTTGCTGGTATCGTCCACGCTGTTGAGCTGGCTGAAGGCATCTTTGAACAGTGCCATCAGTTGCACGTCACCATGGCCGCGCTTTTGTGCAGCGTCGAACTGGAGCAGGTAGTTGGCCACGGCTGCCTGACGCTGAGCCTGGCTGCCCAGCAGCGCACCGTCCTGGGTGTCGAGGTTCATCTTGACCGTGCCGTTGGCGCCTTGCAGCGTGAGTTTGCGGGAATCTTCGTTCAGCTGCAGGTCGAAGGTTTGCTGTTCGCCGCTAGCGGTCTGCAATTTGGCATTCAACTGCAAACCGGTGAACAGCGCCGGGTCGAGCTTTACCAGTGCGCCCAGCTGCAGGCTGGGTGGTTCCTGGGTCAGCCCGTTGAGGGCAGCCTGGAAGCTGTTCGCAAGCGCTGCCAAGCCTTTGAGTTCCTCACTGGTCAACGTACCGCCTTGCACGTCGGCATCCACCGCCAGGCCGTTGGTGCTGCTGTAGAGGCCCACCGTCACGGTGGCGCCTGAGCCGGTAGTGAGATTGAAGCTGACGCTGCTGGTTGCGTGTTCGCGCAGCCTGGCCTGCTGCATGGCCAGCAACAACGGGTCGTTTGTCGCGCCATCATCGATCGCCAGCCCGGATTGCGAAATACGTTGGCCACCGCTGGCTGCCAGTTGCTCCAGCAGGGCAGCACCGAGCCCCTGGAAGCGCGCTGCCGGGGAGGAGGCCTGAATGGCACTCAGCATGTACATGCTGAGTTTATCGATGCCGTCCTGCTCCCACACATACCGGGTCTGCGCTTCACCGAGGGTACCTTTGACCGTGTAGGTCTGGGTATCGACGCGGCTTTCTTGCTGGCCAAGGCTTACCACCGTGCTCGGTGATGTCATCGGCGCGTCTGCCGACAGGGTGGTGGGTACCTGAGGCGCACGGTGGGTGATGTGTGCGACGGAGGTCAGGCGCACCACTGAGGTAATCGGGCTCATCGCCAGCTTCCTTTCTGGTCATCAGATGTAACTGTTATCGGCAGCGCTTGTGCAAACGTGAACTTCTGTCATGGCGGCAGGTTGCAATAGTTAACGCAAAAACCTCGTTACGCGGTGGTGCAATCGCGGTTTTACGCCCCAGGAGCCCGCGATGCCAAGTCAGCCGTTCACCGATGACTCCACCAACGCCTTGATTGCCAGCCGCTTGCCCGCCTGGCTGACCGAACTTCCGTCCGACACCCTCCACAGCTTGCACGAGAGCCAGCAGCGACAGCAGCAGCTACAGCATCAGTTGCACGAATGGCTGGCGCGGATCACTCCACTCGATGCATTTGCCGAACCGCTGCTGCAACAAGCTCTGCAGGCGGAGCATCAACTTACCATCGATGTGCGCCGGGCCACGCTACGGCGCAGGACCCTGCAGCGATATCCCTCGCATGTTGCGCAGGTGCCGGATGGGATCAAGGAGCAGATTTACCAGCACAGCCTGCTGCAATCGGCGTTGCATAACTTTACCGAGGGTGAAACATTCGCCACCAGCATCATGCAGGGCTCTGCGGTGCTGGATGCAGCAGGGAATGCGTACGCGCTCTCGGCCAAGGCATTCTTTACCCTGTGCCGCTCGCTCGACCTGGGGGGGCGTTACCAGGCGTACCTGCGCGCGCAGCTGGCACCCGGCGGTGAAGCGGGAAAACAACTGGGCACGCTGATCGAGGCAGGCTATCGCGCGAGCCTTGAGGCGACGCTGCGGCTGGCACTGGTCAATGGTGAAATACCAAGGCATGCCTATGAACATTGTGCCCCGCTGATTGATCTGATCTCTGTTACACCTCCATCGATCCCTGGGCTGCGGCCAATGCAATTGCGTGTGTTCGGTCGGCTTGTGCGAGGCGCAGTGGCGTTCGAGATAACCCATCAGCGTACGACCGGTGACGTGTTCGAGGGGATATTGTGCTGGATCCCTGATGATCCTCAAGGCCCGCTGACCTGGTATACCTCGTGGGCATCGCTGTTCCTGACGGTGGGTAAACAGTTCCGTTTGCCCGGCTACGTCGAATTCTTCCAGCGCTTTATCGGTGAACGCGACCGGGCTGCCTACACCCGTGCCTTGACCGAAGCGCTGAACGATACTGGCGAGGATGTGCCGGTCCAGCTCGATGGGCGTTACGCACCAATCGAGCAGCCGTTGTTCGAATACCTGCGCCGGCAACTGATCGACACGCTGCTGGACAACGCCAAAGTGCACGCCATACCCACCGCCGAAGTGGACGCGCAGCAACGCGACAGGCGCCTGCATTTCTACCTCAGCTTTGGCCTGGATGCGTTGGGCCTGGCGAGCTTTGCGCTACCTGCACTTGCCTTGCCATTGCTGGGAATCACCGCGTTGCAGGTGGCTGACGATGTTTACGAGGGCTATGCCGATTGGCGCCTGGGGGACCGGCAGGGTGCGCTGGAGCACATGTACTCCGTAGCGCAAACCGTGGGCATGACGGCCGTCAATGTCGGTGCAGGCGCGGCATCGCACCACCTGATGGAGGGCGCTCGCGTCGAAGACCTGGTGCCGGTGTACACGGATGAGCACACCGTGAAATTGTGCGACCCCAGGCTGCCAGGCTATGCCGTCCAAGACCGAGGAGCCGTCGGCGAGCTGATCAGCCTGCAAGGCACAGAATATGTGCGTACACCCTTGGCCAGCCATTTGACCTACTTGGAGGCTCAAACACAGCAGCGTCGCATCCGCCATCCCGTGCGTCCCAACGGTTATGCACCGCTGCTTGAGGGCAGTGAGGGCGCTGGCTGGCAGCATGAACTGGAGACGCCCCACGAATGGCAGGGCAGCGCTGAGTTGTTTCAGGACCTCGATGCGGGCTGGGCGCACCTCGATGAACAGGCCATACACGCGGTGATGCGGGCAACGGGGTTCAACCAAGATCAACTGCGCCGCTTGCACGTAGACCAGGCACAGGCTCCGGCGCGCTTGCGCGATGCGGTGCAGAGGCAGCAGTTGCACGCTCGGCGGCCCGAGCTGAAAGGGGTGGACTTCGAGCGACAGCTACAGGCTCAGCAGCCCCTGCCCGGCGAAGCGCAAACCCTGCTTCGCCGGGACTTTCCCGGCCTCTCGGTAATGGGCGCGCGTGAGATCATCGAACATGCGCCCGAGGACCAGGTGGAGCATATGCTTGCGCACCAGCGTGTGCCGTTGGCCTTGGCCGAGCAGGCGCGGTGGTACGTGCGCGATACCCGCCTGGACCGCGCCTGTGCGGGCCTGCTTCAAGCCGCAGCAATCAATCGTGACACCGAGCAACTGGCATTGGGCCTGATCGCCGAGCGCGCGCCCTGGCGAGGGGTGCGCATCGAGCTGCGCGGTGACACGCTGTCGGGTGAAATGACTGCGTGGGCCGGAACGCAAGCGGCCAGCGAGGTACTCACCGTGCTTCGAACTGCCCAGGGTTATCAGGCGCTGGATGCGCGCGCAAACCCGTTGCCGTTGGCCAGAGCTGATGACAGCCTGTTCCAGGCCCTGTTGCAGCAGCTCGATCCCTGGCAGAAAAGGATGTTGGGCGATGCCAGCGATTCCCCCGAAGCACTGGCTGAGGCCATGTCGCAGTGGGCCAGCGAAGAGCGCGAGCTCTCCGCTTCAATTTTGCGCATGGCGCCAGTCGGCCTTGGTTTCAGGCCGCCGGTACGGCTGGGCGACGGGCGCCTGGGTTACCCCTTGAGTGGCCGTGGTGAAAGCAGCAATCGCGCGTTGCGTCGGGGTATCCAACGGCTGTTCCCCGATTCCGACGAAAACGCGATGGAGCAGTTTACGCAGAACGCCCGCACGCTTGGGCTGACACCTTGGAATCACTACCTGCGCCTGTGTGAAGAGCTGCGCACGCTTGATCAGGCTTTGGGGTTGTGGCGTCGGCAATCGTCGGGGCCGATTCAGTTGATCCGGCGAGCACGCATGGCTCGGCGGATTCGTCATGCCTGGCAAAGACGCGCTCGCGACGGTGACGGCCATCCTGCGTTGATACTGGAGGGATCTGCCTTGGGCAGCCTGCCCGAACTGCCTGAACGCGTTCACTTCGACCATGTGACTTCACTGGTACTGCGCAATCTTCATCTGACGGCGCTCAGCGAGGGCTGGCTCTCCCGTTTCCCCAATGTACGGCGCCTGGACTTGTCGTCCAACCGGCTGATCTCGATACCTGATACCAGCGCCCTAGAGCAACTGGAGCAGCTCGATCTGCGTAACAATCGCATTGTCGACATCAGTGAAGCGCAGGCCGGCTGGCTACGCGCCAACCCCGCCTGCGCGCGCTTGCAGGGCAACCCACTTTCACCGGCTGCACTCGAGCGGGTTGCCGTCGAGCCTGTAGCAGCCATCCAGCAGGGGGAGGAGGGCAGCGCTCCGTGGCTCGAAGGGCTGACCGAGCGGGAAGCCGCGCCGCGACGCAGGTATTGGCAGGCGCTTGCTCAAGAACAAGGCAGCGAAGAGTTCTTCGCTTTTCTCAGTGCGTTGCTGCATTCCGAGCGCTTTGCCGTAGAACCCCAAGACTTTCGGCGTCGCGTGGGTGAGCTGCTCTATTGCATGTACAACCATGCTCATGTTCGACGGGCAGTATTCCAGCAGGCTGCCGTGCCACGGCGCAGCGTGGACCTCGATGTGCTGCTCGTCAATTTGAAGCTAGCGTTGCGCACAGAAGGCCTGCGTGGTTGGCGCCTTGAGCATGAGTTGCGCGGCCTTGGGCGTGAGTTGTTCAGGCTTGATCAGGTTAACCGCTTTGCTGCACGGCACATCGAAGGTTTGCGCCGGCGCTCTGTGCCATTCAACCCTGGTGAGATCTACCAGGCCTTTCGGGTTCAGCTTGCAGAGCCATTGGGTATTTACGGCCAACCGACTTACCTCAGTTTCAGGCATGTCGAAAGTGTGACCCCAAACGACCTGATAGAAGCCGAGGCAGCCGTATACGAGGCCGAAACAGCCGATGCACTCAGCCTGTTCCTGGCGCAACAGGCGTTCTGGCAGGACCACGTCAAACTCGCTTATGCCGATCAGTTTGCAGCCATACGTCAAACCTACGACGAACGGCGAACTGCACTTTTCAGGGAGGGCGCACAAGACCCGGCCCCGACACGTGCGGCGGAGCAAATTGCAGAGCAACGCAGGGAGGAGGAGGACGCCCTGACCTTGGCGCTGGCCCGCGGCAACTATCGGATGTGGTTTCAGCTCGGACTTGTCCATGGCCCTGGCTCGCGAGCATTTGCGCATCTGTCCAGTCGCCTTGAAGCCAGCCTGGCAATCTGGCGCGGGCTGCCTGGCGACCCTGAGTATGCAGCGCGATCCAATATGGCGGAGCTCCTGCGGGGTTTCTGGCAGTCGCGTTACCACGATGAAGAGCCACCCCTGCGCTCGAGCAAGGAAAGCTGGACTGTCAGTTCGTTACCTGCGCTGCCCATGGGCATCGTGTTCGATCAGGTGCGTAAATTGTCGTTGTGCAACCAGCAGGTTTCGGTCATCGAGCCGGATTTCCTGAGTCGGTTTCCTAATTTGGTAACAATGGACCTATCGGGCAATCGCCTGCGAGCGCTTGATGGACTTGAGCATTTGCCGCACCTGCGCAGTGTGAACCTTGGGGGTAACATGCTCGATACAGTGGTGGGCCTGGAGTACTTGACCGAACTGGTCGAGCTGGACCTCAGTGGCAATCAGCTCGATGACCTCCCCGCCGGGCTAGAGCAGTTGGCCCGCCTGACGCATCTCGATCTCTCCTTCAATCAGATCGCGGTCCTGGATGATCGGGTAGGGCAACTGGTCAGCCTTGAAAACCTGCAATTGAGCGGCAACCTCCTGAGTGCTGTACCGAGCAGTGTCGGCAACCTTGCGCAGTTGAGCACTCTGAACGTCGGCTCGAATCGCTTGCTCACCATCCCGGAAAATCTGAATTACTTGGGTAGACTGACCCAGTTGCACCTGCAGAACAATTTCATCACCCTCGACGCGCAATCCCAACTGCGGCTGGAGTGGTTTCCCAGGCTTGAAATTCTCAACCTTGACGCGAACCCGTTGGGGGTGGCGCCGCAGTTACGCTACAACGTTCATCTTCACTACGTATCGTTGTGTGCAACAGGCCTGCGCCGTCTTCCTTTGACGTTGTTGCAGCGTTACCCGGAGTTGGTCTTGGACTTGCGTGGCAATCGCATCGGGGCTTTGAGCGAGGAGGCGTTGAGCTGGGTCGAAGCGCACCCGCACAGGGTCAACCTCGAGCAGAATCAGCTGAGTGAGACGGTCATGGAGCGCGTGCGTGAAGCACTGGCCCGGCTGCGGGCCGAATGGGAGCGAGCTGCTGCGCCGCAGCCGGGAACAGGAAGCAGAAGGTCTCAGAACCGCAGGGGCTGAGAAGCGGTGTAGCCAGATGGTTGTAGAAGCAGAGGCATGGCCACCGTGCGGTGGACCATGCCGGGAGACGATCAACGGCGGCGGAACAGCGGCAGCGGCTCGTCGGTGGCGGCCTGATAGGTCACCGAGAAGTCCTTCAACCCTTGCAGGGCATCTTCCGGGTCCTTGTCGGCACGGATGGCGAAGGCATCGAAGCCGCAGCGTGCCAGGTAGAACAGCTGGTCACGCAGTACGTCGCCGATGGCGCGCAGCTCGCCCTTGAACTGGTAGCGGTCACGCAGCAGGCGCGCATTGGAGTAGTTGCGCCCATCGGTGAAGGCCGGGAAGTTCAGGGCGATGACCTGAAAGTGCTGCACGTCATCACCGATCTCTTCCGCTTGTTCATCGCTGTCCAGCCACACGCCCAGGCCACCGTCGCGAGCCTTGAGCATGTGGGCATGGTCACGCCACAGTTGCAGCGGGACGATGTAGTCGTCGCAGTTGGTCAGCTCGTCGATCGTGGTTTCCTTGGGCAGCAGGTGCCAGGTTTCGTCGACGATCTGGTTGTTCTTAATGATTCGCTGCATAGACGCGTTCCTTGAAGGGGTCGATGCCGATACGCTGATAGGTGTCGATGAAACGCTCTTCCTCGGTACGTTGTTCCACGTACACGGCGATCAGCTTCTCGATCACGTCGGCCATGTCATCCTGGGCGAAGGACGGGCCGAGGATCTTGCCCAGGCTTGCGTCGCGCGCGGCGTTGCCGCCCAGGGACACCTGGTAGAACTCCTCGCCCTTCTTGTCCACGCCGAGGATGCCGATGTGGCCGACGTGGTGGTGGCCGCAGGCGTTCATGCAGCCGGAGATGTTCAGGTCGATCTCGCCGATGTCGAACAGGTAATCCAGGTCGTCGAAGCGGCGCTGGATGGATTCGGCGATCGGGATCGACTTGGCGTTGGCCAGCGAGCAGTAGTCACCGCCAGGGCAGCAGATGATGTCGGTCAGCAGGCCGATGTTCGGCGTGGCGAAACCACCTTCGCGCAGCTCCATCCACAGGGCGTGCAGCTGACGCTGCTCGACGTCGGCGAGGATGATGTTCTGCTCGTGCGAGGTGCGCAGGAAGCCAAAGCTGTAGCGCTCTGACAGGTCTGCCACGGCGTCCAGCTGCTTGTCGGTCAGGTCGCCCGGGGCAACGCCGGTGGGCTTGAGCGACAGGGTCACGGCCACGTAGCCAGGGCGCTTGTGGGCGCGGGTGTTGCGCGAGCGCCAGCGGGCGAAGCCAGGGTATTCGGCGTCCTGGGCGCTGTAGTCAACGTTGTCCAGGGCCAGGTAGTCCGGATCGACGAAGTGGCGCGAAACACGCTGTACTTCTTCTTCGGTCAGGGTGGTGCTGCCGCCACGCAGGTGGGCCATTTCGGCCTCGACCTTCTCGGCGAACACTTCCGGGGTCAGGGCCTTGACCAGGATCTTGATCCGCGCCTTGTACTTGTTGTCACGACGGCCGTAACGGTTGTACACACGCAGGATGGCGTCCAGATAGCTGATCAGGTCTTGCCACGGCAGGAATTCGTTGATGAACGAACCGACCACCGGAGTACGGCCCAGGCCGCCACCGACCAGCACGCGGAAGCCCAGCTCACCGGCAGCGTTGCGCACCGGCTCCAGGCCGATGTCGTGCACTTCGATGGCCGCGCGGTCTTCCTTCGAGCCGTTGATCGCGATCTTGAACTTGCGCGGCAGGTAGGCGAATTCCGGGTGGAAGGTGGTCCACTGGCGGACGATCTCGCACCAGGGGCGCGGGTCGATGATTTCGTCTGCGGCAACACCGGCGAACTGATCGGTGGTGGTGTTGCGCAGGCAGTTGCCGCTGGTCTGGATCGCGTGCATCTGCACGGTGGCCAGTTCGGCAAGGATGTCCGGGATGTCTTCAAGTGCCGGCCAGTTGTACTGCACGTTCTGGCGGGTGGAAATGTGGGCATAGCCCTTGTCGTAATCGCGGGCGATCTTGGCCAGTGTGCGCACCTGGCGGGCGTTCAGCTGGCCGTAGGGCACGGCGACGCGCAGCATCGGGGCGAAACGCTGGATATAGAGGCCGTTCTGCAGGCGCAGAGGGCGGAATTCTTCTTCGCTCAGCTCACCGGCCAGGTAGCGGCGGGTCTGATCACGGAACTGCTTGACGCGGTCCTCGATGATCCGCTGATCGTACTCGTCGTATACGTACATAAAAGTCCTGTCTCAGGCTGCATGCAGCTATTCGCGCGCACGGCCGCGCACTCCGGTTCGGAGCGGGGAAACGATATCAGGTTGCGTTTATGCGCTAAAGTGATGTTTTTGCATATGAAAAGAACCAAACGAACTAAGTGAGATCGACTGGCATTTATCCGGCACTCACTGCCGCAGGTTTATACTCGCGGGTTTGTTGGTAAGGATGTAACCGCATGCTCAAGGCATTGTGCTACAGCTTGTGCCTGAGCCTGCCGCTGGCGGCCAGTGCTCAGGCCGCTTCGGTGGTGTTCCTCAACCCGGGCCTGCCCAGTGAGACGTTCTGGGCCAGTTACTCGCGTTTCATGCAGGCGGCCGCTGACGACTTGGGCATGACGCTGAAGGTGCAATACAGCGCGCGCAATGCCGAGCGCGCACTAAGCCAGGCGCGGGCTGTGCTCAAGGGGCCGCAGCGCCCGGAATACCTCGTGCTGGTCAACGAGCAATACGTTGCGCCGCAAATCATTCGCTTGTCGCAAGGTAGCGGGGTCAAGCTGTTACTGGTCAACAACGGGCTGACTGCCAGCCAGGCGAGCAGCATTCAAGCCCAGCCCTCAAAGTACGGCGCTTTGTTAGGGGCCTTGACGGCCAATGACGAGCAGGCCGGTTACCAGATGCTGCACCAGATGGTAGCTTTGCTACCGCGCAGTAACGAGCCGGTGGACCTGGTGGCTTTCGCCGGGCTCAAGACCACACCCGCCTCGCAGTTGCGCGAACAAGGCATGCGTCGCGCCTTGGCCGATTTCCCTCAGGTGCGCCTGCGGCAGGTGGTTTACGGTGGCTGGAACCGCCAGCGCGCCTTTGAACAGGCGCAGCAGTTACTGCAGCGCTACCCGGATACCAAGCTGGTATGGTCGGCCAACGACGAAATGGCCTTTGGCGCCATGCGTGCGTTCGAGGCTGCGGGGCGCAAGCCTGGGCGGGATGTAGTGTTCAGCGCCGTCAATAGCTCCCCCGAGGCCTTGCGAGCGCGCATCGATGGGCGCCTGGGGGTGTTGATGGGTGGGCATTTCAGTCTCGGCGGCTGGGCCATGGTAATGCTCCATGACGATGCCTATGGTGTGGAGATCGCCCGGGACGGTAAACGCGACCATGTGATGCCTGTTTTGCAGTCGATCGATCCGCTCAAGGCAAAGCGCTGGCTCAAACTGGCGGAACAGGACGACTTTGGTGTCGACTTCCAGCGTTTCAGCGCCAGAGAGCGCCCGCCGGCTTACCGTTATCCCTTCCTGACGTCACCTGTCGAGTACTGAAAAACCCTGCTTGAGAGAAGGGCATTGGTCGTCTTAACTGCTGGTTGTGAAGTGCATTCCCATAATCACTACAAGAGGCAATGCAATGGGAAATACAACCAAGGTCCGCAAAGCTGACAGTAGCGTCGATGCCTGGGCGATCCTCTGCCTTATCGTCCTGGTGGTGGTCACCGCCGTGTACTGGGTCAGCCACCAATAGCCTTAGCTCCACGCCGTGACGCAAACTGAGCCGCCCGCGCAAGGGAGTTGCGCGGGCGGGTTGCGTTTCAGTGTGCTGTCAGGTGCAGCGCCAGTTGTACCAGGCCGACCAGAATCAGAATGAACACCAAGGTGAATAGTGCGCCCAGTGCGATGAAGTGGCTGGCCTTGCCGTGGGTAAAGTCACGCGCGCGGTTTTTGCCGCTCTGCACACCCAGCGCGGCGGCGAGGATGCTGTGCAGCATCTGCCAGAAGGTAGGGGGTTTGCCTTGGCTGGAATCGTCCATGCTGGCTCCTTGGATATTCGGAGGCAATCAGGGACAGTGTAGATGGCAAATGGGGCCGCAAAGCGGCCCCATGAATGTCAGCTGTCGTAGCCCAGGTTAGGCGCCAGCCAGCGCTCGCTGACGCTCACATCCTGACCTTTGCGTGCGCTGTAGCTGTCTATCTGGTCCTTGTCGATCTTGCCCACGGCAAAGTACTGCGCCTGTGGGTGAGCAAAGTACCAACCGCTGACCGCAGCCGCGGGGAACATGGCAAAGTGTTCAGTGAGGAACACGCCGCTGGGGCCGGTTTCACCGATGGCTGTGCCATCGAGCAGGCGGAACAGCGTTTCTTTTTCGGTATGGTCCGGGCAGGCCGGGTAGCCTGGTGCAGGGCGGATGCCGCTGTACTGTTCCTTGATCAGTGCCTCGTTGTCCAGGTGTTCGTCGCGCGCATAACCCCAGTGCTCTTTACGCACCTGCTCGTGCAGCCACTCG
The DNA here is from genome assembly GCF_977070485.1 of Lelliottia jeotgali. NCBI lineage: Bacteria > Pseudomonadati > Pseudomonadota > Gammaproteobacteria > Enterobacterales > Enterobacteriaceae > Lelliottia > Lelliottia jeotgali. The sequence continues at coordinate 178,164 of NZ_CDRVFO010000010.1, forward strand.
GCGCATGCCTCGGCCAGGCGGTCGGCGAGGGCCTTGACCATGATCGAGTTGTAGTCGTCGCCCTTGTCCTGGTAAGCCTTTGCCACTTCCTCGGCACCAATGCCGGCGGTGGTGATGAAGCCACCCACGTAGTCGGTGACGCCACTGTCTTTGGGCGCGACGAAGTCGGCCAGGGAGAGGTTCGGCTTGCCATCGGGCTTGATGGTCTGCTGGCGCAGGTGGTGCAAGGTGGCCAGGGGCTGACCGTTGTCGCCGTAGACCTGAATGTCGTCATCGGCAACCTGGTTGGCTGGCCAGAAGCCGAACACGGCGCGCGCACTGATCAGCTTCTCGTCGATCAGTTTGTCGAGCATCTCGCGGGCATCCTTGTACAGCGAGGTTGCCGCTTCACCCACCACTTCATCGGTGAGGATGCGTGGGAATTTGCCGGCCAGGTCCCAGGAAATGAAGAACGGCGTCCAGTCGATGTACTCGGCCAGGGTGCGCAGGTCGATGTTGTCCAGCACCTTGACGCCTGTGAAGGCAGGGACCGCCGGCTGATAAGCGGCCCAGTCGTATTTTGGCTTGGCCGCCACGGCCTGCGCGTAGCTCAGGCGCTCGGTGCGGGCACTGCGGTTGGCAGTGCGTTCACGCACTTCGATGTAGTCCAGGCGGGTTTTTTCAACGAAGCCGGGCTTGAGTTCCTTGGACAGCAACTGGGTGGCCACACCTACCGCGCGGGAGGCGTCGGTCACATAGATCACCGCATCGTTGCTGTACTTGGGCTCGATCTTGACTGCGGTATGGGCCTTGGACGTGGTGGCGCCGCCGATCATCAACGGCAGCTCGAAGCCCTGGCGCTGCATTTCGCGGGCAACATGAACCATCTCGTCCAGCGACGGGGTGATCAGGCCGGACAAACCGATGATGTCGCACTTCTCGTCGCGGGCGGTCTGCAGGATCTTCTCTGCCGGTACCATCACGCCGAGGTCGACGATGTCATAGCCGTTGCAGCCCAGGACCACGCCGACAATGTTCTTGCCGATGTCGTGCACGTCGCCCTTGACCGTCGCCATGAGGATCTTGCCCTTGGCTTCGGGCTTGTCGCCTTTTTCGGCCTCGATGAACGGGATCAGGTGGGCCACGGCCTGCTTCATCACCCGCGCCGACTTGACCACCTGCGGCAGGAACATCTTGCCCGCGCCGAACAGGTCGCCAACCACGTTCATACCGCTCATCAGCGGCCCTTCGATGACTTCGATCGGGCGCGCACATTGCTGGCGGCACTCCTCGGTGTCTTCGACGATGTGTGCGGTGATGCCTTTGACCAGCGCATGTTCCAGACGCTTGCCGACCGGCAGTGAGCGCCAGGCCTCGTTCTCGACTTCCTTGGTGGCACCCCCGCCTTTGTAATCATCGGCGATGGCCAGCAGCGCATCGGTACCTTCAGGGGTGCGGTTGAGCACCACGTCCTCGACCCGCTCGCGCAGCTCGGCCGGGATCTCGTCGTAGATCTCCAGCTGGCCGGCGTTGACGATACCCATCGTCAGGCCGTTGCGGATGGCGTGGAACAGGAATACCGAGTGGATCGCCTCGCGCACCGGGTTGTTGCCGCGGAACGAGAACGACACGTTGGACACGCCGCCCGAGCTCAGCGCATGTGGCAGGTGGTCACGGATGTAGGCGCAGGCCTCGATGAAGTCCACGGCATAGTTGTTGTGCTCTTCGATGCCGGTAGCGACGGCGAAGATGTTCGGGTCGAAAATGATGTCTTCCGGCGGGAAACCGACTTCATTGACCAGAATGTCGTAGCTGCGCTGGCAGATTTCCTTCTTGCGGGCAGCGGTGTCGGCCTGGCCGACCTCGTCGAAGGCCATCACTACCACGGCCGCGCCGTAGCGTTTGCACAGGCGTGCGTGGTGCTTGAATTGCTCGACGCCTTCTTTCATGGAGATCGAGTTGACGATACCCTTGCCCTGGATGCATTTGAGGCCCGCTTCGATCACTTCCCATTTCGACGAGTCGATCATGATCGGCACGCGAGAGATGTCCGGCTCGCCCGCAATCATGTTGAGGAAACGGACCATGGCTGCCTGGGAGTCGAGCATCCCTTCGTCCATGTTGATGTCGATTACCTGAGCACCGGCCTCTACCTGCTGCAGGGCGACCTCCAGCGCTTCGGTGTAATTCTCTTCGCGGATCAGCCGGGCGAACTTGGCGGAGCCGGTGATGTTGGTGCGCTCACCGACGTTGACGAACAGCGACTGGCGATCGATGGTGAACGGTTCCAGGCCCGACAGCCGGCAGGCCTTGGCGATCTTTGGAATCTGGCGCGGCTTGTATTTGGCCACTGCCTCGGCGATGGCCTGGATGTGCCCGGGCGTGGTACCGCAGCAACCGCCGATGATGTTGAGGAAACCACTGGCCGCGAACTCCTCGACCACTGCAGCCATCTCGGCCGGGGTTTCGTCGTACTCGCCGAAGGCGTTTGGCAGGCCGGCATTGGGGTGGGCGGAAACGTGGGTGTCGGCCTTGGTCGACAGCTCTTCAAGGTAAGGGCGCAGGTCCTTCGCCCCCAGCGCGCAGTTCAGGCCAACGGAAATCGGCTTGGCATGGCGTACCGAGTTCCAGAACGCTTCGGTGGTCTGGCCGGACAGGGTACGGCCCGAGGCATCGGTGATGGTGCCGGAGATCATGATCGGCAGTTCGATGCCGTCATCTTCGAACACCTGCTGCACGGCGAAGATCGCTGCCTTGGCGTTGAGCGTGTCGAAGATGGTCTCGATGAGGATCAGGTCGGCGCCGCCCTCGATCAGGCCGCGGGTCGCCTCGATGTAGTTTTCCACCAGTTCGTCGAAGGTGACGTTGCGGTAGCCGGGGTCGTTGACGTCCGGGGAAATCGAGCAGGTTCGGCTGGTCGGGCCGAGCACGCCGGCAACGAAGCGTGGCTTGTCCGGCGTTTCCAGGGTCTTGGCGTCGGCAACCTGGCGGGCGATGCGCGCGCCCTGGACGTTCAGTTCGTAGACCAGCGACTCCATGCCGTAATCGGCCTGGGAAATCTGCGTGGCGTTGAAGGTGTTGGTTTCGAGAATGTCGGCGCCAGCGTCCAGGTACGCCTTCTCGATGGCAGCGATGACATCGGGGCGGCTAAGCAGCAGCAGGTCGTTGTTACCTTTTACATCGCTTGGCCAATCGGCGAAGCGCGTGCCACGATAGTCGTGTTCCTCGAGGCGGTAACTCTGGATCATAGTACCCATGCCGCCGTCGAGGATCAGAATGCGCTCATTGAGTGCGTGCTGGAGTGCTTGGAGACGAGCGCTGCGGTCGGACATAGGAACTACCTGGTCGGGCGAATATCAGAAGGTGCGGAATCATAACAAAGCTGCGCGGTTTTTAGGCGCATTGGCCATTTGCATGAATTTCGTTCATGTTGCGCCGTGAAGCACCCAAGGTCGACCAGGCAAACGTGATGGCTTTACTAGAACCCAGGACTTTCGGCACATGGTGCATCGTTTTCTTGTCGGCGCTTTCGCGCTGCTGCTCAGCAGCGTCGCGCTCGCACAAGCCCCCCAATCGAGCGCGGTAATTTCCTACACGCGGGATATTCAACCGATCTTCACCGAGAAGTGCGTGGCCTGCCACGCCTGCAACGACGCCGCCTGTCAGCTGAAGCTGGAGAGCCCAGAAGGCGCTGTGCGTGGTGCAACCAAGATACCGGTCTACCAGGGTGAAAGGAGCAAGGCAGTCCCGACCACGCGGCTTTTCTACGACGCGCACAGCGAAGAGCAGTGGCGCAAGAAGGGCTTCTATTCGGTGCTCGACGGCCAGGGCAGCCAGGCCGCATTGATGGCACGCATGCTGGAGCTGGGGCACAAGGCGCCGCTTACCCCCAACGCCAAGCTGCCTGACGATATCGTCTTGGGGCTTGAACGCAACAACATGTGCCCATTGCCCCATGAGTTCGATGCCTATGCCGGCGCTCACCCCAAAGAGGGGATGCCACTGGCGGTCACCGGCCTGACCGATAAGGAATACCAGACCCTGCAGGGTTGGCTGGCTGCAGGTGCGCCGGTCGAGTATGAGCCGATTCAACCAAGCGCGGCCGAGGCAAAACAGATCGCCGAATGGGAAGAACTGCTCAATCGCCCGGGGTCTACGGAGGCCTTGGTAGGGCGCTGGCTTTACGAGCACCTGTTTCTGGCGCACATCCATTTCGTCGGCGGCGAGCAGGGCCACTTCTTTCAGTGGGTACGTTCGCGCACGCCCAGCGGCCAGCCAGTCGATCTGATTGCCACGCGCCGCCCTAACGACCCGCCGGGCACCGACTTCTATTACCGATTGATTCCGGTGCAGGGTGTGATCGTGCATAAAACCCACATCACTTACCCGATGGGGCCGCAAAAGCTCAAGCGCGTGAAGCAGCTGTTCTATGCCGGTGACTGGCACGCCAGCGCGCTGCCGGGCTATGGGCCGCGCCACCGCGCCAACCCGTTCGAAACCTTCGAGGCGATCCCGGCGGTGGCGCGCTATCAGTTCATGCTGGATAACGCCGAGTACTTCGTACGTACCTTCATTCGCGGGCCGGTATGCCGTGGGCAGATCGCTACCGATGTGATTCGCGATAACTTCTGGGCGCTGTTCCAGGAGCCGGCGCACGACCGCTATGTCACCGATGCTGCGTACCGAGGCCAAGCCACACCGTTGCTCGCCATGCCGGGCCAGATCGATGACGTGGGCAGTGTGCTCAGCCTGTGGCATGCCTACCGTGACAAGCGCAACGAGTATGAAAAGTTGCGTCGTGAGGCCTACGCCGAAATGCCGGCGCCGGGCTGGTCGACCCTGTGGGCCGGCAACGACAATGCGCTGCTTAGCATCTTCCGCCACTTCGACAGCGCTGCGGTGACCAAGGGCCTGGTCGGCGATGTGCCACTGACTGTGTGGCTGTTCGACTACCCGCTGCTCGAACGTACCTATTACCAGCTGGCGGTCAATTTCGATGTATTCGGCAATGTCTCGCACCAGTTGCAGACGCGGCTGTACTTCGACCTGATCCGCAATGGTGCCGAGGTCAACTTCCTGCGCCTGATGCCAGCGGACCAGCGTGGCGCAATTCTCAGCGACTGGTACCAGAACAGTGGCAAGGTGAAGATGTGGCTCGACTATGAAGACATCGACAGCGACACGCCAAGCGGTATCAGGCTCGACCCCCGCGATCCCAAGCGCGACTTCGGTCTCAAGCTGCTGCAGCGCACCGGCAGCCTGAATGCAGCGCCTGATCCGATCAACCGATGCCAGGGCGCCTATTGCTCGCGGCCGCAGATGAATGAAGAATTCCGTAACGTCGAGCAGTCGCTCAGCCGCCTGGTATCTCGCCCGGCCGCAGGCCTAAAGGTGATCAATCAATTACCCGAAGCCACAATGTTGCGCATCGAAGGGCAGGGCGGCCAGCGTCAGGTCTACAGCCTGCTGCGCAACCGTGCGCACAGCAATGTCGCGTTCCTGCTGGGCGAGGCTGCGCGCTACCAGCCGGGGCTCGATACCCTGACCTTGTACCCCGGGGTGCTCAGCAGTTACCCGAACTTCATCTTCAATATCCCGGTGGCGGATGTGCCTGAGTTCGTCGAAGACATGGAGTACGCGCGCGACGATGCCGCCAAGTTCGAGCGCATCGTCATGCGTTGGGGCGTGCGCCGCAGCCACCCGCAGTTCTGGCGTTACTTCCATGACCTGAACACCTTCATCAAGGAAACCCAGCCGTTGGAGGCCGGGGTGCTGGACATGAACCGCTACGAGAACCTCTGATCGGTTGCGCTGACCTTTCCGGCACACCTGCGGTCGGAGAGGTTGGGTGGTCCGGGGCTGCCAGGCAGCCCCACTGTGGCCTCAATGCACCAAGGCAATCGCAGGGTGATCCATGCTGTATTCGCTTCAGGCACTGCGGGCGTTCGCCGCCTGGGTGGTGGTCTGCCACCATTTCATGCAGATCTTTTTCGACTTCCATGCCACTGGCCCCGTTGGCCAGTTGCTCACTGACCGCGGCGCCGTGGGCGTCGACATCTTCTTCGTCATCAGCGGGCTGGTGATCTACTTTTCGACCCGAGACAAGCCCGTGGAGCCGCGTCGGTTCCTGCTCAACCGCGCGTTACGAATCATCCCTGCCTATTGGTTCTACACCGTGCTGATGGCGCTACTGCTACTGGCCTTCAGCCAATGGATGCCACACCAGGCATTCACCTGGCATCACCTGTTGCTGTCGATGCTGTTTATTCCGGCAGAGAACCCGGGTGGCTACGGCCTGTACCCGACCTTGAACGTGGGCTGGACGCTGAACTTCGAGATGTTCTTCTACCTGTTGTTTGGCCTGGCATTCCTTGTCCGGCAGCGCCACCAGTTGTTGCTGGTGACCGCTGCGCTGGTGCTGGTCAGCGAAGTGCTGGGCCGCCTTGGCGTGCTCAGCCGCTTCTACAACAACGGCATCATCTACGAATTCTTGCTCGGTATCGGCATCGGTGTGCTGTACCGCCGCGGCCTGGTGCGCGAAGGGCTGTGGTTGCCGCTGGCGGTGCTGGGTGTGGCGTGCTACGCGATCTACCACCTGGACGCGTCCCAGCGCTTGTTGCATTGGGGCCTTCCCAGCGCACTGATAGTGTTGGCGTTTGTAGCACTTGAGCGGTACTTCCAGGGCAACCGGGTGCTCAAGGCATTGGGGGACTGCTCGTACTCGGTGTACCTGATCCACGTACTGGTACTGTACGCGGGCTGGTTCGCCAGCCAGCGCCTGCACTTGAATCCCTACCTGGTCTTTGCTCTGTGCGTGCCGTCCATTGGACTAATGTCGTGGTTCAGCTACCAGTGGCTGGAGCGGGGCCTGTACCGGCGGATGCAGGCGTGGCTGGCGGCACCGCGGGAGCAAACGCCGGCGTTTGCTCTTTCCCGAGTCAAATGCTAGGACTTTGTTCGAAGGCCAGGTTGGCGTACACTTGGCCGCAAGTCTGTGAGGAACTTCCATGAGCGCTATAACCATTACCGACGCCGCCCATGATTACCTGGCCGATCTGCTTTCCAAGCAGAACACGCCTGGTATCGGCATCCGCGTTTTCATCACCCAGCCGGGCACCCAGTACGCCGAAACCTGCATTGCCTACTGCAAGCCGGGCGAAGAAAAGCCTGACGACACCGCCGTGGGTCTGAAGAGCTTCACTGCCTACCTGGATGCCGTCAGCGTGCCGTTTCTGGAAGACGCGCTGGTCGACTACGCCACCGACCGCATGGGCGGCCAGCTGACCATCAAGGCGCCGAACGCCAAAGTGCCGATGGTCAACGAAGACAGCCCGATCAACGAGCGTATCAACTACTACCTGCAGACCGAGATCAACCCGGGTCTGGCCAGCCACGGTGGCCAGGTCAGCCTGGTGGATGTGGTCGACGACGGCATTGCCGTGTTGCAGTTCGGTGGCGGTTGCCAAGGCTGCGGTCAGGCAGACGTAACCCTGAAGGACGGCATCGAGCGGACCCTGCTCGAACGTATTCCAGAACTCAAGGGCGTGCGGGATGTGACTGACCACACCCAGAAAGAAAACGCGTACTACTGACCGGTAGTTCGGCGAACGGCTGGCCACAAGCTCTTAGCAACAAACTGTTACGGATTCAACCCCTGCGACAACAGGCCGCAGCCCGTGTTTAAAGGGCTGCAGGCCACCACCGCCTTGGTCGGGTAGAAGCGCTCGGGGTGTCATGCCAGAATGCCCGGGTTTTTCGGCCGGCCCGTCCCGAGGGTCGGCACCTTCCCTTTAAAGGATGGTTCCATGAATGATCTGTTGACCCGGCGCGCAGTCGTCGCCGGGATGGGCGTTCTCGGGCTCGGCCTGCTGGCAGGCTGCAATCCGGCCCGAGGGCTTGAGTTCAAGTACGGCAAGAACATGAGCAACGAAATCCTGGGGCGTAAGTTCCGTCTCAAGGATACCAAGGGCAATGACGTCACCCTGTCGAGCTTCTACGGCAGCATGCCGATGATCTTCTTCGGGTTCACCCAGTGCCCGGCAGTCTGCCCGACCACCCTGGCGCGAGCGGCGCAAATCCGCAAGCAGCTCCGGGGCCGCGACCGCGATCTGTTCCAGGTGGTGTTCATCACCCTGGACCCGGAGCGCGACACGCCCGAAGTGCTCGACGCCTACGTCAAGGCCTTCGACCCCTCGTTCATGGCCCTGACTGGCACCCCGGAGGAAATCGCCGAGGTGGCCAAGGAGTTCAAGGTGTTCTACGAGAAGGTCCCTGCCGGCGATACCTACACCATCTCTCATTCGTCCACCAGCTACGTCTACGATACGCGTGGCACCCTGCGCCTGAGCCTGGGCCATTCCCTGAACGCCAAGGAATGCGCCGAAGACCTGGTCACCCTGATGGAGATCTGCTAATGGCTGTTTCACTGCACCCGTTCAAGCGCGGCCTGGCCGCTATTGCCCTGCTGGGCCTGGCGCTGCCGGCTTTGGCCCAGACCACCGTCAGTGATGCCTGGGTACGCGCAAGCGTACCGCACCAGCAGTCCACCGGTGCGTTCATGACCCTGACTGCCAGCAGCGACAGCAAGCTGATTGGGGTAGCATCGCCTGTGGCCAAGACTGTGCAAGTGCATGAGATGACCATGAACGGTGATGTGATGGGCATGAAACAGGTCGAGGCCGTGCAGCTGCCAGCCGGCAAGCCGGTGAGCCTGGACCCCAATGGCTATCACGTGATGCTGATGGGCTTGACGCAGCAGGTGAAGGAGGGCGACAAAGTCCCGCTGACCCTGACTGTGGAAGATGCCAAGGGTGGCAAGGAAACCTTGGAAGTGCAGGCAGCGGTACGGGCGCTCAACGCCGAGACGGGCGGTGGGCACGACCACATGCACATGAAGCACTGATTGATCCGGGGCCGCTAAGCGGCCCCACTTCATTCAGCTGCGAAAACGCGGCAGCGGCCTTTCCAGGGTCAGCGAGGTCAAGGTCTTGCGGACCTGGGCTTCGTCGGCCTCCAGGGCCTTGAGACTTGCACGGATCTTGCCAGCGGCGGGCACGTCACCCTGCCGGTCGATCCAGTCGGCGATCTCTTTGCAGGCACTGCTCAGGCAGGCCTGGCGCTGGTTCATCAACGATATGAGGGTGGTGAACTCTCTTTCGGACATGGCAGGATCCTCCAATTCAGCCTTGTCAGTGTAGCAGCAGTTACCCGTGCAGGCAGGCGGTGCGATAGGCGCCCGGGGTCACGCCATAGGCCTGTTTGAATTGCCGGCTGAGGTGGCTCTGGTCAGCGAAGCCCAGGTTGAAAGCCACGCCGGTTGCAGTCACGCCGCTCTTGAGCATTTCCCGGGCACGGGCCAGGCGCCGTTGCTTCAGCCAGGCATGCGGCGGCAGGCCGGTGGCCTGGCGGAACACCCGGGCGAAATGGAACGGCGATAGATTAACCGCGCCTGCCAGTGCTTCGAGCGAAGGCGGTTCTGCCAGTTGGCTCTCCAGCAGCTCGCGGGCGCGGGCTACGGCCAGTGGTTCGTGGCCAGGGGGCGCGGGTTCAGCGCATTGGCCGTGTCGTTGTACCAAGGCCAGAACCGCCTGGCGCCAGGCGGTCTGTTGCTGCAGGGCACTGGCGCTGGCTTCGGACAGCCGATGCAGCTTGCTGAAGGCGATGGCCAGGGCCGGGTCCTGGATCACGCTGTCCTTGAAGCAGGGCATGCCGTGGCGGCCCAGTTCCAGCTCGTCGAGCACGCCGGTCACCCGTTCATGCTCCGGATAAAACCCGCGGTAGCGCCAGCCAGCCTCATGGGCTGTAGCGCCGGTATGCAGTTCGTCCGGGTTGATCAGCACCATGCTGCCCACGGGTGCCAGGTGCTCGCTGCCGCGGTGCCAGAAGCGCTGGGCACCCGACTCGATCACGGTGAACACGTAACCCTCGTGAACATGTGGGGCGAAGCGTTGCTGAATGTAGCGCGCATGCAGCATCTCGACATCGCCCAGCGCGGGCGCCTGCCAAAGGTGGGTCTGTTCGCGCAGGGGTGTGCTCATGTCAGCCAGCTGCGCAGCAGGAAGAAGATAAACATGCTCACCAGCATGCTCAGCAATACACTGCGGGTCAACAACACCAGGACGATGGCCACTACAGCCCCCAGCAAGTAGGGGTTGAGCGGGCTCAGGTCCAGCTGGTGGCCGGGCAGGAAGACGATAGGCCCGCAAATGGCGGTGAGCATGCCCGGCACGGCAAAGCCCAGAAACTGCCGGGCATTGGAGCTCAGGCGCAGCGGTAGGCGCGGTTCCAGGAAAGCGTAGCGATTGAGGAACACTACGGCGCCCATGGCAAAGATCAGTAACCAGGTCATACGCGGCCTCCGGAAAATTTCTGGCAGATAAAGCCGGCAGCCATACCCAGCAGGCCAGCGGCCACCAGCGCGGTTTCCCAGTGCCAGTAGCTGAAAAGGACTGAACAGAACAGCGACACCGCCACGCACACTACCGTGGCGAGGTTGCGCACGAGCGGGGCGATCAGGGCGACGAAGGTGGCGACAATGGAAAAATCCAGACCCAGCTGGTCCAGATGCGGGATGTTCTGGCCCAGCACGATCCCGGCCAGGGTGAACAGGTTCCAGGCCACGTAGAAGGTCAGGCCGACACCCAGCGCGTACCAGCGGTTGAATTGCTGTTGGTCATAGTGGCTGGTCAACGCGAAGAACTCATCGGTCAACAGGAAACCCAGGCCCAGGCGCCAGCGCAGCGGCTGGTTCGATAGCACCGGGCGCATCGACAAGCCGTAAAGCAGATGCTGCGAGGTGAGCAGCAGTGTGGTCAGCAGAATCGATAGCAGGTTGGCGCCGCCCTTGAGCATGCCGATCGCCACCAGTTGCGCGGCGCCAGCGAACACGATCGCCGAAAGGCCCTGACCCTCCCAGGCACTGAGGTTGGCCTCGATGGCCATCGAGCCAGCAAGCAGGCCCCAAGGAGCAACGGCCAGTGATAACGGAAGAATGGCGATGGCGCCGTGCAGAAAAGCTTGGCGGGCGATAGGCGGACTGCTTTGCATGATGGCTGCAACACTATTGTTCGGTAGCGCAGCATGCCAGAGGGTGGGGCAGGTTGCTTGAACGATCTTGCTGGTTTGCCACGGCCAGAACAACGATCAACGCTGGCTGGTCAACCGCCGTTGTGCAGCTACGCAACCATTAATTTCCACCGCCTTTTGCAGCAAATCCCGGCGGTGCTGCGGATCGAGGTCGCCCAGTAACCGATACACCTCAGCCTGATAGTCGCGTTGGCGCCCCCACTGCATTTCCAACCCTTGTGGCTGGCTGCGGCTGCAAGCCAGACGTGTGGCCGGTTGCGGGTAGTAGGGCGCATACAGCGTGGCCATGCCCGGGATCGCTTCGAGTGCTTCGCGGTACCGGGGGCTGGCGTTATACGGTGGGCACCAGGTGGCGATCGCCGTAGCGGGCGGGGCAAAGCCCTGCTGGAGGCTGGCCTCGAGCAATGGGCATGCAGCATCAGGGATTTGCGCCGCTGGCAGGTAGGTCGTGTAGTACAGTGCCAGACGGTATTGGGCCACGGGATGGCCGAGTTCCACTGACTTTTCAAGCAGGGCTACCGCAGTCGGAAGCGTACGGGCCATGGCCTGGCCTTGGCGTTTGAGTTCCGGATCGCCGCCAATGGCAGTGCGCAGCGTGTTGCCGTTAGCGTCCGGGTTATCGGCCTGCTCCAGCAATGGCAGGGCCTGGCGATAAAGCAGGTCGGCATGCGGGTCGATACGCACGTCGAGCGCTTGTGCGGCAAACGGCATCAGCGAGATGAGGAGTGCGGGCACGCGGGCGAAACCACTCACAGGCGGGCCTCACTGGCAACACAGCCCGGATAAGTAGAAAGGTACTGGTGGACGGCTCGGGTGTTCATGACAAGTACACTTGCGCCTCAGGCGTATCGGAACGACGGCCTATTCTAGCCAACCGGAAGGCCCGACCGAAAGGGCAACGCACATTTGTCAGACGAGCTTGATCGGTGTGACCTTGCGTTGGGCAATTTTTTCCTGGGCAAGGCCCAGTTTGGCGGTGATCACCTTGGCCAGCGCATTGTTGCCCAAATCATTGAGGTGCAAGCGATCAATGAACAGCTCGGCCCCGAATACAGGGGAGCTGCTCAGCATGCTGTTCATGTCGTAACACGGCACCGGGTCTGCCTGGCTCTTGATGCGCCTGAAGAAGGCCATGTGCAGTTGACTGTCAAAGGCACCTTCAAGCAGTCGGTCGAAGTTGGTCGGTTGCTGTTCCAATGCCGACAGCATGGCTCGCTCTGCGGCAGGCAGCGTTTCACGGCACCATGGCAGCAGCGGTTGGAGAATGAAGGTAAGGGTGGCGTGGCTGTCGGCAAGCAAGCGTTCCCATTGACGCAAGGTACGGCCAATGCGGTCGGCAGCCTGTGCCAGGCGTTTCTGTGGGGCGGACAATGGCCAGGCGGGGGGCGGCAGCTGCCGACGCGGAGCCAGGGCCTGGCCAAGGCGTTGCCACAGCGAGTCCCGGCGCGCCGGGCTGGCAGGTAGCACGCCTTCGTTGAAACTGTTGAGGTAGTTCCGATAGGCCTTGGCATGCAGCGCAGCGTGCGGGCCGCCTAGCATTTCGCCGAGGCCCTCGTGGGCCAAGGTGTTGATGCCGCTGAGCACCACCACGTGGCCGACTTCGCCGAAGCGATGCTGATGGGTGAGAAACAGCAGCAGTTCCTGGCTGGCATTGAGCCCACAGCCGGCCAAGCTCAACCACACTTCTCCGGTGAGCATCGACAGGTGTGATGCCACCGTATTCTCATCGGAACTGGCACCGATCCCCAATGCGGTCGAACCGCCAACGAGCAAGTTGACACGGCCGGTGCCGCCATACTCGGCGGCCGAGAATCGCTTGCCGGCACAATGGCTGTAGCGCAAACCGAGCGCATCGGTGTTGATGGTGCCGGAACGGTAGCCGCTTTCGTGCACATGCAGGGTGTGCGGGGCACGGCGGCTACCCAGTTGCAGGAAACGCTGGTAGTCGAGCGACAGTGGCGCAGGCAAGCCCGGGCCTAATGTTGCGGTATTGGACTGGGTCATGGGCGCTCCTTGTTGTCCGGCGTGGCGTCTCGCACCGAGGCGTCAGCCCGCCAGCTCCTTGATGTTGTAGGCCAGGCCGCCGACTGCGATCAGCAACAGCGCAACCCCCGAGGCCAGTGAAATCATCCGATTGCTACGCTGCGAGGCGATCTTGCCGATGGCAAAGATGTAAAGGCTGAGCACGGCGAAGTCGATGGCTACCCACAGCAGGGACAGCACCATCATGCTTTTGCCGAACGATTCGGTGATCTGGATGAACTGTGGGAAGAAGGCAATGAAAAAGATGATGTCTTTGGGGTTGGAAATACCGACCATGAATCCTTGCCACAAACCGCCACGCCCAGCTTTGGGCGTTTGCGCCAGTGCCTGGCAGGCCGGCGCCTGCAGGTATTCGCGCAAGGTGCCTACGGCGATGTAGCCGATGAACAGGCAGCCGAGCAGGCTCATGCCGCTGAGCCAGGCCTTGTCGATGGCTGCACTGGTGAGGATGATCCAGGCCGCGGCGCCGATCAGCACCAGGGAAGCCCAGTTGGTGCCCACGGCGGTGAACATGGCCTTGCGCGAACCAGAGGCCGCGGCGGTGTTGACGATCAATGCCACGACCGGGCCTGGTGTGGCGATCAGCAGCAGTACGGTCAGGGCGTAGGTAGCGGTCAGTGCGGTATTCACGGTCAGTTCTCGATCTGGGTGTCTGGTGTTGCGTGGACGGGGGCATGAAAGGGGCAGCGCGACGGGTTGAGCGAGCCTGCTTCCTGCAGTTGGTATTGCTTCCATTCGAAGTTGTCGGCCTGGCCGAAGAAACCCAGGCTGTCGGGCATCACGCCGTCGTTGTAGTGCTGTACGCGTTCGCGGATGCGTGCACGGATGCGCTTGCCGCTCTCGGTATCGGCATTGGCCACTTCATCGAAGTTTTCCCGCGGATTGATGACGAAGGTGATGTGATTGCCCAGGTTGCGACTTTTCATTTGATGGTGGCCGGGAAAGTTCATGTTGATGAACAACGCCATGCCGGCGTAGCAGAACGACCAGCCACTGTCGTGTGGGTCGGCCGGGATCGCTTGCGGCCATGGGTGCGGGTCACGGGCATGGACGCCGCGCAGCACCTTCCAGGCCAGTGCCTGCTGTTCGGCCAGGCTGCTGTCGGCGGCAGTTTCGAGAAACACCACCAGCGGGCTGCCAATGCGTTGCTTGACCGGCACCGGTGCTATGGTGCGCACGTATTCGGCCAGCCCTTGTGCGATGTCATCGGCGAGCTGCTCGGCGCGGGCGAACAGGATGTGGCAGGATTCCCCGGCCACTGCCTTGCGCCCGAACAGGCACGGAAAGTCAGGGTTGGCGAGGATGTTGCGAAAATGTTGTATCGTTTTGTGCGTCCAGTGCTGCGTGTTCCGGACATGTTCAGCGGCCAGCTCTAGCGCGTCCAGGCGATAGCAGTTTCCATAACCCGTAAACATGATTTCCCCAGGCGTTTAATAAGTAGAAAATTCAAGACACATGCAGGCAGGTTATTGGCTTATCTTGGTTGTTTACCTGCATTTTCTGAGGCGTACCTAACGTTGTAAAACGCGTGGTACTATGACCTACTATTAGTCTCACTCATGCTTTGGGGGCATCATGTCGGAACGGATCCAGGCGTTGCACGCTCTGCGTGCCTTCGAGGTCGCCTCACGTTACGGGTCGTTCACCCGCGCGGCCGAAGAGCTGGCACTGACCCAAGGCGCCGTCAGCCACCACATCAAGACCCTCGAAGGCCTGTTCGGCTGCAATCTGTTCGAGCGACGTGGGCCCAAGTTGAGCCTCACTGAACATGGGCGCCTGCTGGCCCAGGAGCTCAAGGTGGGCTTCAAGATCATCGAGAACGCCTGTGCACTGCTGCGTCAGGACCGCTACGGCTTGCGCTTGAAGGCGCCCTCGACGCTGACGGTCCGCTGGTTGCTGCGGGCGCTGGATGCCTTCAAGAAAGTCGATGACAGCTGCAGCGTACAATTGTCGAGCGTCTGGATGGACATCGACACGGTGGACTTTTACTCCGAGCCCTACGATTGCGCCTTTCTTTTGTCCAACGGACGGTTTGCCTCCGACATCGAGAGTTTCAAGCTGTTCGACGAATGGCTGATTCCGGTGTGTCACCCAGACTACATGGCGCATGAGCAGCCGGCACTGGGTGACCTGCGCCAGTGTGAACTGCTGCATCCTTCATCGGACCGGCGCGACTGGCGGCGCTGGCTGGCGCGCATGGATGCCCTGGACATCAGCATCGATCAGGGCCAGGTGTTCGACACCCTTGACCAGGGCATTTCTGCGGCCCAGCAGGGCCTGGGAATTTCCGTGGTCGACCTGGTGCTGGCCAGTGCCGACCTGACCGCAGGGCGCCTGGTCACCCCGTTCAAGCATGCAGTGGCGACCGGAGACGGGTATTACATGACCTGGCTCAAGTCCAGCCCCAAGGCGCGGCAAATGCACAAGATGCGCGACTTCCTGTTGGGGCAGGTGCCGCCATTGGCCTACAAGGACATCAACTACCTGTACGGTTGAACACCAGTCGAAGCGGCTTCGTGACGGTGGCGCGCTAGCGTAGAATCGTCTTTTTCAAGCAGAGGTCGTCACGGTGGAGTTGCAGCAGGGCTTTGTACTGACCCGGCATTGGCACGATACGCCGGAAGGCACCTGCGTGGAATTCTGGCTGGCCACCGATGCTGGGCCGCGGCTGCTGCGGTTGGCGGCGCAGGAGTCGGTGGCGTTCATTCCTCAGGCGCAGGCCGAGCACGCCCGTTTGCTGCTGGCCAACGAAACAGGTACGCAGTTCAAGCCGCTGCGCCTGAAGGACTTCGAGCATCGCCCGATGCTCGGCCTCTATACACGCCAGCATCGCCAACTAATGCAACTGGAGCAGCGCCTGCGCACTGCCGGTATCGACGTATTCGAGGCCGATATCCGCCCGCCGGAGCGCTACCTGATGGAGCGCTTCATCACGGCGCCGGTGCAGTTCGCCGGGCAACCGGATGCACAGGGTGTTTACCGTGAAGCCCAGCTCAGGCCACTGCCCGGCTATCGCCCGGCACTGCGCCTGGTGTCGCTGGACATCGAAACCAGCGAGCATGGCGAGCTGTACAGCATCGCTCTGGAAGGCTGCGGCCAGCGGCAGGTGTACATGCTGGGCCCGGCCAACGGCGATGCCACCGGGCTGGACTTCGACCTGGAGTATTGCCCCGACCGCGCCGCCTTGATTACCTGCCTTAACCAGTGGATGGCCAGGCATGACCCGGACGCGATCATCGGCTGGAACCTTGTGCAGTTCGACCTGCGCCTGCTGCATGAGCACGCCAGGTCGTTGCAGGTACCGTTGGCCCTGGGGCGCAACGGCGCTCCGATGACCGTGCGCAGCCACTCCGGTGGCGGCCATGTATTCGCCGACGCTCCGGGACGGCTGTTGATCGATGGTATCGAAGCACTGCGCTCGGCGACCTGGAGCTTCCCGTCCTTCAGCCTCGAGAGCGTTGCCCAGACGCTGCTGGGTGAAGGCAAGGCCATCGACACGCCTTACCAGCGCATGGACGAGATCAACCGTCGCTTTGCCGAGGACAAACCGGCCCTGGCACGTTACAACCTCAAGGACTGTGAGCTCGTTACGCGCATCTTTGCCCATACCCGCCTGCTCGAGTTCCTCCTGGAGCGGTCTTCGGTCACCGGCCTGGCGGTAGACCGCAGCGGCGGATCGGTCGCTGCGTTTTGCCACTTGTACATACCGCAGATGCACCGTATGGGCTTTGTTGCCCCCAACCTTGGCAGCCGCCCCGACGAATCCAGCCCCGGTGGCTTTGTCATGGACTCGCGCCCAGGCTTGTACGACTCGGTGCTGGTGCTGGACTACAAGAGCCTCTACCCGTCGATCATCCGTACCTTTCTGATCGACCCGGTGGGGCTGGTCGAAGGCCTGCGCTTGCCCGACGATGAGCACTCGGTAGAAGGTTTTCGCGGTGCGCGTTTCTCGCGCAGTCAGCATTGCCTGCCGGCCATTGTCGAGCGTGTCTGGCAGGGCCGGGAAGCGGCCAAGCGTGAGGGTAATGCGCCGCTGTCGCAGGCGCTGAAGATCATCATGAATGCTTTTTACGGGGTGCTAGGGTCGAGCGGGTGCCGCTTTTTTGATCCGCGCCTGGCCTCGTCGATCACCATGCGCGGTCACCAGATCATGCGCCAGACCCGCGCGCTGATCGAGGACAAGGGCTATGAGGTCATCTATGGCGATACCGACTCCACCTTTGTCTGGCTCAAGGGCGCTCATGGCGAAGCGGCTGCCGCGCAGATCGGTCACGAACTGGTGGCCCATGTCAACCGGTGGTGGCGTGAGCACCTGCGCGAGCAGATGAACCTGGAAAGCGCACTGGAATTGCAGTTCGAAGTGCACTACCGGCGTTTTCTGATGCCTACCATCCGTGGCACCGATGAGGGTAGCAAGAAGCGTTATGCGGGCCTGGTGCAGCGTACCGATGGCAGCGAGAATGTGGTCTACAAAGGCCTGGAGTCGGTGCGTACAGACTGGTCTGCGCTGGCACAGCAGTTTCAGCAGGAGCTGTATGGGCGGATTTTTCGCGGCCAGCCGTATCGCGACTATGTGCGCCACTATGTGCAGCAGACCCTGGCGGGCGACCTGGACAACCTGCTGGTGTACCGCAAGCGCCTGCGCCGGCCGCTGGCCGATTACCAGCGCAATGTGCCGCCCCATGTGCGTGCCGCGCGCCAGGCCGATGAGTACAACAGCCGCCTTGGTCGCCCTCGCCAGTACCAGCGTGGGGGCTGGATCAGTTACGTCATCACTACCGCCGGCCCCGAGCCGATGGAAAACCTGCAATCGCCGATCGACTACGAACATTACCTCAGCCGGCAGTTGCAGCCGGTAGCTGATGCAATCCTGCCGTTCGTTGGCGATGATTTTGCGACCTTGACCGGCCGCCAGTTGCAGTTGTTCTGACCACAGGCATTAGCTATCTAGCGCCTGTCGCAGAGCACGCTGCCTAAGCTGGCCTCTTTTCATGAAGAGGCCTCGAGCAATGCACACTCCTCCGCTATCAAGCGCACAGGCAGCCATCGATGCTTTCCAGGACGCCATACTCGGCAAGCGCCTGCCGCTCTGGTTGCGTCAGGCACCTACCGAGCAATTGCCAGCAATCAGCAAGGCATTGGCAAACAGCCTTCGCAGCCGTGAGCAGGTAGATGCGCTGCTGCGCGGCATCGAAGGCATCGACAGTTTCGTAGCATCGAAACTGGAAGAGGCCCTTGGCGAGCGTTACGGGCTTGACTGCAACTCGCGCTCGCTCAAGTTTGTGGAGGGCCATCGAGAACCTGTGATCAACAGTCAGCCGGTAGGCGCTCACCTCACCGAAGTGGTGTATGAAGAAAAGCCGCTGCTTGAGGTGGTATTGCGCAACTTCACTGCCGAACAGGCCCGGGCAGGTGGCCAGCCTCCCGGCAACCGACTGCTGGTCCCGTGCCAGGGGAGGGCTACAGAGCCCACGAGCATCGAGCTTGCCGCACTGTGCCGTGAACTGGACCTGGGTGAACGGTATCAACGTTATCTGGATGCCATTTTAAAACCTGAGGGTGATACCAGGCGTGTGGAATCTCAGCTTGTGGATGCCAGCCGCTACGCCATGCTGGTGGATGCCTACAAAGCCAGGCAGGAGGGAAAACTGGATGACAGCGAGCTCCAGTGGGTGGTGGCAGTGTGCACAGATGGAAAGCTGCTGCGCCTGGGGGGCGATCTTGTGCAGGCCAGGCAGCTGAGGTTGCTGGGTTGCCACATCCAGCAGGTGGTGGTGTTCGATGTGATTGACCAGGGCGTCTTGTTCGACACAACGCGCCGTGTCCTGCTCTATGTGCCAGGGGATCCTGTAGCGCCGTGGAGCACGTTCGAGAGCCTCGACAAACTGAACCGTGAGCTGGGGCGTCGCCTGCGAGACAAAACCTATCAGCGGTTTTTCAGCCGCTTGGTGCTGCGACGTGACAGCCAGGCGTTTTTCACGCAGGTCACGGCGCTCTTCGATGATCTGGCGGACTGGGCTTTTCGCGATCTCGATCCGCGCTTGCACGCGTACCCGCAACCGTTGTTCAACAGCCTGGCACAGGCATGTATCCGCCAGATCAAGGAAGATGCAGCGTTGATCGCGGTGCCTGTAGCACGGCTTGATCGTGCGGTTCAACGCGAGCATGACCAGCGCCTGGCGGCCGAAGGATGGACGCTGCTCAACCTGGCCAGTTTCTTTGTGCCGGGCCTTGGCCTGGCGCTGCTTGCCGTGACGGCCTGGGAGCTGTTGGGGGAGGTCTACCATGGCTTCGAGGCCTGGCACGAAGGGGATCGCCAAGAGGCGCTCGACCATTTGACCCATGTTGCCACCGACCTTGCCGTGCTTGCGACCACCGCAGTGGGGGTTGGCGTGGCCCGACGGCTCTGGGCCCGTTCCATGCGGGTCGACGCCATGGTGCCGGCTCGGCTGGATGACGGCACCGTCAAACTCTGGCAACAAGACTTGGCCCCGTTTCAAACCCAGGCCCCCGTTGCAGCCGCAAGCCCGGACGCCCTGGGCATCCGGCGCCTGGATGGGCGGGCCTGGATCGAAATGGACGGGCATCACTATCGCGTGACCGAGGCGGCCGGCGACGGTCAATGGCGCCTGCGCCCCGTCGACGGCCATGGTCCGATGCTACGTCACAATGGTGCAGGCGCCTGGCGGTTATGGAATGATCAACCGGCCCTGTGGCGCAATACCTACCGTATGTTCCGTCGCCTGGGCGAACCATTCAGCAGGCTGGATGACGAAGGGATCGATCTGGTTCTCCTGTTTCATGGCCTTGATGGCGACGACGTGCGTGGCTTGCATGTATATGCCCAGGCACCAAGCCCAGAAATGCTCGACAGCGTGCAGCGAGCCGGGCTCGATCAGCGTATTCGCAGCCTGGTTGGCTGTTTGCGCAGCGGCGAGCTGGTTGCAGATACGGCAGCACTTGATCATGCACGGGGGTTGCCCGGCGCGAGAGGGTTGTCAGATCAGGCGCTGGCTGAGCTGGTACGGATTCAGCGCCGAACATTGCTGCAGCGCTTGTACGAAGCGCTGCAGCCCGGCGACAGTCCTGGCAGCGCTGCGCTGCGCCGGATCTTCCCCGGGCTGCACGCACGTGCCGCACGTGCGCTGGTACACGCCGCCAGCGGCGTTGATCGCCGGCGTCTGCTGTCCAGTGGCAGAGTTGCGCTGGGTTTGGCGGAAGCGGCAAGGACCAGCCTGCTGGCTATCCGTCAGGCTCGGGTATTGGAAGCCTTTTACCTCGATACGCCGCAGAATGCAGACTTGGCAAGGGTAGCTCTGGGCCTGTTGCGGTATCTGCCTGGGCGCCAACACGGTGTGCGCTGGCGTTTGCATGAAGGTTACCTGGGCGGGCCGTTGTTGACGCGGACCGAACAAGGGCTGCGTACGTTTGACTTGCTGCACACGAACGGCACGTTCCAGTTGCTTGATGACCAAGGCACGGCGATCGGTGAGGCGGGGGAGTTGTTCGACGTCATGGCGCCGGCCTATACCCAAGAGCAGCGTGAGGCGATGGGGATCGGCGACCCGTTTTCGCATAACCTCAGGGTGATGCTGGGGCGTGAAGCGGTCCGGCGTCGTGATGAGATGAGTCGTCTGCTCGGTGCGGTACGCCCGGGTGCTGTTCGAACGCCCATACGCCTGGCCGATGGGCGATTAGGTTACCCGCTAGGTGGCGGTGGAGTGAGTGGCTTCGCGTCAAGAGGCAGTGCCCTGAGGGCGGCGCTGCGGGATCTCTTTCCTTGGTTGAGTGATGAGCAGATCGAGACTTTCGCCGCTGATGCTCGGCGCTCAGGGCACCAACTTGAACGGGAACTGACCGACCTTCGCAATGAACTCATGGCTCTTCGCAACACACTGGATACATGGGTTGCACAGGAACAGGGCGATGCCAGGGAAGATCGGGATACCTTGCGCGAGACGTTACTCAGTAGCTGGAGTCGATCGGTTGGTGTGGGGGAACTGCAAATCGAGGCGCAACAGAACCTGCATGTCATGTTCTGCAACTTCAGGGCGGGCAGACTGCCCAACATACCCGCGCAGGTCAGCTTCAGAGGCGTTACCAACCTTTCGCTACTGCACCTGGATCTTCTGGAGGTGCCCAGCAGCTTCCTGCTGGCTTTCCCTAACCTGCGAACCCTCGATCTGGGGGGTAACCTGCTGACGTGCCTACCGCGCCCGTTGCTGCAGATAACGCAACTACGGCACCTCAGTCTGCCCAACAACCGGATCCGTCTGAACCTGGCGCAATCCGCCACACTGGCCAGTTGTACGAGCCTGCAATCCCTCGACCTGTCCCACAACCCGCTGGGGCGTCGATTTACGCTGGCCGGTTTGACCGAACTGCGTTGGCTGAACCTGCGCGACACACAGATAACGCAATTCCCACCGGGCCTGTTCGACCGCGCTCAGCTGATATCCGTGGACTTGAGGGAGAACCGGATCAGGCAGATTCCAGAGCATTTCTACCAGTTGCCCGTGCAGCGTAGGCGCAGGATCCGCCTGAGTGCGAACCCCTTGGGCGAGGCCCAGACGCTTCGCTTGCAAGCCTCGTTGAGGAGCGACATTCCTGCAATGGACGACGAGCAGGTTCTTCTGCGGCTGAATTACGCTCGTGAAGTATGGGGGGATGCGGTGGCCCCGGAGCATCGCGGCTTGATACTTGCGGCCTGGGACTCGCTGGATGGAGAGCAAGACACTGAACGTTTTTTCCGTGTCCTGCGCCAGCTGTTGCTGTCCGAGGATTTTCGTGTCGATGCACGTGCCATGGGCAATCGGGTGATGGCGGTACTGCAGGCGATGGCCATGACGCCGGAACTGAGGGAGAACCTGCTGTCCGTGGCCAATGATGAGTGGGGGTGCCAGGATGGTGCAACCTGGTGCTTGAGCAACCTCGAGCTGAACCTGCTGGTTTGGCAAGTTGAACATGCCGCTCCCGGGAAAAGCGAGCGTGCCTTGCTGAGCCTGGGCCGGCGTTTATGGCGCCAGGACAAAGTCGACCGGTTTGCTGCCAGTTGGGCACTCCAGCATGGCAGGGAA
The DNA here is from genome assembly GCF_977070485.1 of Lelliottia jeotgali. NCBI lineage: Bacteria > Pseudomonadati > Pseudomonadota > Gammaproteobacteria > Enterobacterales > Enterobacteriaceae > Lelliottia > Lelliottia jeotgali. The sequence goes on from NZ_CDRVFO010000010.1 coordinate 200,348, forward strand.
CAGGAAGGGAGCGAAGTGGGGTTGGCCTTCAGGGTCGGGCTAAGGGAGCGGCTTGACCTGCCCGTGCAGGTGGGAGGTATGAGCTTCCATGCTATTTCAGGCGTTTTGGACGCGGACCTGGCAGAGGCAGAAGCTGCGGTGCGGGGTTCGGAAAACCCAAGCGAGATTGCCAGGTCGATGGTCGACCGCGAATTCTGGCAGGCGCACCTCGAGCGTACCCACCCTGACCGATTCGCTGCGGTCGATCTGCCGTTCAGGCGCCAGCTTGAAACGCTGCTTGACGATGAAGCGCTCACCGAGGGAGCAAAGCTGGAACAGGCGGATGGCATTCGTGATGCGCAGCGCGCTGCACGCAGGGGGCTGATGCTGGACATGACAATTCGGGCCATGGAAGTGGGGCCAGAAGAATCAGGGATCCATGTGCGTTGACGGCATTCAGGGTAAGGGCTTGCCGGGTCCTGTCCAAAGCGGCTTTGGGCTATGCTCAGTCAAGGTGACGGTGGTTGGCGCCAGCGCCGTTGCTTTGGCTTCAGGAAGCTCGGAAATCGACGGTTACTTTTCCCCAGCCCGTTCTTGCGTGAAGTGGTTTAGGCTCCCTGTCGGATTTTTCTCCGTGATCTGTAGTCATTGGTTTATCGAGACAATAAGGAGATACGCATGCTCGTCCGGTCACTGACCCTCGCTACCCTGCTTGCTGTTACCGGCCCCCTGTTTGCCGCAGACAGTGATGCGCCTTTAGCCAAGGAACTGGGCAAGGCCAGGCCATTGGTGGTTATCGCCCCGAGCAGTGCCGACCCCACCTTGCGCGGGCTGAACAAGGCACTTGAGGACCCGGCTACCCAGGCAGCCTTCAAGGAACGCAACCTTGTGCTGTACAGCGTCGCCAACATGATGGGCAAGCGAGAGGACAAGAACCTTGAGCAGCAGACCACCATGGCCCTGATTCGTGAACTGAAACTGGGCGCGAGCAAGGGTACCAAGGTAATCCTGGTGGGCAAGGACGGCGAGCGGCACATGCTCAAGGACGACGAGACTGGCGAGCCCATCGATCCGCAGGTGATTTTCAAGGCGGTCGATGAACTGCCTGCCAGCGAAAAGGCGGTAGCGGCGCCCGAGCCCGTAGCGGCGGCCCCTGAAGCCAAGGCCAAGGACAGCAAGCCGGCCAAGCCAGCCAAACCGGCGGCCCCGCCCAAACCGCTGGAAGACTGAACTCATATCATGGCCCCAGGGTTGTTTGGGGCCTGAGGTAACCATGATGGCTTCATCGCGATGCCGCGCTGAAGGTGCGCTTTGCGCGCCTGGCGCCGTTTGAGGGGGCTGCAGAGCAGCCCCGGCGATCACTTGCTGAACTGCATTCCAAGCCAATGATCGAGGCTCAATCGCCCGGCCCCTTTCAGCAGCAGTGGCAACAACGCTACCAGGTAGATCAAGGGCAATTTGAAGTTGCCAAAACCTTGGTCAGTAATCGTATATCCCTGGGCGAGCTCAGCCAGGCCCGACCAGTGCGCCGGCCAGTGCACCGCCGCAATTGCCACTACGGTCACCACCATCAGCCCCAATGACGCCAGCCGCGTCCCCAGGCCCAGCAACAGCAGCAACGGCAGTATCAGCTCAGCCCACATCGACAGCTGCCAGTTCAGCTCTGCCGGCAGCTGGTTGAAGGGGAACGGGAAGCTGCCTTGAATGTCGCCGAACCAGTTGCTGGCGTTGAATTTCTCCAGGCCGGATTCAAAAAATTCCCAGGCCAGGAACAGCCGTAACGGCAGGTCGGCGCTCCAGGTTCCGAAGCGATCGAAGGCGGACAGGGTGCGGGTCAAGGTAGTCATTTGCTGTTGTCTCTTCAGGAAAGGGTACGAGCGCTGCGGCGTTGTTGGCGGGCCAGCTTGGCGGTGAGCTTGACGGCGATAGCGCTGAACATCAGGGCGAACGCTAGCGGGTACCAGCCACCCATGGGGATGCGTTTGTAGAACGACAGGCAGAACACGGCCGCCAGCACCCACATGCCGCTGCTGTGCAGGGCCTGCCAGTTGCGACCGCCCAACAGCCGCATGGGGGCTTTGAAGGAGGTGGCGGTGAGCAGTAGCAGGAACAGGTAGCCGACGGTGCCGGGCAGGCTGGACGCGAATGTACGGCCGGCCCAGAACAGCTCGGGAAAATGCTGGGCATAGCGGTAGATCAACAAGCCATGCACGGTGTGGGAGAAAGCGAATGCCAGCCCTATGTAGCGTCGCTCCTGGAGAATGCGACGGCTTGATGTGCCTGGCAGCAACGTCACCAGCGACGACGCCAGAAACGCCAGCAGGAACAGCGCGAAGGAGCTGCGGGCGGTGGCACGGATGGCGCTGCGCAAACCGTCCGGGTCAGGTTGGCTGGCCAGCACCAAGGCGGTCATCGCCAGGGTAAGGGTGGCGAGGGCTGCGAACAGTTTCCAGCCGGAGGGTAAGGCAAGGGCTTTCATCAGGGGGCTCCCGGGGAGTGGTTGTGTGACCGGGAGTGTGTCGGGGTGGGGTATCTGCAGTGTGTCGGGGGAGATGGCGTTGTGTATCGAACTGTAGGTACATCGCTTGCCTGTTGCAGGCGCGACACAAGGCCGCTCCTGCAAAGCGTCGCATTTTTATTTCAGGCCAGTTCGATCTGAGCGCACAAACCGCCACTGTCGCGATTGCTCAGGGTCAGTCGACCACCCATGGCCTGGATCAACTGGTGGGCAATGGCCAGCCCCAGTCCGGTGCCGCCAGTGCTGCGATTGCGTGAACCCTCCACCCGGTAGAACGGCTTGAGCACTTCGTCCAGCTCGTCGCCGGGAATGCCAGGCCCGTTGTCGAGCACCCGGATCACGGTCATGCCACCCTCGCGACACACCTCAAGCTCCGCGGCGCCGGCAAACTTCAGGGCGTTGTCCACCAGGTTCACAAGCACTCGGCGAAGGGCATGGGGGCGGGTTTCCAGCAGGCTGCCAGTGCTGCCATGGCGCTGCACTTGGGCGCCGCTGTCCTGGTAGTCGAACACCAGGCTGTCGAGAAAGGCATCGAGGTTGACCCGGCACGGGGTTTCAGTGCTGGTATCCATGCTGCGGGCGTACGCTACGCCTTCGCGCACCAGGTGCTCCATCTCGCCCAGGTCGCTCCACAGCTTGTCCTTCTCGACCCCTTCGTCCATCACCTCGACACGCAGCTTCATACGTGTGATCGGCGTTTGCAGGTCGTGAGAGATCGCCGCCAGCAACTGCATGCGCTCCTTGAGGTGGGCGGCAATGCGCGCCTGCAGAGCGTTGAAGGCCACAGCGGCGTAGCGCACCTCTCGCGGGCCGCTTTCGTCCAGCTGTACGCCGGGCTTGTCCGGGTCCAGGTTGTCCACTGCGCGGGCCAAGCGGGTCAGAGGGCCTATGGCCAGGTGCACTGCCAACCAGGTGCACAGCAACAATACCGCCAGCTGGATCAGCAAAACCACGGGCAGCCAACGGGCCAACGGGACCGGCGATGGGGTGACGTCGATGGTCAGCGGTGCGCCGTCAGCCAGGTTCAGGTGTGCCTGGAAGTGGGCATTCGGGCCGGGGATATCCAGGAAGGTCAGGCGGTAGTCGCTACCGATGGCCTTGACGATCGAGTCGGCGGCCATGGGCGGGTCGTCGCTTGGCATCGCCGCACCCGTTACGCCAGCGTCCAGCCGATAGCGGTAGGTGCGCCGCTCCAGGCGGGGCAGCCAGGCGGGGCGTTCAGCAGCGGGCAGGCGGTCGAGGATGGCCACCGAAGTGGCGACGTCCTGTTCCAGATTGCTGAGCATCATCGAGCGGCTGCTGATATAGCGCTCATAGGCCTGCAGGCTGAACGACAGCCCGTAGGCCAGCACCAATCCGGTGATGAAGATCAGTGCCAGGCGCGAGGCGAGGGTGCGCGGCCACTTCATGATGGCGACTCGAGCAATTGCACTGGCAGCGAGAACACATAACCTTCACTGCGCACTGTCTTGATGCAGCTGGGTTCGCGCGCGTCGTCGCCCAGGCGCTGACGCAAGCGGCTGACCAGCAGGTCGATGGAGCGATCGAAGATATCGGCCTCGCGGCCCTGGGTCAGGTTGAGCAACTGCTCGCGGCTGAGCACCCGTTGTGGGTGGTCGAGGAACACGCGCAACAGGCGGTATTCTGCGCCACTGAGGGCCACCAGCGTGCCCTCGCGGTCGAGCAGGTGGCGCGCGGTTGTATCCAGACGCCACTGGCCGAAACCGATCAGGCGCCCGCTTTCGCTGATGGTCAGGTTGGGCGGCAACATGCGTGTGCGGCGCAGCACGGCATTGATGCGGGCCAGCAATTCGCGGGCTGAGAATGGCTTGGTCAGGTAATCGTCGGCGCCCATCTCCAGGCCGATGATGCGGTCAGTCTCGTCGTTGCGCGCGGTCAGCATCAGCACAGGCGTATTGCGGTGCTTGCCGGCGCGCAGTTCGCGGCACAGCAGCAGGCCGTCATCGCCCGGCATCATGATGTCGAGGACGATCAGGTCGACGCTGTTGGCTTCGAGGAAGGCGCGCATCTGCCGGCCATCGGCGACGATGCTGGTGCGCAGGCCATTCTTCTTGAGGTAGTTGCCGACCAGTTCGCGGATTTCGCGGTCGTCGTCGACGATCAGGATGTGATCGACATGCTCCATCGGTGGGGTCCTGTGCAAGGGGAATGGGCGCAGTGTACCGAGCAGGTATGAGCTTGCCTGCAGAGGTTTGTATTGCAGTGTATCTGGCCATGCAACAGATACAGCAGGAGGCAGGGCGCAGGGTCAGGCGACACATGCCTGATACCTGGCGAGCGTGAAATGGCTCTCACCGGGGAACACAACGCCCCACCCTCAGAAGATGCACAGGAGAGATGCCATGAACATGAAAACCCTCGCCAGCACCAGCCTGTTCGCCGCGCTCAGCTTCGGCGGCCTGGCTGCCCAGGCATCCACGCCGCCGATGGAGGACGCCAGCGTCATGCAGTACCGCTATGGCGACCGGCTTGATATCCAGAAAGTGCTGTCGGTGAAGGATGACCAGAGTGATGCCTGTGGCCTGGTCAACAGCCGCATGGATTACATCAACTCCCAGGGCCAGCGCCAGAGTGTGCAATACCGCACCTATGCCACGAGCGGTTGCCATGACAACTGAGCGCCGCATGCTGTTGAAAGTGGGCGGTGTGGCCATGGCGCTCTTCGGCCTGGGGCTGGCTGGCCATCTGGCGGCCCGCGACAGTTACGGGGCCATGCCATCGCTGTCCGGGGCCAGTCAGTGGCTCAACTCGCCAGCGCTGGATGCCACGCAACTCAAAGGCAAGGTAGTGCTGGTGGACTTCTGGACGTGGGACTGCATCAACTGCCAGCGCAGCCTGCCACATGTCAACGACTGGGCACGGCGGTACGCCGATCAGGGGCTGGTGGTGGTTGGTGTGCACACGCCGGAGTATGACTACGAGCATGATGTCAGCCAGTTGAAACGCAAGGTGGCCAGCCTGGGGATCGCTTACCCGGTGGCGGTGGACAACGATTATCGGGTTTGGAATACCTGGGGTAATCAGTTCTGGCCAGCGCACTACTTTGTCGATCGCCAGGGCCAAGTGCGGCATGTGCACTTTGGTGAAGGTGACTACGAAGGGCAGGAGAAGGTGATAAAGGCGTTGCTGGATGAAAAAGGCTGAGGTGTTCGCCGTTCCTTTCGCGGGAACCCGCCAAAGGAACGGTACTTGCTCAGATGAAGCTGGCGAAATGCGCCTGCATGCGCTCGGCATTGGCCTGGCGGCCACTGAACAGTTCGAACGCTTTCACCGCCTGGAACACAGCCATGTTGCTGCCATCCAGGGTCCGGCAGCCCAGTGCCCGTGCGGCGCGCAGCAGCTCGGTTTCCAGCGGGAAATAGATGATCTCCGCCACCCACAGCCGGGCATGCAGCAGCTTGACCGGCAGCGGTGTGCCCGGCAGTTTGGCCATGCCGACCGGCGTGGTGTTGACCAGCCCGTCCGCCTCGGCAATCTCAGCCGCCAAGTCTGTGCCCACAATGGCTCGACCTGCGCCGAAGTGGCCGTTGAGGTTGTCGACCAGTGCTTGTGCGCGCGCTGCGTCCACTTCGAACAGCACCAGCCGCTCGACCCCTTCGCCCAGCAACGCATGGGCCACTGCCGAGCCAGCACCGCCGGCACCCATCTGCACCACTTGCCGGCGCGCTACGTCGGGCAGGCCGCGACGCAAGCCCTCGGCGAAGCCCAGGCAGTCAGTGTTATGGCCCACACGCTTGCCGTCCTTGAGGACCACAGTGTTGACCGCACCGATACCCCTGGCCTCATCGGACAGCTCGTCGAGCAGTGGCAGGATCGCCTGCTTGAACGGGTAGGTGATATTGAGCCCGGTGAAGCCCGTGTGCTGGGCGGCTTCGAGCAATTGCGCCAAGGCGCTGTCGTCCAGCTGCAGTTGGTCGGCGTCAATCAAGCGATAGAGGTAGCGTAAGTCCTGCGCATCGCCTTCATGTTCATGCAGGGCAGGGGTGCGCGACAGCTGAATACCACGGCCGATCAGGCCGGCAAGGATGGCCGGCTGAGTCATGCTGCCTGCTCCTGGAACATTTCGGCGAAGTGCGCCAGAGCCATACGGTAGCCGTGGCTACCCAGACCGCAGATAACACCAACCGCGATCGACGAGACGAACGACAGGTGGCGGAACGGCTCGCGCTTGTGCACGTTTGAGAGGTGCACTTCGATCACAGGCAACTCGCTGGCGACCAGCGCGTCGCGGATGGCGACCGAGGTGTGGGTCCAGGCACCTGGGTTGATCACGATACCGGCGCAGCGACCACGGGCAGCGTGGATCCAGTCGATCAGATCGCCTTCGTGATTGGTCTGGCGAAATTCGATTTCCAGGTCGTGGGCCTGCGCGGTGTCTGCGCAGCTCTGAGCCAGGTCAGCAAGGGTTTCACGGCCGTACTGGGCAGGCTCGCGAGTACCCAGCATGTTCAAGTTGGGGCCGTTGAGCACAAGGATAAGGGGCTTCATGGCGGGCATCACTTTGTTGTTGTTGAATGCCCGTATGTTTGTACCACCTGGTTAGTTTCGTCAATTGGGTTAGGTGTCGCATCGTGGAAAGTGGGCGATTATCGGACTCGGAGCAAAGCGTTCTCAGCGCGCGTGCTCTTGAAGGCACCATTTGTTGTGAAAGGGCTGCAATGCAGCCCCACCTCTCAAACCGTGCTGGCGGCCTCGCGACCCACCTCACCCCCGGCTGTTTCCTCATGCAACGATATTCGCGATGTCTCCGGCAAAGCCAACCCACCCACCAGCGCCACCAGCGCGATGACCACCAGGTAGAACGCCGGCGCCAGGCTGCTGCCGGTCTGTCCGATCAGCCAGGTCGCCACCAGCGGTGCGGTGCCGCCAAACAGCGTATAGGCCACGTTGTAGGTAATCGCCGATGCGGTGTAGCGGGTGCGGGTCGGGAAACTCTCCGACAGCAACGCGGCGGTTACCACACCACTGCACAGTGCGCCCACCGCCAACAGGATGACCCCCATCAGCGCGGCCGTCACCGACCCGGAACTGGCCAACCAATAAGCCGGGAATACACACACCATTACCCACAGGCAGGTGAAACCAATGGTCTTGCGCCGCCCGACCCGGTCTGAGAACGCGCCGGCCAGCGGACAACCGATGGCAGCGAACAGCAGGGCCACGGTGGTCACCAGCAGCGACTGGGCGCGGGTCAGGTTGCCGACCATCTGCAGGTAGGTGGCGAAGTAAGTGGTGAACATGTAGAAGGACAACGCTGTAAGCGAGATGAAGGCACCCAGGTTGCGGATGGCCCGGCCATGGTTACGCAACGTGTCCTTGAGTGGCGAATGTTCATGGGTTTTGCCTTGAGCGATGGCCTCGCGAAATGCCGGGGTTTCCTCCATGCGCCAGCGCAGGTACAAGCCCACCAGGCCGAGCGGCGCAGCCACCAGGAACGGTATGCGCCAGCCCCAGGCTGCCATCGCTTCGGCCGACAGGCTTGCCTCAAGGCCGTAGGCGATCACCGCCGCGCAGGCGAAGGCAGAAAAGGTCGAAACGGGCACGAAGCTGCCGTAGAACGCGCGCTTGTTCTGCGGTGCGTGCTCCATGAGGTACGCGCAGGCACCGGCATATTCGCCGCCGGCAGAAAAGCCCTGCAAGCAGCGTGCAAGGGTCAGCAGGGCAGGGGCTGCAAGGCCGATGCTGGCGTAGGTCGGCAGCAGGCCGATCAGTGTGGTGGAGCCGGCCATCAGCAGGATGGTCAGTGACAGGATGCGTTTGCGTCCCAGCCGGTCACCCAGCGCCCCGAACACGATCCCGCCCAGTGGCCGCAAGGCGAAGGCCACGGCGAAAACGGCAAAGGTCTTCAGCAAGGCCACGCTGGCGTCGCCGCTGGCGAAGAACTGACTGGCAATAATCGTTGCGAGAAAGCCATAGACGGCAAAGTCGAACCATTCGACGAAGTTGCCGATGGCGGAGGCGGCGATGACCCGGCGCAGGGTGGCGGGGGATACCTCGTGAGATGCGGACATGTGGAAGCGCTCCGGTTTTCAAAGGCAGCCTGGCGGATTAGTGAAGCGGTCTGGCCGCGTCATCGTTGTTGTTGCAGGCAGTAAACCGGTGCGAGCGACAGGGCGCTTCTTCGAGGACGACGCCCAGATATCTGTTTTGACCGCGTGAGCCCCTTCGTGGCCACGCCGCCGTCAGTGCAGCAATTAGCGGGCGTTACACCGAAAAAACCACCCCGGTTCGCGAAGCCGCGTTGCGAATATGCTCCTGCATCGCCTTCTGCGCCGCCGACTGTGAGCGTCGAGCCAGGGCGCGCAAAATCTTGCGGTGTTCCTGCCAGGTTTCCATCGCCCGTTCCGGGCGGATGAAGGGCAGCTTCTGGCTTTCCAGAAAAATCTCCTGGCTGGCGGTGATCACCTGCAGCATGGCTTGGTTGCCGCAGGCTTGCAGCAACTGCTGGTGAAAGGCGAAATCCAGCCGTGCGGCGGCTTCGAAGCGGCCCGCGCGCAACTCCTGATGCATCGCCTCTACATTCACTTCCAGGCGATCGATGTCGTCCGCAGTCAGTGCCAGTGCCGCCTGCCCAGCGGCGAAACCCTCCAAGGCGTAACGCAGCTGGAAGGTGTCGCTTGCAGAGACCTGTTCGGCATAGGGCCAGGCAAATGCCGAAGGCGTTGGCGCTTGCACGAACACACCCTTGCCCGGCTGCACGCTCACCAACCCTAAAGCGCTGAGGGAGGAGAGCGCTTCTCGCAGAGAGGCTCTGCTGACCCCCAGCTGCTCGGCAAGGTCGCGCTGCGAGGGCAGGGCATCACCGGGCTGATAGCCGCCGTCTTCGATCAATTTGCGGATGCCTTGCAGGGCCTGTTCGGGGACGGCGCGGGGTAGGGTGTCGAGCATGCTGTTCAGACCGGTCGGAGGGCGATGACCTTGGCTTTTTACGGCCATTGTCAGGCGCTTGCAAGCATTGCTCCGCGCTGATGCAGGCAAATGCGGCCTTGCACAAAAGCGGGGCGTGACGGCGGCGGGGCGACTGGGCAGGCAGGCGACTGTTCAGACCAGTAAGACCGTTCAGCGCAGGGCATGCGCACGTAAAGCCAGTGCCAGCATGGACTTTGGCATGGCCCGTGCACTGGCCAGCCAGCACTCTTTTCCCTGGTTATCTGCGAGGCCACACCATGAAGACATTCCGCACCTTGTTCCTGGCCAGCCTGTTCTGCAGCAGCGCCCTCATGCTGCCAACCGCCCAGGCTGATGCCTTGGCCGACATCAGCGCCCGTGGCGTGCTCAAGGTGGCAGTGCCCCAGGACTTCCCACCCTTCGGCTCGGTCGGGCCAGACCTCAAGCCCCGTGGCCTGGACATCGACACTGCACAGCTTTTGGCAGACAAGCTGGGTGTGAAGCTGGCCCTGACCCCGGTAAACAGCACCAACCGCATACCGTTCCTCACCACAGGCAAGGTCGACCTGGTGATTTCCAGCCTGGGCAAGAACCCGGAGCGTGCGGCGGTGATCGATTTCTCCCGCCCTTATGCGCCTTTCTACCTGGCCGTATTCGGCCCGGCCGAGGTGGACATCGCGGGGATCGACGCAGTCGCTGGCAAGACCATCAGCGTCACCCGTGGCTCGATCGAGGACATGGAACTGAGCGCCGTAGCGCCGAAGGGGGCGGTGATCAAGCGCTTTGAAGACAACAACTCGACCATCGCCGCCTACCTCTCTGGCCAGGTCGAACTGATCGCTAGCGGCAGCGTGGTGATGGCCGCCATTGCCCAGAAGAACCCGGCCAAGGTGCCGGTAGTCAAGGTCAAGCTCAAGGACTCGCCTGTCTATGTGGGCCTGGCCAAGAACGAGCCGGCGCTGCTGGACAAAGTCAATGCCACGCTTGAAGCCGCCAAGGCCGACGGTAGCCTTAACCGCAATGCCGAAAAATGGCTGAAGCAGCCGCTGCCGGCCGACCTCTGAGCTGTACCCGGAGCCTGTCACCATGGCCTATGAATTCGACTTCGCCCCCGTGCTGGCCCAGGCCCCCCTATTGCTCAAGGGCGCCTGGTTCACCCTGCAGCTGACGGTGGTCGGCACCTTGCTGGGCGTGGCCATCGGCGTGCTCGGCGCGGGGGTTCGCGCCTGGCGTGTGCGCCCATTCGACATGCTGTTTGGCCTGTATGTGGAGCTGATCCGTAACACGCCCTTCATCGTCCAGCTGTTCTTCATCTTCTTCGGCCTGCCGGCGCTGGGCATTCGCCTGACCGAGTGGCAGGCAGCGGTGCTGGCTATGGTGATCAACCTGGGTGCCTACTCCACCGAGATCATCAGGGCGGGTATTCAGGCCATTCCCAAGGGCCAGCTGGAAGCTGCTGCAGCCCTGGCCATGAGCCGCTTCGAGGCGTTCCGTCATGTGGTGTTGCAGCCTGCCCTGGCCAAGGTATGGCCGGCACTGACGAGCCAGATCGTGATCGTCATGCTCGGCTCGGCGGTGTGTTCGCAAATCGCCACCGAGGAACTGTCGTTCGCCGCCAACTTCATCCAGTCGCGCAATTTCCGTGCATTTGAAACCTACCTGCTGACCACCGTGCTGTACCTGGTCATGGCCATCGCCTTGCGTCAATTGCTGGCATGGTTGGGGCAGCGCTTGCTGATGGGGAGACGCTGAATGGACTTCACCTTCTGGGACATCCTGCGCAACCTGCTGATCGGTCTGCAATGGACCTTGCTGTTGTCGCTGGTGGCCTTCTTCTTTGGTGGCCTGGCCGGGCTGCTGGTGCTGGTCGCACGCATTGCTCAATGGCCGTGGCTGCGTGGCCTGGCGCGGGGCTACATCGAGCTGTTTCAAGGCACGCCATTGCTGATGCAACTGTTCATGGTGTTTTTCGGCATTGCCTTGTTCGGCCTGGATGTGTCTGCCTGGATGGCGGCTGCCATTGCCCTGACCCTGTTCACCAGTGCGTTCCTTGCCGAGATCTGGCGCGGCTGTGTCGAGTCCATTCCAAACGGCCAGTGGGAGGCGTCCGGCAGCCTGGCACTGAGCCGCATGGAGCAGCTGCGCCATGTGATCCTGCCACAGGCGTTGCGCATTGCCGTAGCACCGACCGTGGGCTTTTCGGTGCAGGTGGTCAAAGGCACGGCGGTCACGTCGATCATCGGCTTCACCGAGTTGACCAAGACCGGCGGCATGCTGGCCAACGCCACCTTCGAGCCGTTCATGGTCTATGGGCTGGTCGCGCTGGGCTATTTCATCCTCTGTTACCCGCTCTCGCTGAGCGCCCGTTATCTGGAAAGGAGGCTGCATGCCCCTGCTTAGAGTGTCCGCGCTGCACAAATACTACGGCGACAACCATGTGCTCAAGGGCGTCGACCTGAGCATCGAAGAGGGCGAGGTGGTAGCGATCATCGGCCGCAGCGGCTCGGGCAAAAGTACCTTGTTGCGCACGCTCAATGGCCTGGAGTCGATCAGCGATGGCGTGATCGAGGTGGACGGTGAATACCTCGATGCCGGCCGCGCTGACCTGCGTTCCCTGCGTCAGAAAGTGGGCATGGTGTTCCAGCAGTTCAACCTGTTCCCGCACCTGAGCGTGGGCGAGAACGTGATGCTCGCGCCCCAGGTGGTGAAGAAGGCCAGCAGGGCCCAGGCGCGCCAACTGGCTGAACAGATGCTGGCGCGGGTGGGCCTGGCGGAAAAATTCGATGCCTACCCCGACCGGCTTTCCGGTGGCCAGCAACAGCGGGTGGCGATCGCGAGGGCGCTGGCCATGTCGCCCAAGGTGCTGCTGTGCGACGAGATCACCTCGGCGCTCGACCCCGAACTGGTCAACGAGGTGTTGGGCGTGGTGCGCCAGCTGGCCAGTGAAGGCATGACCCTGATCATGGTCACCCATGAGATGCGCTTTGCCCGCGAAGTGGGCGATAAACTGGTGTTCATGCACCATGGCAAGGTGCATGAAGTGGGTAACCCGCGTGAAGTCTTCGCGGCACCGAAAACGGCCGAACTGGCCAATTTCATAGGCTCAGTGGTATCGGCCTGAGCCTGTATCGGTCGGTGCAGCTCAGGCAGCCCGCTCCAGCGCATCGAGCAGGTCGACGAACTCCATCGCCAGTTTGTGCCGTGGCGCCAGGTGTACCAGAGGTACCGACGCCAGGTGCGACTCTCGCATCTTGATCGAGCTGCTCAAGTACACCGGCAGCACGGGCATGCCCTCGCTGCGCAGTTGGTCAACCAACCTCTGGTGCAACGCTGTGCGCCCGGCGAACTGGTTGACCACAACGCCTTCCACTTGCAGCGCCGGGTTGTGGTCCAGGCGCAGCTCCTCGACTTCGGCCATGACACTGTGCAGCGCCTGGCGCGAGAAGCTGTCGCAATCGAACGGGATCAACAGGCGCTCAGCTGCTACCAAAGCGCTGAAGGTATAGAAGTTGAGCGCAGGCGGGGTGTCGATGTAGATCCGTTCGTAGTCCTCGCCCAGCTCCACCAACAGCTTGCGCAGCTTGTTGATCTTGAACTTGCTTTCAAGCTTGCTCTGCAAGTCGCTGAGGTCTGGGCTGGCGGTCACCAGGTGCAGGTTGCGGTAGCGGGTTTCAGTGATGGCCACGCGGTGCTTTTTGCCGGCAGCGGTGACGGGCGACAGCGTCTGGCGAAAAAAGTCGGCGATGCCGGCGGGGATGGCGTCGTTGGTGAGGCCAGTGAGGTAGTAGGTGGCGTTGGCCTGCGGGTCGAGGTCCACCAGCAACGTGCGATAACCCTCGGCGGCACTGGCGGCGGCAAGGTTGCAGGCGATGCTTGACTTGCCCACGCCACCTTTCTGATTGAAAACCACACGACGCATTTAGACGCTCATCCATGAAGAAGGTAAATGTCAGGTTGGGGTCAATCCTATGACCAATACACGACAGTTTTATGACAATACTTGTTACATTCGGTCCAGATAACCCGCCCGTGGGGGGATTTGCTCAGCCGCCACTACCCGACCCACCGCTACTACCACCAGTACCACCACTGCCGCCGCTACCACTTTCCGAGCCCGAAGCCCCACCGGAGCCCCCTGAGCCATTGCTGCCCGAGCCCTTGGTAGTTCCATCTCCCCCGGTATTGTCAGTGTCATTGCTACCCGTTCCGCTGCCGGTGGCATCGGCAGGCACACCCGACCCCGTCGCACCGCCCTTGTCGCCTGCCATCGTGCCGGAGCCGGGGGGCGAGTTACCGTTGTCGTTCATGTCGGTCGCCGCCAGAGCGACGGATGTGCCGGCGCCCAGGCAAAGGGCGAGCAACAGCGCATGATGGGTAATCCGCTTCATGGGGATCTCCTGTTGGATTGATTACCCAATCTTCGGCTGGTTGGCCGGCTGCAAGGTGCCGTGCAACCGACGGATGGCCGCCAGTCAATGCCTGCCAGCTTCGCTGCACACCCTATTTCGTCCTTCGCGCTTGGCCCGGTATAACGCGCTATCCGCCTGGCTGAGCGCTGCACCCGGCTCGCGTTCCTGCTCGGCCTGCCAATGTGCCACCCCCAGTGAGATGGTCACCGCGCCTACCGGTTCTATCGCGGTGTCCTGCACCATCACGCGCAGCCGCTGCGCGACCGCCGTCGCGACCGCCTCACTGGCCCCAGGCAGCAGCATAAGGAACTCCTCCCCACCGGTCCGGCACAGCAGGTCACCTTCACGGCAACAGCCACGCATGATTGCCGCCAAGCGCTGCAGCACCTGGTCCCCGACATCATGCCCATGCCCATCATTGATCCGCTTGAAGTGGTCGATATCCAGCACGATGACTGAAAATGCGCGGCCTTCGGCCTCCAGCAGCGACAGCTTGAATTCCAGGCTGCGGCGGTTGCCCAGGCCGGTGAGCGGATCGGTCTGGGCATCGCGGTTGAGCCGGCCGATGCGCTCTTGCAGCAGATTCAGGCCGAACAGCATGGCCCGTTTGAGTTCGGCGACCTCGAATTACCAGGCGTGTACCCTGTGCAGCCGTTCGGCGGTGCCGGTGCGGTCCATGGTGCGGGCACCGGCGGCCAGTTGCCAAAGTGGCCTGGCGATGGTCAACGCCAGCCACCACAGCAGCAGGCTGCCCACCAGTGCCAGGGGGGCCGAGATGCCCATGACCGTGAGAATCAGATGACTCAACGGCGCCACCGTTTGCGCCAGCGGTTGTTGCGCGACCACGCCCCAACCGGTACTGGGCACTGTGGCGAAGCCCGCCAGCATGGCTACCCCTTGGCTGTTGATGACCTGCCGCGTGCCGTGCTGCAGTTCTTTCAGCTGGTCGATCAGGGTATTGCCCTCGACCACGCTGCCTACCCGTTCGGCATTGGGGTGATAGAGCAGGCGGCGGTTGCGATCGACTACATAGAGGTAGGAGCCGTCCTTGTAGAAATGCTTGCCCAGCAGGCTGTTGAGTATGTTGCGTTCGCGCAGGTAGAGGCTGCCGCCGACATAGCCCAGGTAGCGGCCGTTGGCATCGAAGATCGGCTGCGAAAGCGCCACCACCAGGTTGTTGGCCGCCGACAGGTAAGGCGTCGACACCAAGGGCCGGCGTTCGCGCAATGCCTCTTCAGTACCGGGCGTCTGTACCTTGCGGCCAAGGTAATGACGCAGCGCAGCGGGTGAAATCGCCCTCACGATACCTTCGGCATCGACCACGAAGGTGGAGTTGAAGGCCATGCTCTGGCGCAGCAACCGTGTGGTTTCTGCTTCCAGCGCCGCACCGTCGGCCAGTTGCCGCCCCTGCACACTGGCGCTGAATGACAGCTGTTGCAAGGCAGTCGCGATGAAGGTTTCGGTGATTGCCGCCAGCTTCGCCGCATATACCCGGTTGGCTTCCAGGGCGTTATCGATGAGCAACTGGCGCTGCACCCGGTAGCTGGCGAAGTAGCTGGCACAGAGCATCACCAGGGCGGTGAGTGTGCAAAGGATGAGGATCAGCGTGCGCAAGTCCAGGCGCAGTCCATGCTTGGCGTGTGGCAATCCAGACCTCACTGGCGCAAAAGAAATAACCTTACTCGTTATGGGATTGTACGGCTACGGGATGGATGTGGGGCTGTCGCAATCGGTCAGGAACCGGCGTTTTCCAATGCGTTCAGCTCGTCCTGCACCTGCTGCAGGCGCTGTTCGGCCAATGCCTGGGCCTTTTCATCGCGTGCTGTCTCGCGCATCAGCCGGGTAAGTTTCGCGCTCAGTTGCTGGCCGTCCTCGGTCTGCGCCAAGGCCTTGGCCTTTGCCGGGTCCCGAGTCACCTCGACGATAGTGGCGAACTCGGCGTCGCTGAAGTTCTTTTCGCTGTAGAGCTTGAACAGGTCCTGGCGCTGATCCTCGACCGTGAGGTGCTTGCGCAGCACGCTGCGGATTGTTTCTTCATCGAGTCGCGGGTGGCTACGGGTCAGCAGCAACGCCATACGGTCGATGTTGTGCTCATAGGCTTCCTGCAAGGGCAGGTTGGCCAGGATCTGCTCTTCGCGGGTCGGCTTCTGGTCGCATGCGGCGAGAGCGGCGGCGAACAGCAGCGGCAGCAACAACTTGGAGAGGCGGGGCATGGGCTGGCCTTGGGCGCGTTTGCGGCCGAGGATTATAGCGAGGTCGGGCCGGCCCTGCATTGCGCCGTCAGATGCTGTAGGGTAGAAACACGTTCCCCAAGCCATCGCATCAATCCCATGCCCGACTGGACCTTCCAATCACCCGGCCGTGACGCCATCGATGAAGTCGTTGCCTTCGTCGACAGTGCGCGACGCGAGCTGTTCCCCATGCTCGCCCATTCGCCTTTGCCCAAAGACCTGGCCCATTTCGAGGCGACCTACCTGGATGGCGACGGACACTTTCTGGAAGCCCGAGATCGTGGCACGTTGATCGCCGTCATTGGCTACCTGCCCTATGACCATCGCTTCCGCCAACTCGATTACCACGGCAAACGCGTCGTCGAAATCGTGCGCCTGTTCGTGCTCCCCGAATACCGCCGCAACGGCCTGGCCGCGGCACTGTTCCAGGCCTTGCGAGAGCACGCCGTCCGGGCAGGTATTGAATGTCTGTACCTGCACACCCATCCGTTTCTGGCGGGGGCGATCCGGTTCTGGGAGCGGCAGGGCTTCACGGTGATCAACGTAGAGGATGACCCGGTGTGGCGGACTACGCACATGCAACAGTGGCAGGCGGTTTAGGATCTTTCCTGCTTTGCAGTGACAAGGGTGGATGCCGGGAACGGCAAGGGCATCATCAATGCGGCGCACAAGGAGGATGAAACCACTCAGAGCCCGCCCGACAACGGCCACTCCACGGCCAGGCGGATCTGGTTGCCGTCCAGTTCGGCCTGCGCCGTATCCCCGCGGTGCACATTGTGCCTCAATGAAAACGCCGTGCCCTTGGCCTTGCCACTCTGCACCACATACCGCGCCTCAAGGTCTCTCTCCCAGTGCTTGCCACCCTTGCCATAGCCCAGGTACGCATACCCGCCGTTGGGGTCTACGTGCGTGCCATCGATATCGAACCCGCGCACATACAGTGCCGTCAGGTTCAACCCCGGCACCCCAAAAGCACCCATGTTCAGGTCATAGCGCGCTTGCCAGGACTTTTCGTTGGGTGCGTTGAAGTCAGACATCTGCACGGCGTTGGCAATGTAGATAGCGCCGCGGGTCACGTAGTCGAACGGCGTGTTGCCATCCACCTGCTGCCAGCCCAGGCTGAAAGCATGTGGGCCATGGCTATAGCGCGAAACCAGGCTCCAGGTGGTGTTGTCGATGCGCCCGGACAGCGCTTTGCCGGTGTCGGTGGTGCGGTACAGGTTGAGGTCCAGGCTCAGGCTGCGCCGGTCATCCAGCGCATGGGTGAGGGTGCTGCCCAGGTAATGCTGGTTCCAGGTGTCTTCATAGCGGGAGGTGTACAGGCTGGCGCCCAAGGCAGCACTGGGGTTCCACACCGCACCGGCAACGTCGAAGCTGTTGCCCTGGCGACCGTTGGAGTAATTCACGACGAAGCCCTGGTCATGGCTTGAAGCGTTGCGGTCGGTGCTTTCGTTGAAGTGGCCGGCAATCAGCTTGACCTTATCGATTTCATTGCTGGTGAGAAAGAACCCGGTGGCGGTTTCGGGTAGCAAACGGCTGTCGGAAGAGCTGAATACCGGCGTTTTCACCCGCTGCTCGCCATAAGACAGCACGGTGTTGGAGACGCGCAGCTTCAATGCCGCACCGCCCCGGCTGTATTCGTTCTTGGGGTGGCCCTGGTTGTCCACACCCAGTAAGCGGGCCTTGCCGGTTCGACCCCCACCGCTGTCGAGTTGTACACCAAGGTAGGCATGGGCATCGATGCCAACACCGATCAGGCCTTGGGTAAAACCGGACTGGAATGTACCCATCAAACCGTAGGCCCATTCCTCGGCCAGGCCATTGCGTTCGCTGCGGGGTTTGTAGGCATTACGGCCGGCACTGTTGCGCCCGCCATGCTTGTAATCACGCTGGTCGTAGACCGTGCGGTTGAGGATGCTCCAGCTGCTGTCTTCGACCAAGCCGTTGCTCTGCGACTGTGCGGATTCAGCCAGCGCCAAGGGCGCCAGGCCCAGTAGTGGCAGGGCAAGAAGCAAACGGTTCATTGGCCGGCCTCCAACTGCTGCAGTTGGGCTGCCAGGCGCGTACGTGCCCGCGCAGGCAAATCCGCTGGCAATTCGGTCAAGCCGGTATCGCCCACCTGGATCAGCATCACCATACCCATGGCCAGGTGTGGGATGCACTGGACTCCGTACACCCCTGGCACCGTAAAGGACTGCTCGAAGGGCTGGTTCAGCTTGCTCTTGAACGCCTCGGCACCTGCCGGCAGCAACCCGGGCAGGCTGGCCGCGTTGTGGCCGCTCTGGGTCGGCACGAAGCGTACCGTATCACCTGGTGCAATACGCAGGTGGTCGGGCTCGTAGACCATGGCACCGGCCGCCCCGCGGGTGAGCATCTTCACTTCGTGCACGTCGGCCAGCGCCGCGAAAGGTAGCAGAGCGTTGGCGATCAGCAGGACGGTAGTGCGCAACAGCATGCGGGAGCTTCCTGGTTCAGGGGGCGCGAAAGCGCAGGATGCGCGCGCCGTCGAAGGGGTCGGTGAGGTAGTGGGCATGGACGCCAAAGGTGCTCAGCAAACGCTCGGGGGTGAGTACCTCCAGCGGCTTGCCGAGGGCGACCAGACGGCCGTGTTCGAGCACCGCCACGCGGTCGCAGGTCAGCGCCTGGTTAAGGTCATGCAGGGCCACCAGGGTGGTCACCGGCAACGCCTGTACCTGTTGCAGCAGGCTCAACTGGTGCTGGATGTCGAGATGATTGGTTGGCTCATCGAGCAGCAGTACCTGCGGGCGCTGGGCCAGGGCGCGGGCAATGTGGACGCGCTGGCGTTCGCCACCGGACAGCGAACTCCAGATGCGAGTACGCAGGTGCGAGGCATCGAGGTCGGCCAGGGCCTGCTCGACGACCACGCGATCTTCCTGGGAAAACGGCGCCAGGGCGGACAACCAAGGTGTACGTCCTAGCGCCACGGCGTCGAACACGCTGATGGCGTCGAGGGTGTCGGCCTGTTGCTCGACCAGCGCCAAGGCCTGGGCGATGCGCCGACGCGGCAGGCGCGCAAGCGGCTCGCCGAGCAATTGCACACTGCCGCTATGCGGCGTGCGCAGCCCGGCCAGCAGTTTGAGCAGGGACGATTTGCCGGAGCCATTCGGGCCGACGATGCCGAGGGTTTCACCCGCGGCGACCGTCAGGTTGATATCGCGCAGCACGGGGTTGCCCGACAGTTGCAAACTCAAGCCTTGGCAGGCGAGCGGGGCGACCTTTGGGGGTGTCATGGCCGTCATGCGCGCCCCCTGCGGCTGACCAGGATCAACGCAAACACAGGTGCACCGATCAGCGCTGTGACCACGCCCACCGGAATCACCTGGCCGGGGATCAGCGTGCGGGAAAGCATGTCCGCGGCGATCAGGAACAGCGCTCCGCCCAGGGCACTGGCCGGCAGCAGGCGGCTGTGACCGGGGCCGAGCAACAGCCGCAGCGCATGGGGGATCACCAGCCCGACAAAACCGATGGCGCCGACGATCGACACCATCACCGCCGTCACCAGCGCTGCGCAGCTGATCAGCAGCAACTGGCTGCGCCGCACCGCGATGCCCAGCGACGCCGCCGAATCGGTGCCGAAGGTAAAAGCGTCGAGTGTGCGCCGGTGCCACAGGCACACCACCAGGCCGAACAGTGCCACTGGCAGCGCCAGCCATACTGACGGCCAGCGCACGCCACTGAGGTTGCCCAGCAGCCAGAACAGGATGCCGCGAGCCTGTTCGGCGGTGGCTGATTTGGTGATCAGAAACGCCGTCAGGGCGTTGAACAGTTGCGAGCCGGCAATCCCTGCCAGGATCACTTGGGCATTGTTGTTGCTCGGGCCGGCTGCGCGGGCCAGCACCAGGACCAGGGCGAAGGCCGCGACGGCGCCGACGAAGGCGCCGCCCGACATGCTCAGGGCAACGCTGCCCAGGCCCAGCAGGCCCACCAGCACGGCGCCGGTCGAAGCCCCGGCTGACAGGCCCAGCAAGTAGGGTTCGGCCAGCGGATTGCGCAGCAGCGCCTGCAGGATCACCCCGCAGGTCGCCAGCCCTGCGCCACAGGCTGCGGCGACCAGCGTGCGGGTCAGGCGGTAGTTCCAGACGATACCGGCGTCGATCGGGTCAACCGGGTAACCGGCCTGCCACAGGTGGTTGGCCAGTACCTGGTACACCACGCTGGGTGACACGGTGGTCTCGCCAATGGCAGTGCCGGCAAGCAGCGCGCCGAGCAAGGCAACCAGGGCCAGGGCACAGTAAGGCAGCATACGGTTCATCACGGTGCAGCTTTACCGCTGGCGAAGGCTGCCGACAGGGTCTGCAGGCCCTGGAACAGACGGATACCGGCCTGCATGGCATCGGCGTCGAGGATGATGATGCGGTTGTTCTTCACGGCATCCATGTGCTGGGTTACCGGGTCGTTGCGCAGGAATTCGAGCTTCTTCTGGTAGTCGTCGGCCGGAAAGCGGCGGCGATCCATGCGGGCGATGATCAGCCACGTAGGGTTGGCCTTGGCGATGGTTTCCCAGCCCACTGTGGGCCATTCTTCGGTGGACTCGACCACGTTGCGTACACCCAGGGTGCGCAGCATGAAGTCCGCCACGCCCTGGCGACCCGCAACATAAGGGTCGATGTCGAGGTCGGCGCTAGAGAACCAGAACAGTGCCGAGGTCTGGCTCAGGTCTTTGCCGGCCAGTTGTTGCCTGGCGCTGTCCAGGCGTGCCTTGAGGTCGCTGTTCAGTGCCGCGCCGCGGTCCTGGACGTCGAAGATTTCCGCCAGCTGGCTGACGCTCTTGTAGATGCTCTGGACCTGAAATGCCTGCAGTCGAGTGCCATCGGCCCCCACCAGGTTGTCCTTGCCTTCGCAGTCCGAGGGCAGCAGATAGGTGGGGATCTTCAGTTCGTTGAACTGCTCACGGGTCGCGACCACGCCCTGGGCGCCGACCATCCACTCAAACTGCACCGCCACAAGTTCGGGGCGCTTGCCCACTACCGCTTCGAAGCTCGGGTCATTGTCGGCCAGGCGCGGCACCTTGTCGTTCTGCGCCTTGTACTCGGGCAGGACGTTGTTGAACCACAGCGATGTGCCGGCCAGTTTGTCGCCCAACCCCAGCGCGTAGAGGATTTCGGTGCCGGCCTGGCCGATGGTCACTGCACGTTTTGGGGCGTGGGTGAAGGTTTGCGGCATGCCGCAGTTGTCCACAGTCAGCGGGTAGTGCGTGGCGGCGGCCTGTGCCGCACCGGTGAGGCTCAAGCCGACGAGCAGGGTGGCGAAACGGGACAGCATGCGGGGCGATCTCCTATCAGACAGTTCACGGAAGGAACGCACGGACAGGCATCGCCGAGCCCCTGCAGGCGACAGGGGCAACTCTGATGGCCAATCCCGGACACCCCGCCGGTTGGTGAATGTAAGCCGGCAGGTCTCCTGACTGGTGCGTCATCACCCGGCTCCAGCCTTCCCGGATCGGCTGATCCAGTGGCATCGATGGAGCGGGCTCGGCACTTACAGTTGCGGGGGCAGTTCCGTTTGGCGCGCCTGGGCGGCCTGGGATTCCCTATTATTTCCGTGGTGGAAACCGGCGGCCCGCATGGTAGACCATCAGGCAGCCGGTGAAAACGCTAAATCAGAAGTACTTCAGCCAGGTGATGTCGCGTCGGCGCGCCTTGAGCCTGGCAAACCAGCGCACCGGCAGGTACAGCGCCACGGCAAGCAGCACAGCACCCAGCCACACAGCGCCAATGCCGTCGAAACCGAAGTAGTCGCCGTGATTGCGGCCGAACAGGGCGACGCTGGCCAGGTACATCAGTTTCAGTACATAAAGGTGCAGCAGATAGAAGAACATCGGCGCCGCGCCGAACACCGCCAGAGCGCCGATCCAGCGGGCTTGCCCTGCGCGTTCAAAGGCGCGCAGCAACAGCAGGCCGCAGCCCAGGGTCAAGGCCAGGAACAACAGCGAAGGCGGGTACTTGGTGATGTTGAAGAAACTCATCACGGTCTGGGTAAGCGTCGGGTAGCCGCTCCACGGCGCTTCGCCGTAGCCATTGAGCATGCGCAGCGCCATGAAGCCGAGCAGGGCGATTAGCCCTGCCAGCAGCAGCCGATACTGACGCTGGCCGGCATCGCTGCCACGGGCGAACCAAGGGCCCAGGCCGTAGCCCAAGGCAATTACGCCGATCCACGGCAGTACCGGGTAGGAGGTGCGCAGGCGCAGGCTTTCAGAGAGTTCCAGCCAGCCACGGTCATGCAGGATCGCCCACGGCACATGCATCGCCGACTCCGTGCCAAAGTGCAGGCCGTCGAGCAGGTTGTGGCCGGCGATGATCACTGCGCCCAGCACAACCAGCACCGGGCGCGGCAGCCACACCAGCAGCGACAGGGCGATCATGCTGACCCCGATGGCCCAGATCACCTGCAGGTAGATGACGCTGGGCGGCAGCTGGAACGTCCAGGCGAAATTCACCAAGGTGAACTCCAGCACAACCAGGAACAGGCCGCGCTTGAACAGGAACGCCGAGACATCGCTGCGGCCCTGATACTTCTCGCCGTACAGCCAGGCTGACAGGCCAGTGAGCAGTACGAACACTGGTGCACACAGGTGGGCCAGGGTGCGGCTGAAGAACAGGGACGGGTCGGTGGCGTCGATGCTCATCGGGTCGCTGACCTGGCGGTGCAGGAAGAATGTCTCGCGCACGTGGTCAAGCAGCATGAACAGGATCACCAGGCCGCGCAGGGCATCGATGCTCTGCAGGCGCTGGGTGAGCTGGGTGGGGGTGGCGGCGGCACTTGTCATGGAGGGGTCGCAGGCAGGAATGGATGTCAAATGAAACGTTATCTTATAACAATTTCATTTGTGCCGGGTAGTGGTTTTTGTAGTGGCGATAAGGCCATTAGAGTCAGCTCAAATCAGAAGCTGTGATCCACTGTCGCGAAATACGACCGCGGCGTGCCCATGATCCATTGCGTGCCACTGAACGCCGAAGCCACATATTCCCGGTCAAACAGGTTGTTTATCTGCAGCCCCAGGCGCACATCCGGCAACAGCTGCCAGCCGATGTTGGCATCGACCACGGTATAGCCCGGCGCACGCTGAGTGTTGGCCGTATTGGCATAGCGGTCGTCCACGTACCGTGCGCCAATGCCGGCCTCCACTTGCTGACCGAAGCCCTTGGTCAGCCACAGGTTGGCAGTACGCCGTGGCACGTTGGACGGGCGATTGCCGGCGCGATCCTGTGTTACACCAGCCACCATTTCGTCGAACTCATCGTACTTTGCGCGCACCAGTGACGCATTGGCTGAGACCTGCCACTGCTGCGGCAAGGCCAGCTCAAGGCTCGCCTCCAGGCCATCGGAGGTTTGTTGCCCAGCCTGCTGTTTTTCATGGGTGATAGGGTCATCCACCAGCAGCTTTTTCTTGACGATGTGATAGGCCGCCAGCGTCCATTCACCACGGCCTTCCCAGAAGCGCTGCTTCAGGCCCAGCTCGGTCTGCTTGGACTCGGTGAGGTCGTAGTTCAGTTGCGCAGGATTGAGGCTGATCAGGTCGTTCACCCCGTCCTCGCTGGTGGAGTACTGGCCGTACAGCGATAGGTCGTCACTGACGGCGAACACCAGCCCTGCGCGCCAGTTGCCACCTTGCAGGCTACGGTCGCTGCGCGTGCCGTCGGTGAGGTTGTTGCGGTCAATGTGGTTCTGGTCGCGACGCACGCCGGTCACCAGCGACAGGCGATCGGTCAGCTGCAGGCGGTTTTCGGCGAACAGAGCGAAGGTGTGGGTCGTGGACAAGGTTTGCGGTCGCAGGGGCGAAGCACTGTGGAACCAGCCCGGGGCTGGTTGCCACGGGTCGATGTAGTCGCCGCCCACATCGTTGTACGGCGAGTTGCTGTCAACGTTGAAGCGCACCTTATTGTACTCGGCGCCAACCATCGTCCTGCTGGCAAGCCCGAACAACGCATGGTCGAAGGTGAACGTCTGGCGATCGCCTATCTGCTCCTGATCATGCTTGATCTGCAGGTAGCTCTGGCGCAGCAGCTGTTGGCGGTCGGCGTCCCAGCTGTAATCCTCGGCATTGCGCCAATGCCGGCGGCTCTTGATGTAGTACAGCTGGTTGCTGGCACTGAGCTGGTCACTGATAGCCCAGTCAGTGGTGAAGCGGGTCCATTCGTCATGGTAGCGCTGCACGTCATTCTGAATGTTGTAGTTCTTCTTGCGCAGGCTGCTGCGGTAGTGGCCGTCGATCAGCGGCGTACCGTAGTAATTGGCGGGCTCGGCGTCGCCGCGCTCGTGGGCCAGGGTAAAGCTCAGGTCGTCAGTGGCATCGAATTGCAGTGCGGCACTCAGGGCAAGGCTGCGCGAGTTGGTGCGGTCGACCCAGCCATTGCCAGCCTGCTGGTCAAGGGTCAGGCGGTAACTCAGGCGCTTGCTGAGGCTGCCACCGCTGTCCAGGCTCAGTTGCTGGCGATCCCAGGAGCCATAGCCAAGGCGCAGGTGGTTGTGAATGTCGCCGGTGAACGGCTTTTTCGGGATGACGTTGATCACCGCGCCGGTGGCGCCTTCACCATACAGTACCGAGGCCGGGCCCCGGATCACATCGATGCGCTCTACCATCCACGGGTCGACTGGAAAGGTCTGGGTGCCGGCCCCGGTATACAAGCGTGCGCCGTCGAACAGGGTCATCACTGAACCGTGCCCGGTAAAGCCGCGCGCCGAAAGGCCGGTGCCGCCATCGCCTGGGCTGCCGATGAAGGTGATGCCCGGCGAGCGGGTCACGGCCTCCTGCACGGTGAGGTTGTTGCGCTGCTGGATCTGTTCGGCGGTGATGCTCGTGGTGCTGGCCGGGGTTTCCAGGGCGCTGAGGTTCAGGCGTGAACCGGCCTGGGTCGGCGTGGCGAGGTCGACCTTTTGCTCAGCGCGGGTGTCGGTGATGGCTGTGGATGGCAGCGCCACCGCAGGGTTGTCGTGGTCATCGGCCAGGGCCGGCAGGGCGACGGCCAGGCAGGCTGCCAGAGGGTGAAGCTTGAAGAAACGGGACATGTCTTTCCACTGCTGCAGGAATGAATGGATCCCGGTGGAAAACACGCAAAGGCACAACCACCACGGGCGCAGGCGCGCACGCGGATACCGGCCTGCGCCCGCCCACCGCGGGTTGCCAAGTGAAGCTTCAGGCCGGTCTCCGGGCTTGCGAGGGTCATGAGGCCTTCACCTTCCCATGCGTGTGCACAGTGGTGTGTCGAAGGCTTCGCTCGCTTACCGTTGCGGGGGCAGCGCCGGACTTGTCGTGAACCACGACGCACCGGCTTCCCGTTTCACCCTGCGCGCGGCGGCGCAGGACACCTGAAACTGGCGCGCATATGACCATTGGTCGGAATGCGCGTCAACCATTTACCTGCTGCTGATGCTCAGTGCGCGCCGGCCGACTTGCTCAGGTCGCTTTGCGCCCATTCGGTGTAGATGCAGGCATCTGCAACCGCCCAGCGGACCTTCACGGTGTCTCCGGGCTGCATGGACATACCCGCAGCCGACAGTGCTTTCACGGTCATTTCAGTACCGCCTGGGGTCATCACGTGGCAGGTCTGGCTTTCGCCAAGGAACAGCACCTCGCCGACCTTGGCGATCACTTCGTTCCAGCCCGCTGGCAACGGTTCGCGTGCAGCCTGGTCGGTGGTGAGTGCCAGGGCCTTTTCCGGGCGTACCATGATCAGCGCATCCTGCCCCGCCGCAAGGCCAGGCGTCAGGCGGATCGCCACTGGCTGGCCTTCGAAACTGCCGGCACCGTTGCTGCTGGCCGTGATGCGCAGGAAGTTGGAGTTGCCCAGGAACGAGGCGACAAAGGCATTGGGTGGGTTCTGGTAGAGGTCATAGCCGGTGCCCAGGCCAACGATCTTGCCGTGGCTGAAGATGGCGATGCGCTGGGACAGGCGCATGGCTTCTTCCTGGTCGTGGGTGACGTAGACGATAGTGATGCCCAGCCGGCGGTGCAGCTGGCGCAGTTCATCCTGCAGGTCTTCGCGCAGTTTCTTGTCCAGCGCGCCGAGTGGCTCGTCCATCAGCAGGATGCGCGGTTCGTACACCAGGGCGCGGGCAATCGCCACACGCTGTTGCTGGCCGCCCGACATCTGCGAAGGCCTGCGATGGGCGAACGCCTCCAGTTGCACCAGCTTGAGCATGGCGTCGACCCGCTTCTTGGTTTCGGCAGCGCCGAGCTTGCGGATGGCCAGGGGGAAGGCGATGTTGTCACGCACATTCAGGTGCGGGAACAGCGAGTAACGCTGGAACACCATGCCGATGTCGCGCTTGTGCGGTGGCACATTCACCAGCGACTGCCCCTCGACCAGAATCTCGCCGCTGCTGGGCGTCTCGAACCCGGCCAGCATCGACAGGGTGGTGGACTTGCCCGAGCCGCTGGAGCCGAGGAAGGTGAGGAACTCGCCGTCCTGGATTTCCAGGTCGAGGTTATCCACGGCGGTGAAGTCACCGTAATGCTTGTTCAGGCCGCGCAGGCTGACCAGGGTCTTGTTGTGCGCGTTGTCTTTGATCACTGCACTCATTGTTGTTTTCTCCGGGCGCTCAGGCGTTCGTTTCGGTGCGCCGGCGCAAGGCGGCGGCAATGACCATGACCAACAGCGACAGGCCGATCAGCAGCGTCGAGGCGACGGCGATCACCGGGCTCAGGTCCTGGCGCAGGGTGGTCCACATCTTCACGGGCAGGGTTTGCAGGTCGGGGCTGGCCATCATCACGCTCAGTACTACCTCGTCCCACGAGACCAGGAAGGCGAACAGACCGCCGGCGATCATCCCCGGGCGAATGGCCGGGAAGGTCACCTTGAAGATCGCCTGCAGGCGCGAGGCACCGCAGATCACCGCGGCATCCTCGATCGACTGGTCGAACAGCTTGAGCGAGTTGATGATCGAAATGATGGTGAAGGGCAGGGCGACGATCACATGGCTGACCACGAAGGCGAACAGCGTGCCCGTGTAGCCGAGCTTCAGAAACAGTGCATACACCGCCACTGCAATGATCACCAACGGCACGATCATGGGCATGGTGAAAAGCCCGTAGAGCATCTCGCGGCCGGGGAAGCGGCCGCGCACCAGGGCGAATGCGGTAGGCAGGCCCAGCAGCACGGCGGCGATGGTGGTCAGCACGGCGACTTTGAAGCTGGCCAGGGCGGCGTCCATCCACTCCGGGTTGGCGAAGAACTGCGCATACCACTTGAAGGTCCAGCCTGGTGGCGGGAATACCAGCCACTGTGATGAGCCGAACGACAGCAGGATGATGAACACTACCGGCAGCAGCAGGAAGGCCGCAATCACTCCGGTGGTCAGGTACAGGCCCGTACGCAGCGGGCGCCCCATGGCATTGGGAGACAGAAGCATGGCGGTTTACCTCGCGTTGCCGACCGGGGACTCCGGTTGCAGCTTCAGGTACAGGTAGAAGAGCACCAGGGTGATTACCACCAGCAGTGCGGCGGCGGCGCTGGCCAGGCCCCAGTTAAGGAACGATTGCACCTGCTGGATGATGAATTCGGGCAGCATCATGTTTTGCGCGCCACCAAGCAGTGCCGGGGTGACGTAGTAGCCCAGCGACATGACGAATACCATCAGTGCACCGGAGAACAGCCCCGAGCGGCACAGCGGCAGGAACACCTTCCAGAAGTTGGTCCAGGGGCTTGCGCCGCAGATGGAGCCTGCCTGCAGCACCATCGGGTCGATGGCATGCATGGTCGCTTGCAGCGGCAGCACGATGAACGGGATCATGATGTAGCTCATGCCGATCACCACCCCGGTCAGGTTGTGCACCATTTCCAGCGGGGCATCGAGGATGCCCAGCGCCATCAACGCCTTGTTGATTACCCCTGACCCCTGCAGCAGCACCAGCCACGAATAGGTGCGCGCCAGCAGGCTGGTCCACATCGACAACAGCACGATGTTCAACAACCAGCGGCCCCAGCCGTTGGGCACCAGGGTGATTGCCCAGGCCAGCGGGAAGCCCAGCAACACGCTGATCAGGGTGACGACGCCGGCCACCGAGAAGGTGTTGAACAATACCCGCGCATACGCCGAGTTGGCGAACAGCTGCTCGTAGTTACCCAGCCCCGGTACCGGCTCCAGCACGCCGCGCAGCAACAGGCCGATCAGCGGGGCGAAGAAGAACAGGCCAAGGAACAGCAGGGCGGGCAACAGGTTGCGGCTGCCTTTCCAGCGCTGGCCGAGGCTTATGCGGCGCGGGGCCGTCCCCGGAGCGCCGGCGCCCGTGGGGGCACCTTGCGCGTTTTGCAGGGCGTTGATGGCGACTTTCATTTCACCAACCACTCATTCCAGCGCGCGGCGATGGCCTGGCCGTTCTTGGCCCAGTAGGCGAAGTCCAGGGTGACCTGGTCCTGGGCGTAGGCGGTCGGCAGGTTCTGCGCGAGGTCTTTGTCGAGTTTGGCCACGCTGTCCAGGTTCACCGGCGCGTAGGCGGTCTTGTTGGCGAACTCGGCCTGGCCTTCGGCGCTGCTGGCATGGGCCAGGAACTTCATGGCCGCGTCCTTGTTCTTGGCGCCCTTGGGGATGACCAGGAAATCGGCCATGACCAGGTTCTGTTTCCAGCTCACGCTCACCGGCGCTCCATCTTGCTGCAGGGCATAGACGCGGCCATTCCAGAACTGGCCGAGCGAGGCTTCACCGGAGGCCAGCAGTTGCTGCGACTGAGCACCACCGCCCCACCAGACGATGTCTTTCTTGATGGTGTCGAGCTTCTTGAAGGCGCGGTCCAGGTCCAGCGGGTAGAGCTTGTCGGCCGGCACACCGTCGGCCAGCAGGGCCAGTTCCAGTACGCCGGGGCTCGGCCACTTGTACAGGGCGCGCTTGCCGGGGTAGGTCTTGGTGTCGAACAGAGCGGTCCAGTCCACCGGCTTGTTGGCGCCGAGCTTGCCTTCGTTATAGCCGAGCACGAATGAGAAGAAGAACGAACCGACGCCATGGTCGGAGACGAAGCGTGGGTCGATCTTGTCGCGCGCGATGGTGGTGAAATCGAGGGGTTCGAGCAGCCCTTCACTGGCGGCACGCAGGGCAAAGTCGGCTTCCACGTCGACCACGTCCCACTGCACGTTGCCGCTCTCGACCATGGCCTTGAGCTTGCCGTAGTCGGTCGGGCCGTCCTGTACCACTTTGATGTTGGTCGATTTGCTGAAAGGTACGGCCCATGCTTCTTTCTGGGCGTCCTGGGTGGTACCGCCCCAGCTGACGAAGTTGAGGCTGTCAGCGGCCTGGGTGGCCTGACATGCCAGGGTCAGCAGGCTGGCGGACAGCACTGCGGTTACACGTTTGCTCAACAGCATGGTTACGCCCTCGTTGCTTTTTGTTATTCGAGGCGGGGCTGGTAGTGCGCCCGCCAACAGTATTCGGGGAGCAGCTAAAACAAAGTGTCGGTGGCCGTTTGGTGAGTGTAGGTGGCGGCCTGCGATTTCAAGGTCTACGGGATATCATATTATGGTATTCCAAGATTTTGGCAAGAGGGGGGAGGCTACCGGCCATCACTCTTTCTCGTCTCGAAGCTGCAAGCCTCAAGCTGCAAGCTGTAAGTAAAAGCAGATCGCGTTGCACCGCAGATCCGCTTTAGCTTGCAGTTTTCAGCCCTGGGGCTCGAAGGGTATGCTCTGCACCACTTCCAGCTCATACCCCGCCAACCCCGCATACTTGAGGGGCGGGCCCAGGTGGCGCAGCTTGCCAACACCCAGGTCCTGGAGAATCTGCGCGCCGGTACCGACTTCCGAGTACACCTTCGATTGGCCGCGCTGGTAGGGCCGCAACGGCTGGGTCAGTTGCGGGATGCGTTCAAGCAGCGCCTGGGAGGATTCATGGTTGGCCAGAATCACCACCACCCCGCTACCTTCCTCAGCGACCTTCTGCAGCGCAGCCCACAAGGTCCAGTTGGCCGGCCCGGCGTATTCGGCACCGACCAGGTCGCGCAGCGGGTCGATCACATGCACGCGCACCAAGGTCGGCTGTTCGCGGCGGATATCGCCCATCACCATGGCCATGTGCACACCGCCTTCGATACGGTCTTCATAGGTGACCAGGCGGAAGGTGCCGTGTACGGTCGGCAGTTCGCGTTCGCCGATGCGCTTGATGGTCTGCTCGGTGCTCAGGCGGTAGTGGATCAGGTCGGCGATGGTGCCGATCTTGATGCCGTGGCGGGCGGCGAACACTTCCAGGTCCGGTCGACGGGCCATGGTCCCGTCGTCGTTGAGCACCTCGACGATCACCGACGCCGGGGCAAAACCGGCCAGGCGTGCCAGGTCGCAACCCGCTTCGGTATGGCCGGCGCGGTTCAGCACACCGCCTTCGCGGGCGCGTAGCGGGAAAATGTGGCCGGGCTGCACCAGATCCTCCGGGCGGGCATCGGCGGCCATGGCTGCAGCCACGGTGCGTGCCCGGTCGGCCGCAGAAATACCCGTGGTAACCCCCGTAGCGGCCTCGATCGATACGGTGAAGGCGGTGCTGAACGCACTGCCATTGGCCGGTACCATCTGCTCCAGCCCCAAGCGCTGACAATGCTCGTCGGTCAGGGTCAGGCAGATCAGGCCCCGCGCTTCGCGGGCCATGAAGTTGATGGCCTGGGCGTCACAGCGCTCGGCGGCGATCAGTAGGTCGCCTTCGTTTTCCCGATCCTCGTCGTCCACCAGCAGCACCATCTTGCCTTGGCGGTAGTCCTCGAGGAGTTCTTCGATCGTGTTGAAAGCCATGCTGCACGCTCACTGTGAATAGGTGATTATTATGGTATACCATCATACACAAATAGTTTTGCAACTGGAGAGTAGCGGATGAAAGCGTATTGGATTGCCCACGTGGACGTGACCGACCCCGAGCAGTATCAGCAGTACACCCAACGTGCGCCCGCCGCCTTTGCGGCATTCGGCGGGCGGTTCCTCGCCCGGGGCGGGCGCAGCGAGGCGATGGAAGGGCGGCCAACTCCCCAGCGCAGTGTGGTGATCGAGTTCCAGACCTACGAGCAGGCGCTGGCCTGCTATCGATCCGAGTTGTATCAGCAAGCGTGCAGCCATCGCCAAGGTGTGGCCAAGGCAGAGGTGATCATCGTGGAAGGGTTCGAGCCCTGAACGCGGGGCGATATCGCCTGACCTGTTGTGCTGGGTCATTCCCAGCGGCTGGCTTTTCCCCTATTGTCGGACCTATCTTCCCAAGCGATTTGGCAGGGCCATGGAGAAAGTCATTGTCATCACCGGCGCCAGCCGTGGCATCGGCGCCGCCACCGCTATGCAGGCGGCCCGCGAGGGTTACCGCATCTGCATCAACTACCACGCCGATGACCAGGCCGCGCAAGGCATTCTTGACCAGGTTCGCGCGCTCGGCGCCCAGGCCATCTGTGTGCGCGCAGACGCCAGTGTCGAGGACGAGGTGATCCAGCTGTTCCACCGCGTCGATGAAGAGCTCGGCCCCGTCACCGCACTGGTGAACAACGCGGGCACCATCGGCCAGCAAAGCCGTGTCGAAGACATGTCGGAGTTCCGCCTGCTCAAGGTGATGAAAACCAATATCGTCGGGCCGATGCTTTGCGCCAAGCACGCCTTGCTGCGCATGGCCCGCCGCCACGGCGGCGAAGGCGGGGCCATCGTCAATGTGTCATCGGTCGCTGCGCGCCTGGGGTCACCCAACGAATACGTCGACTACGCCGCCTCCAAAGGCGCCCTCGATACCTTCACCATCGGCTTGGCCAAGGAAGTGGCAGGTGAGGGGGTGCGGGTCAATGGCGTGCGCCCAGGCTACATTCATACCGCCTTCCACGACCTGTCCGGCGACCCCGACCGTGTCGCCAAGCTGGAGCCTGGCTTGCCCATGGGGCGTGGCGGCCGCCCGGAAGAAGTGGCCGAGGCGATTCTCTGGCTGCTGTCGGACAAGGCGTCCTATTCCACTGGCAGTTTCCTCGACCTGGGCGGCGGGCGCTGAGTGCCACCGCTCAGGGCTGCCTGGCCACCAGCAGCTGATGCACACACTCGGCCAGCACGTCCAGCTCGAACGGCTTGCCCAGCACATGGGTGCCTTGGAGCAGTTGGCCGTCTCCCAGCGCCGCACTGTTGTCATAGCCGGTGATGAACAGCACTTTAAGGTTGGGGTACTGTTGGCGGTAACGCTCGGCCACCTGGCGACCGTTGGGGCCTTCGGGCAGGCCGATGTCGCTTAGCAGCAGGTCCGGCGGTTCGCTACGTTGCAAGTGTGCCAGGGCGGCAGCCCCAGTCTCGAAGGCTTCGACCAGGTAACCCTGCTCTTGCAGTACCTCGCTGATCACCAGGCGCAGGGCTGGCTGGTCTTCCACCAGCACGATGCGCTGCCCGCCGGCACGGTGTTTATCCAGTGAGCTGGTCTTGGGAGCCTGCGCCTGCCGCGTGGGTTGTTCGTGATGGCGCGGCAGGTACAGTTCAACGCGTGTGCCCTTGCCTGGTTGAGAAAGCAGACGTGACTGCCCACCGGACTGGCGCACGAAACCGTAGGTCATCGACAGCCCGAGACCGGTGCCCCGGCCGATAGGTTTGGTGGAGAAGAAAGGATCGAAGGCGCGTGCAACCACTTCCTCGCTCATACCGCATCCGTTGTCGACAACGCTAATGCGCACGTAGTCGCCGCAGGGCAACCCCAAAGGGCGTGCCTGATCGCTGTCGAGGGCCACATTGTCGCCATGTATGCTGATGACACCCCCGCCAGGCAGCGCGTCACGTGCATTGATGCACAAGTTGAGCAGTGCGCTTTCCAATTGTGGCGGGTCGATGAAGGTTGGCCATAGTTCAGGGGCGAACCGGCTGCGCAAGGAAATGGATGGCCCGATGGTGCGGCGCACCAGCTCCTCGATGTCGCCCAGCAACACCGCCACCTCTGTGGCGCGTGGTTGCAGGGTTTGCTGGCGCGAGCATGCCAGCAGTCGTTGCACCAGCGATGAGGCGCGTTTGGCCATGCTGTTGGACAATTCGAGTAACTTTTCCAGCTCGTTATAGCGCTGTTGCTGCAGGCGCAGCTGGAGTAGTTCCTGGGTATTAAGGATGCTGCCCAGCAAATTGTTGAAGTCATGTGCGATGCCGCCGCTAAGCTGCCCGATAGCCTCCATTTTTTGCGCCTGACGCAGGGCCTGCTCTGCCTTGGCAAGGCGTTGTTGCTCCTGTACCCGTTCGCTGATGTCGTAGGCGAACAGGTAGGCGCCCACCGGCGTACCTGCAGCATCACGCAGGGCATTGAAGCGCAGTTCATAATGGCGCTGGTCTGGTTGCTGGCCGAATGCACCGATCGCGGTGAACTGCTCGCCCTGCAGTGCCCGTCGCCACAAGGGCAGGATCGCATTCCGGTCAGCGGCATTGTCACCCATCAGGGGCGGCATGAGGGCACCGACTTCCGGTGTCTGGCCATACAGGAACCGGAAGTCTTCCCTGGCCTTGCGATTGACGGCCAGCCAGTGCATGCCGTTATCGAGCACATGCACGTTGGCTGCGCTCTGGTCGATAAGCTCTGCGAACAGGCTGCGCTGTGCCAAGGCTTCGTTGACCCTTTGCTCCAGGTGCGCATTGAGCTGCTCAAGGGCCTGCTCGGTGTTGCGCCGCTCGGTAACATCCTTGAACAGAACCGCAAGCTGCCGGCGCTGCGGCGGCTCGATGCGAAAGGTACTTACTGACAATATGCGGCCGCTGGCTCGCAGTTCCTGTTCGAATTGCAGCGGGGCGCCGGTATGCAGCACTGGACCGTAACGGGCAACCCAAGCGTCGGCTTCATCAGGCAATATTTCGCGCATTTTCTGGCCGGTGACGTCAGCGATGCCGGCATGCCTGGCGTAGGCGGGGTTGACGAGCACGTGCACGTAATCACTCAGCGGGCCATGCGGGCCGTCAATGAATTCGATGATGCAAAAGCCTTCGTCCATGGTGTCGAACAGAAAGCGGTAGACATCGAGGCCCGGATGCGGCTGTTGCTGCAGTTCGGTTTCAAGCTGCGCGTTACGTTGGCGCAGGGTAGCGATTTCTTCACGCAGGGCGAGCATCTCGTTCAGAGGCATGGCGACGTCCGGCAGCAGTGCGTGGCCAAGACTTTAGCGCGACGGCTATGGATATGCCTATCCGCCACCGTGCCAGATTGCGCACGAGTAGGCAGTTTGCCGTCAGAACGAGCGGATTATGCGGCCCAGGGTGTCCATGGCCCGCTCGGCGGTGTCGCTCCAAGGGGTGCCGTAGTTCAGGCGGATGCAGTTGCCAAAGCGGCGGGTGGGCGAAAATATAGGCCCCGGAGCGATGCTGATGCCCTGGGCCAAGGCCATGTGGAACAGCTTCAGTGCATCTATCCGTTCGGGCAATTCCAGCCACAGAAAGTAGCCGCCAGAAGGCTGGCTGACTCGCGTCTGCGCGGGAAAATACCGCGAGATGGCGGCAAGCATGTTGGCCTGCTGGCCTTCCAGGGCGTAGCGCAGTTTGCGCAAGTGGCGGTCATACCCGCCGTGTTCCAGGTAGTCGGCAATGGCGGCCTGGGCCGGCATCGAGGCGCACAGCGAGGTCATCAGCTTGAGCCGTTCGATCTTCTGGGCAAAGCGCCCCGCGGCCACCCAGCCGATGCGGTAACCGGGCGCCAGGCTCTTGGCGAATGAGCCGCAGTGCATGACCAGGCCTTGCGTGTCGAAGGCCTTGGCGGGCTTGGGCGCCTGTTGCGAGTAATACAGCTCGGCGTAGACATCGTCCTCGATCAGTGGCACCTGATGGCGCTGCAGCAACGCCACCAATGCCTGTTTCTTCGCCTCGGGCATACTCGCGCCCATCGGGTTCTGGAAGTTGGTCATGCACCACACGGCTTTGACCGGATGCTTCTCCAAGGTCTGGGCGAGCGCGGCCAGGTCCATGCCCTCGCGCGGCTGCACTGGAATCTCCAACGCTTTGAGCTTGAGCCGTTCCAGCACCTGCAGGCAGGCGTAGAAGGCCGGTGCTTCGACCGCCACCAGGTCACCCGGCTCGGTGACCGCCTGCAGGCACAGGTTCAGTGCTTCCAGCGCACCGTTGGTTATCAGCAACTCCTCCATGGGCAGCATCAGCCCGCCGACCATGTAGCGCAGGGCGATCTGCCGGCGCAGTTGCGGGTTGCCCGGTGACAGGTCGGTGACCACCATGCGCGGGTCCATGGCCCGGCTGGCGCTGGCCAGCGAGCGCGACAGACGCTGCAGCGGGAACAGTTCCGGGCTGGGGAATGCCGACCCGAACGGCACGGTGTTCGGGTCTTTGATCGAGTCGAGAATCGAGAACACCAAGGCGCTGACATCCACGTCAGTCGATTCGCTCAGCGGCTCCAGTGGCTGTGGCTCGCTGAACTGACGCGGTGCATGGGCAGTGACGAAATAGCCTGAACGCGGCCGTGCGCGAATCAGCCCGCGGCGTTCGAGCAGGTAGTAAGCCTGGAACACGGTCGACGGGCTGACGCCGTGTGTCTGGCTGGCGTAGCGCACCGAAGGCACGCGCTGGCCGGGGCCGAGCACGCCGGAGCGGATCAGTTCGGCAATGTCGTCGGCGAATCGTTCATAGCGTTTCATGAGGGCTCGGCAAGCAGGGTGAACAGGCAATTCACCCACACTATGGCCCCGAAGCGGTTTTCAGTACAGGCTCAGGCCATGCACTAAAAACCGTATCAGTTGCTGGTCAGTGCCTCTGCCGCGCTAGATTACCGAGCCAGGAACGCTCGCCTTCAAATGCTTTCGGCTGTCCACGGCACCGGCGACGGTCAGCGCGTCGGCTTCGGCTTCGGTGATCGGGACACGCTGGCCTGCGAGCAGTGCCACAGACATGTGCAACTGCTCATCTGTGACGATCTCGATATCCGGGCCATCGCCTTCGATGCGCAGGTCTTCGCCTATGAGCGTGCAGCGGCGGGTGCTTTCTTCGATTTCGACGGGCATGGGGTGGTCCTCCGGGTTGCGGTTACAGGTGTGACCGCGACCGGTAGCAGGTTGCTGCATCAAGCTGCTGCACGGCACTTTAGCGGGCGTGCACGGGTCAACCGACAAAGGCGCCCCTCCCGGCCTTTTCGCCTGCATTGCTCGTAAATGGAAGGTAGGGGCAGCACACAGCTTGCGTCTGAGAACGACCCATGGACCTCATCTGGCAAACCATTCAAGCAGAATTCGCCGACATCACCGAAGTGCGCGAAGTCACCCGTATCATCCTGCGCCTGCTGATGGCAGCCATTCTGGGTGCCATTCTGGGCTTCGAGCGTGAGCACAAAGGCAAGTCCGCTGGTGTGCGTACACATATGCTGGTGTCGATGGGCGCCGCATTATTCGTGCTGGCGCCAAGCATGGCCGGTGCCGACGAGCAGGCCTTGAGCCGGGTGATCCAGGGTATCGTCGCCGGTATCGGTTTTCTCGGTGCCGGCACCATCCTCAAAGGTAATGGCCGCGATACCAGTCACGTCAAAGGCCTGACCACGGCCGCCGGCCTGTGGATGACGGCCGCAATCGGTACCGCTGCAGGCATGGGGCGTGAGGCGACGGCGCTGATCAGCACAGTGCTTGCGCTGCTGGTGCTGGCCACGATGCCGATAGTGGTGGAGAAGGTTGAGGGGCAGGACGAGGAGAAACAGCAGGAAGAGGAGGGCAGGAAGCACTGAGGGGAGCCGAAGCTCCCCTCAAAGCGTTGTTGCCTGCTCTTTTCTTATTATTGAGGCTGGCCTTTTGTTGTTTTTGTAGGCCTGCCTTGGTATTGCGGGTGACCCCCAACCGGGGTCAAGAGCAAACGTATTTTTTTGAGCGCTGACCTGCTTTCATCCTGAGGATCCGATACTGACTGCCGCTACCTTGAGGTAGTTTTATTGTTCTGTGCCAGACCGCGGGGCGAACCCCTGAAAAGCGTGTCTACTCCAAAAAAATCTGCTTGCTACGCCTCTGCCGTGTTGTTCTTGTTATGTCAGAGCCGTTACATGTTGTTTTTATTGGGTGTCGCATTTTTTGTTGTTGTTGTTGTACGAAAGATATAGCAGGCGCCGTGCCAACTTTTAAAAACCCTTAAAAATCAATGTATTAGCCGGAATTGCATGATTCGGGTGACGTGAAATTCTGTCGAATTGTTTCCCTGTTACCCGATTTTTTGCTGACGGCTGTGGGGGCGGTAACACTCGCCCACACATTCGTGACAACCGTGTGAATCACTGTGCGCTGCGTGCCCGCGCCACACGCGAGCCGTTGGCCCGGCCCAGCACCTTGCTGATCCGCTGCCCGGCAGCGATCAAGCGGTCCAGGTCAATGCCGGTTTCAATTCCTAGCCCCTGCAGCAGGTACACCACATCCTCGCTGGCGATATTGCCCGTGGCGCCCTTGGCATAGGGGCACCCCCCAAGGCCGGCCACCGAGCTGTCGAACACACTGATGCCTTCGAGCAGGCTGGCATACACGTTGGCCAGCGCCTGGCCGTAGGTATCGTGGAAGTGCCCGGCCAGTTGCTCACGCGGCACGTGCGCCGAGACTACCTCGAACAGCCTGCGGGTATCGCCTGCGGTGCCAGTACCGATGGTGTCACCCAGGGAGACTTCGTAGCAGCCCATCTCGTGCAGCGCCTTGGCCACCGGGGCGACCTGTTCGGCACTGACCCTGCCCTCATATGGGCAGCCGAGCACGCAGGAAACGTAACCGCGTACCCGCACACCGTGGCTGCGCGCCGCCTGCATGATCGGCTCGAAACGGTTGAGGCTTTCACTGATCGAGCAATTGATGTTGCGCTGGGAAAACGCCTCGGACGCGGCAGCGAACACCGCCACTTCCTTCACCCCGGCTGCCAGGGCGTCTTCGAAGCCCCGCAGGTTGGGCGCCAGGGCGGCATAGGTAACACCCGCGCGTTGCTCGATAGCCGCGAACACGTCGGCAGAGCCGGCCATCTGCGGCACCCATTTGGGTGAAACGAAACTGCCGACTTCAATGTAGGCCAACCCGGCGTCGGTAAGGTCGTCGACCAGCCGCACCTTGTCGGCGACGCTGATGGGCTGGGCTTCGTTCTGCAGGCCGTCGCGGGGGCCGACTTCGACCAGGCGGACTTTTTCGGGCAAAGGCATGGCGGGGTTCCTGTGGCAGGTCAACGGTTGTCGTTATTGTTCAACGTTGCGGCCAGGGCCTGTTCACAACGTTCCTGGGCGGTGTCCAGCTCCAGTTGCATCTGGTGGATGTCGAGCATCTGCTGCTCAAGCTGGGCGCGGCGCTCGGTGATTTTTGCCAGCATGCTGTTGAGTTGCTTGAGGTTGCCGCTGCTGGGGTCGTAGAGCTCGATCAGTTCACGGCATTCGGCCAGCGAGAAACCGATGCGCTTGCCACGCAGTATCAGCTTCAGGCTGACCTTGTCGCGTGCCGAATAGATGCGCTCCAGGCCACGGCGCTCCGGGCTGAGCAGGCCCTGTTCCTCATAGAAACGGATGGCGCGGGTGGTGATGTCCAGCTCGCGGGACAGGTCGGAGATGCTGTAGGTCTGGGTGCTCATGCGTGGGCTCGGCGTTGAGTATGACGGTATCCTGAATGCAGGTTGACGTAAACGTCAAGCAGGGTGTTGCAGATGTGTCGCTCCTTGCCGCCCAGTACAGGCATTGCCAATCAATCAGGCTGCACTGAGCGACGATAACCATTGGGTGTTTGCCCACTCAGGCGCTTGAAGAACCGTGCAAAGTAGGTCGGATCACTGAACCCCAGGCTGTCCGACAACTGCCCGATGCTCATGCGTGTGTAGATCAGGTTTCGTTGTGCCTCCAGCAGCAGCCGCTGGTGCACCAGTTGCAGTGCGGTTTGCCCGCTCAATGCCCGACACAGCTGGTTGAGCTGCAGGCTCGGGATTTTCAACCGCGCGGCAAAGTCCTCCACCGACAGGTGCTCACGGTAGTGCGCTTCGACCAGGCGCAGGTATTGCCCCAGCAACTGGCGGTCACGTTCGTCGCGGTTGCGGGGCGCCTGGCCCAGTTGCTGGCGACGGCTGATCCACACCATCAGCGCGGTCACCAGGGCTTCGAGCAGGGGCGCGCGTGCCGGGGCATGGCCTTGGTACTCCTGCTGCAGCGTGTCGATCAGGCTGCGCAGAGGCACACGGTCCTTGCCCAACGGATAACAGGCAGGCTTGGCCAGCACCCCCAGCGGTGCACCCAGGCGCTGCTCAAGGTTGGCGACCAGGGCGGTGCCGAAGGTCAGCACATGCCCCTGGATATCGGCACTGAAGCGAAAACCGTGCACGGTCAGCGGTGGTACCACCTGGATTGCCGCTTCGCCAATGGCACTGCGCACGCCCTCGATCTCTACCTGGGCCTGGCCACGTTGCACATACAGCAACTGAAACAGCTCGGCGTGCTGGTGCGGTTTGATTTCCCAGTGGTGCAGGCGGCTACGGGCCGGGATCGACTCGCAATGCAGCAAGTCCGTACCGGGCCATGCCTGGTTTTCGCCATACAACTGAAACAGCGGGACGCCGGGGAGTGAAGATTTCATGAGGGGCTGGCCTGTCCGTTAATCGAACACTTTTTATAAAAGTGCAGATTTTGCATGGGATAGCACAGCTAATCGGCCCGTGCTGCCCGTAAAAATGCAAGTAGAAATCTAATAACACGAGAGAACAACAATGAAAACTCAGGTTGCAATCATCGGTGCAGGTCCGTCAGGCCTTCTGCTGGGTCAACTGTTGCACAAGGCCGGCATCGACACAGTCATTCTTGAACGACAGACGCCTGACTATGTACTTGGCCGCATCCGTGCCGGTGTGCTCGAGCAAGGTACCGTCGATTTGCTGCGTGAGGCAGGTGTTGCCGAGCGCATGGAGCGCGAAGGGTTGGTACACGAAGGTGTCGAGCTGCTTGTCGGTGGGCGCCGCCAACGTCTGGACCTCAAGGGCCTGACCGGAGGCAAGACGGTCATGGTCTATGGCCAGACCGAAGTGACTCGAGACCTGATGCAGGCGCGCGAAGCCAGTGGTGCGGCGATCATCTATTCAGCCAGCAATGTCCGGCCCCAAGAGCTCAAGGGCGAACGGCCGTACGTAACCTATGAGAAGGACGGCCAGACCCATCGCCTGGACTGCGATTACATCGCCGGCTGCGACGGCTTCCACGGTGTTTCCCGCCAGAGCATCCCCGAAGGTGTACTCAAGCACTATGAGTGCGTTTACCCGTTCGGCTGGCTGGGGATGCTGTCCGATACGCCGCCAGTGAACCACGAACTGATCTATGCCCATCACGAGCGTGGCTTTTCGCTTTGCAGTCAGCGTTCGCAGACACGCAGCCGCTACTACCTGCAAGTACCGCTGGATGAACGCGTGGAGGATTGGTCCGACGAGCGTTTCTGGACCGAACTCAAGGCGCGCTTGCCCGAAGACGTGGCAGCGCGCCTGGTCACCGGCCCGGCGCTGGAGAAAAGCATTGCTCCGTTGCGCAGCCTGGTGGTCGAACCCATGCAGTACGGGCACCTGTTCCTGGTCGGTGACGCCGCACACATCGTCCCGCCCACCGGGGCCAAAGGCCTCAATCTGGCGGCTTCGGACGTGAATTATCTTTACCGCATTCTGGTCAAGGTTTACCGCGAGGGGCGCACCGACCTGCTGCAGCAGTACTCGCCCTTGGCGCTGCGCCGCGTGTGGAAAGGCGAGCGCTTCAGCTGGTTCATGACCCAGTTGCTACATGACTTTGGTGAGCACAAGGATGCATGGGAGCAGAAGATGCAGGAGGCGGACCGCGAGTATTTCCTGTCTTCACCTGCGGGGCTTGTGAACATTGCCGAGAACTACGTGGGCTTGCCGTTCGAGGATGTGGTTTAGGGGCAGTGCATTTAGAGCTGTTGAGATCAAAAAAAAGGCCTGCAGGTTAATGCCGGTCAGTTAGCGTTATCAGGGCTGCTATGCAGCCCCATCGCCGGTTTGCCGGCGATGGGCCTCGGAAATAGCGAAGATCAATGCGCCTGCGCGTGACGGCGCACCCGATTGACCGGCTGCTGCTTGGCCGGAAGCTGCGGTGGCAGGTGGTGATGCTGTGCATGACGCCGCACGATGCGTAGTACACCCCAGAGCATGGCGGCAGCGACGCTAAGCCACATACCTACCAGCATGAGGATTGCCATGGTCAGGCTCATGTCTACCTCCTTCTCTTGGGCCAGCTTTCGGCTCGCCCTCCAGATATTGCTTTAGTCTAGCTCCCGCTGCGTGACGTTCCATCTATCGAAGGTCTAATGCTTGGTTCGTTTGGTTCCAAGCCCGCACCGGGCTATACCCACGTCGCCTGGCGTCCTATGATCGTGGCTCAAGGCCGGGCGTTGCCAGCCTGGCGCCAGAACAAGCGAGTGTCCATGGTGCAAATTTCCTCCAAGTCCCGGGTTTTCGAGCCGCGCCGCCTGATGGTGGCCTGCCTGCTGGCCGCGAGCCTCTCAGGCTGTGCCGGCACGCCGCCGGCCGCCGTCAAGGGCGTTGCGCAGCGGGTCGAGATCAGCAGCGTGCCGTTCTACCGAGGCAACGCCAACCACAGTGGGGCCATGGCGCTGGCGGCGTTGCTCTCGCAGCAGGGCGCGCCGATCACCCCAGGGCTGCTGGACAAGCCGCTGAACCTGCCGCAGGGCGCCGAGTCGCTGGGCACCGGCATCCCGCGCGTGGCTCGCGATTACGGCAGGGTCGTATACCCGCTCGACAAACAGCTGGACGCCCTGTTGACCCAGGTCGCTGCAGGCAACCCGGTGCTGGTGCGTTTTCAGGAAGGTTCGGCGTGGTGGAGCGAGCCGCGCTACGCGGTGCTGATCGGTTTTGACCGTTACAAGCAGAGGGTGCTGCTGCGTTCAGGGATGCACCGGCGGCAGATGATGGCCTTCGATGATTTCACGTCGGCGTGGGCGCAAGAGGGGAGCTGGGCAATACTGGTACAGCCGCCGCGGCAACTGCCGGCCCAGGTGGACCGGCAGCGCTGGCTGCAGGCTGCCGACGAGTTAGCCCGTGCGGGCCAGGAATTGGCGGCGAAGCAGGCCGTGGACAGCCTGGAAAGGTAAGCCACCTGCACAGGCCAGATCCCCGGCAAGCCGGCGATCAGGCCAGTGCAGGCAACATCATCAGAAGCCCAGACGGTCGCGCAAGCTGTAGTACCAGGCTCCCAGGGCGCTGAACGGTACGCGCAGCATCTGGCCACCCGGGAACGGGTAGTGCGGCAGGCCGGCGAACGCGTCGAAGCGCTCGGCCTGGCCACGCAGTGCCTCGGCCAGCACCTTGCCCGCCAGGTGGGTGTAGGTGACGCCGTGGCCCGAGCAACCCTGCGAGTAATAGATGTTGTCGCCGATCCGGCCAACCTGTGGCAGACGCGACAGTGTCAGCAGGAAGTTGCCGGTCCAGGCGTAGTCGATCTTGACGTTCTTGAGCTGCGGGAAGGCCTTGAGCATCTTCGGGCGGATGATCGCTTCGATGTTGGCCGGGTCGCGTGCACCGTAAACCACACCACCGCCGAAGATCAGGCGCTTGTCGCTGGTCAGGCGGTAGTAGTCGAGCAGGTAGTTGCAGTCCTCGACGCAGTAGTCTTGCGGCAGCAGGGTGCGGGCCAGTTCCTCGCCCAGCGGCTCGGTGGTGATCACCTGGGTACCGCATGGCATCGATTTGGCCGCCAGTTCTGGCACCAGGTTGCCCAGGTAGGCGTTGCCGGCGACGATGATGAACTTGGCGCGCACCTTGCCCTGCGGGGTGTGCACAACCGGGTTGGCGCCGCGCTCGATGCGGATGGCCGGAGTCTGCTCATAAATGATGCCGCCCAGCGACTCGACCGCGGCAGCCTCGCCCAGGGCCAGGTTCAGTGGGTGGATGTGGCCGCCGCTCATGTCCAGCATGCCGCCGATATAGCTGTCGCAGGCGACCACTTCACGGATGCGCTTCTGGTCCATCAGC
This sequence comes from Lelliottia jeotgali, assembly GCF_977070485.1. Taxonomy (NCBI): domain Bacteria; kingdom Pseudomonadati; phylum Pseudomonadota; class Gammaproteobacteria; order Enterobacterales; family Enterobacteriaceae; genus Lelliottia; species Lelliottia jeotgali. The sequence goes on from NZ_CDRVFO010000010.1 coordinate 243,258, forward strand.
TCCAGCTGATTGTGGCCGAAACGTTCCCACAGGCGTTTTTGCGATTCCAGGTGGCCCATCTGCTTGGAGGTCAGCGCAGCGAATACGCCGCCGTCCTTCAGGTCGCACTGGATATTGTACTTGGCTACGCGCTCACGGATGATGCGGCCGCCTTCGAAGGCCATGTGGCCCAGCAGCTGCGCCTGCTTGGGGCCAACGGTGCGCTCGATGACGTCGATGTCACGGCTGTAGCTGTTGACGATCTGGCCGCCGTTACGGCCCGATGCGCCGAAGCCGACCTTGGCCGCTTCGACGATGCTCACCTTGAAGCCGTTTTCCAGCAGGAACAGGGCGCTGGACAGGCCGGTGTAGCCTGCACCGATGATGCACACATCGGTTTCCACCTCACCCTGCAGCGCCGGACGTGGCGGCACCGGGTTGGCCGAGGCGGCGTAGTAGGACTGGGGGTAGGGGGTATTGGCCATGCTCGAGAAACCTCGTGTTTTATATTTTTAACGAATGTACCGATGCTATCAATAATAATAAACACCCGCTAGTCGTCCGTTGAAAATCCTTTACTGCTTCTTGGTCGGAGCTTCTCTATAAAGAGTTTAAGATTCAGTAGGTTAGCTCAAAAAAAAGTGTTGACAGCGGTTTTGGAATGCGTAGAATGCGCACCACACGACAGGCACATAGCTCAGTTGGTTAGAGCACCACCTTGACATGGTGGGGGTCGTTGGTTCGAGT
>NZ_CDRVFO010000011.1:0-202153 GCF_977070485.1 Lelliottia jeotgali
CTGCGAACAGTCAGAAGCCGGCTTTAGGTCCCACCCACCCCTTCGAGTCCTACCATACAAGCCGGCTTGCCGGCGATTGGGCCGCACAGCGGCCCCCATGTTGCAACCCCAGCGTTACTGCGCGGCAGGCTCCTGAACCACACGAATCACCCGCTGCGGGAAAGGAATGTCGATTCCTTCAGCCTTCAGGCGATCACGCGCATGTTCATTGAGCATGAACATCACATCCCAGTAATCGCTGGTCTTGGTCCACAGGCGCAGCGAGACGGTGATCGAACTGTCCCCCAGGGTCGACACCACGGCCTGCGGCGCCGGGTCAGGCAGCACGCGAGGGTCCTGCGCAAGCTCCAGCAATACGTTGCGCGCCTTCTGCAGGTCGGCCTCGTAATCCACCCCCACGTCGAACACCACCTTGCGCGTCGGCTGGCGGTTGGTGTTGGTGATGATGCCGTTGGACAGGCTGCCGTTAGGCATGATCACTGTCTTGTTGTCACCAGTGCGCAACACAGTATGGAAGATCTGAATGCTGTCTACTGTTCCCGCCACACCCTGCGCCTCGATCCAGTCGCCGATGCGGAACGGGCGGAACATCAGGATCAGCACGCCGCCGGCGAAATTCGCCAGGCTGCCCTGCAAGGCCAGGCCGATGGCCAGGCCGGCGGCACCAATGGCAGCGACGAAAGAGGTGGTTTCGATGCCGATCATCGACGCCACGCTGACCAGCAGCAGCACCTTCAGCACGATGTTGGCCAAGGTGCTGATGAAGCCCTGCAGCGCCAGGTCGGCGTTACGCAGACCCACCAGTTTGCCCAGGCGGGCGCTGACCTTGTTGATGATCCACCAGCCGACCGCCAGGGTCAGCAGTGCCAGCAGCACACGGCTGCCGTACTCCATGATCAAAGGGATCCAGGTCTGCGATTGGCGGACCAGCTGATCGACTTCAGCGTTCAAATCCATGTTCATCTCCTGATGCCGAACGGCAAGTACGCGGTAAAACCGGCCACCAAAATATCAGCGGCCATGGCCCCCATGGACATCATTGCGCCATCGGGGTTCCTGGCAACACCAGGATCAGTCGCGGAAGTTGTTGAACTGCAGCGGCATGTCGAACTCTTTGGCGCGCAAGGCAGCAATGGCCTCTTGCAGGTCATCACGCTTCTTGCCGGTCACGCGCACCTGCTCACCCTGGATGGCAGCCTGGACCTTGAGCTTGGCATCCTTGATGTGGGCGACGATCTTCTTGGCCAGCTCTTTGTCGATGCCTTCGCGGAACTTGGCTTCCTGCTTCATTTCCTTGCCCGAGGCGTAGGCGTCTTTGGTTTCCAGGCATTTCACGTCGATCTTGCGCTTGACCAGCGCCAGGCGCAGGATCTCGATCATCGCTTCGAGCTGGAACTCAGCCTCGGCAGTCAGCAGCACGGTCTGTTCCTTTTCCTTGAACTCGAAGCTGCCCTTGCCTTTGAGGTCGTAACGACGGTCGAGCTCCTTGATGGCGTTTTCGACGGCGTTCTGCACTTCGTGCTTGTCCAGTTCCGATACCACGTCGAACGAAGGCATGGTTGTTCTCCATAAAATAAAAGCGCGCTCAGTCTGAAGATGGAGCGCGTCGGGGTTTGAAGGTTAAAATGCGGGCTTATTATAACGGGTTGCGAAACGCAGATGAGCAGCACCTGGCATATTCTCGGCGCCGGTAGCCTCGGCACCCTCTGGGCTTGCCGGCTGGCACGTGCCGGTAAGGCGGTGCGCCTGATTCTGCGCGATCGTCAGCGGTTGCAGGCCTATGAACAGGCTGGCGGCGTGACACTGGTCGAACAGGATCACGCCAACCTTTACGCGATCCCTGCCGAAACAGCCGATTCCAACGGGCCGGTGCACCGCCTGCTGGTGGCTTGCAAGGCCTACGACGCAGCACCTGCGATAGCACGGCTGGCCCCGCGCCTGGCCGCTGGCGCCGAACTCGTGCTGCTGCAGAACGGGCTGGGTAGCCAGGACGAAGTCGCCGATCAGGTACCGCAGGCCCGCTGCATCTTCGCCTCCAGCACCGAGGGCGCGTTCCGCGAGGATGACTGGCGGGTACGCTTTGCCGGCCATGGTTTCAACTGGCTGGGCGACCCGGCCAACCCCGCGGCACCAGAGTGGTTCGACGAGCTCCATGACGCCAGCATCCCGGCTGAGTGGACCGTGGACATACTCACCCGCCTGTGGCGCAAGCTTGCGCTCAATTGCGCGATCAATCCGCTGACCGTGCTGCACGACTGCCAGAACGGCGGGCTGCTGGGGCATCTGAGCGAAGTCGATGGATTGATTGCAGAACTCGGCGCACTGCTGGGCCGGTGTGGCCAACCCGAAGCCGCCGATAATCTGGGCGAAGAAGTACAACGGGTGATTCTCGCCACGTCAGCCAACTACTCTTCCATGTATCAGGATGTGCGCGCAGGCCGGCGTACCGAGGTGCATTACCTGCTAGGCCATGCCTGCCGCGCAGCCGCGCGCCATGGCATGGTGCTGCCTGGGCTGGAACGCCTGCACCAGCGGCTGGTCGATAACCTGCGTGCACGTGGCTTGCCAAGCGCCTGACGCGCCCTTTCAACCGGATACGGACATTGCCTAGCCCATGACCTTGCGCCAACGCCTGGAAAACCTCCCGGTCGGGCAGAAGCTGCTGGCCGCCCTGATGGTGCTGCTGGTGACCATCCTGCTGGTGGCCAACCTGACGTTCATCAGTGCCGCCTACTGGATCACCCAGGAGAGCATGGCGCCGCAAGCGTTGCAGACCATCGGCCGCCTGGTCGCCAACCCTCAGCTGGCAGCACGCGCCGGCGAATCCCAGGACACTGCCACGGCGCTACTCAAAGAGCTGGACAGCTATACGCCACTGCGCGCTGCGGCGGTCTATGGTGGCGATGGTCGCATGCTGGCCCAGTTGCAACATGGCGACCCGCTGGCCCTGCCCAAGCGCTATCGAAACATCGACGGCTGGCGCTTGATGGAATTTCGCAGCACCCTACTGATCCGCATCCCCCGTGATGCGCGCCCGCCTGCACACCTGCTGCTGGTGGCCAGCAGCGAGCTGCCAACCGCGTTCTATACCGGGACCCTGAGCGCCAGCCTGGCGATTCTGGTGTTCAGCATCCTGCTATGGCTGGTCATCGCCCGGCAGATCAAGCGTCTGATCACGCAGCCGATCAATCAGCTCGAAGAGCTCAGCCGCCAGGTCACCCGCGAAGAAAGCTACGCGCTGCGAGCCAAAAAGGGCAACGACGATGAGATCGGCAGCCTCGCCGACGCCTTCAACACCATGCTTTCGCGCATCGAGGCGCGCGAGCAGCAACTCAAGCGCACCCGCGACGAATTCCAGGACGCTTACGATCAGGCCCAGGGCCTGGCAGAGGAAACTCGCCATACCAACCGCAAGCTGGAACTGGAAGTCCAGGTGCGCAGCAAGATCGAGAAAAAGCTCACGGGCTTTCAGAATTACCTCAACAGCATCATCGACTCCATGCCCTCGGCTCTGATTGCCCTCGACGAGCAGCTCTATGTCACACAGTGGAATCACGAAGCCACGGTGCTCTCCGGCACGCCGCTGGACGAAGCGCTGAACCAGCCGATCTTCATCGCTTTCGAACCGCTCAAGCCGTTTCTACCGCAGCTAAAGGAAACCGTGGAGAAACACCGCGTCGCCAAGATCGAGCGGGTGACCTGGGCCAAAGGCGAGGACCTGCGCCATTACGCCCTGACGTTCTATCCACTGATGGGTGGCGGTGGCCGCGGCGTGGTCATCCGCATCGACGACATCACCCAGCGCCTGTCGCTGGAGGAGATGATGGTGCAATCTGAGAAGATGCTCTCGGTAGGAGGCTTGGCGGCCGGCATGGCGCACGAAATCAACAACCCGCTGGGCGCGATCCTGCACAACGTGCAGAACATCCGCAGGCGACTGTCGCCGGAGCTGCCACGCAATCAGGAGCAAGCCGACGAGCTAGGCATCGACCTGCCCAGCGTCAATCGCTACCTGGAAAGCCGTGAAGTACCGCAACTGCTCGACGGCATTCAGCAGGCCGGCGCCCGGGCGGCCAAGATCGTCACCCATATGCTCAGTTTCAGCCGCCGCAGCAACCGCCAACTGGCGCCATGCGACCTGCCGGCATTGATCGACCAGGCCGTGGAAATCGCCGGTAACGACTTTGACCTGACCATCGGTTTCGATTTCAAGGGCCAAGCCATTGTCCGCCAGTTCGATCCCAACCTGGGGCCGGTGCCGTGCACCGCCAACGAGCTGGAGCAAGTGCTGCTGAACCTGCTGAAAAATGCCGCCCAGGCCATTCACCAACGGCCGCAGCCCAGCGAGCCAGGGCGGATCACCCTGCGTACCCGGCTCAGCCCGCCATGGGCCGAAATCCAGGTGGAGGACAACGGCGTCGGGATGCCCGAAGCGGTCCGCAAGCGCACCTTCGAGCCCTTCTTCACCACCAAGGAAATCGGCCAGGGCACCGGGCTCGGGTTGTCGGTTTCATACTTCATCATCACCAATAACCACAAGGGGCAGATGGAAGTGCAGTCCACGCCCGGCCAGGGCACCTGCTTCACCCTGCGCCTGCCCCTCGGCCAGCCGTCGGCAACGGCCGTGAACCAGACGGAGACATGACATGGGCTATCGCCTGTCGAAGATTTACACCCGCACCGGCGACACAGGTGAAACCGGCCTGGGCGATGGGCGCAGAGTGCCCAAGGACCATCCGCGGATCGAGGCAATTGGCGAGGTGGACAGCCTCAACAGCCAGCTTGGGCTGTTGCTGGCCGGCCTTGCAGAGCAAGGCCTGGATGAGGTCAGCGAGGTTCTGGCGCCTTGCCAACACCGCCTGTTCGACCTCGGTGGCGAGCTGGCGATGCCCAGTTACAAGGCATTGAACGAGGCCGAGGTGGAACGGCTTGAGGCCGCCATCGATGGGTGGAACGAGGAACTGGGGCCGTTGACGAACTTTATCCTGCCCAGTGGATCTGCGCTGATCGCCCAAGCGCACGTCTGCAGAAGCCTGGCGCGCAGTGCGGAGCGCCGCTGCCAACAACTGAATGCAGTTGAGCCCCTGGAAGGTGTGGGGCTGGCGTATATCAATCGCCTTTCCGATCTGCTGTTTGTGGCGGCGCGGATCATCGGGCGGCGGCAGGGGATTGCCGAAGTGTTGTGGCAGGCTGCGCCCAAGCCAGCAGGCTGACCGCAAGGGGCTGCTTGGCAGCCCCCTCCGACAGCCGCGTCAGGCCTCAGGCCAAAAGGCCCGAATCCCGGCAACACCTTGCGCCCCGGCTTTCCAAGCACGCTCACGCTCGTCTGGCCCAATGCCACCGAGCAGGAACACCGGCTTGCCGAACCCGGCAATCAAGCGCTGTGCCTCATCCCAACCCAGCGGCGAGGCCTCAGGATGCGTCTGCGTCAGTTGCACTGGCGAGAGCGTCACGAAATCCACGCCCATCTGCTCAGCCAGTGCCAGCTCTTCAGCACTGTGACAGGACGCTGCCAGCCAACGATCTTTAGGGAAAGGCCGGCCCTTGGCGGCGTATTTGCGCAGTTGCGCAGCCGTCAGGTGCCAGCCTGCTGCGGGGAAGTCGCCCAACCACTCCAGCGGCCCCTTTAGCATCAACTGTGCCTTGCCCGCACATAGCCCCACCGCATCCACCGCCACATCGCGGTACTTGGGATCGTACATGTCCGGCGCGCGCAACTGGATCAGGCGGATGCCGCCGGCGACAGCCCTCTGGATGCCCTTGAGCATCTCGGGCACGTCCAGGCCCTCCGGGGTGATCAGGTACTGATCAGGCAGGCGCGCGGCGGCCACGATCGGCTTGTTGGCCTCGGGGAACTCATACTGTGGCAAGTCCCTCGGCGACACCCAGGCCAGCGGCTGGCCTTCAGCGCCGTGGGGCTCACCGGTGAACGCTTCGACCTCACGGACATCGAGCAACACCTGTTTGTCCGGGTAGTCGTGGCTGACCTTGATCAGCGCCCGTGAACGGGTCACTTCGATACCCAGCTCTTCGCGAAGCTCCCTAGCCAGCGCCGCTTCGACGCTTTCGCCCTCCTCCACCTTGCCGCCAGGGAATTCCCACAGGCCACCCTGATGCTGGCTGTCGGCCCGTCGGGCAATGAGGATACGGCCGTCTGTACCGCGAATGACCGCTGCTGCTACATGAATCCGTTTCACCCTTCACGCTCCGCCAGGCCTGCTTGCTGCCAGGCCTTGAAGGCCGGCCATTGGTAAATGGTTTCGATATAGCTCGCAGCCTGCGCTGGCACCTCTACACGGTAAGTACGCAGGCGCACGGCAACCGGGGCAAAGAAGGCATCGACCAGGGTCGGCTTGCCGAACAGGAACGGTCCGCTGTCCTTGGCCACCAGACGGCATTCGGACCATAGCGCGACGATACGGTCGATATCCACCTGCACATCCAGCGGGATGTTTTCCAGCGCCTCGTCCCGCGACAGATCGAACGGCATGGCGCCACGCAGGGCGAAGAAACCGCTGTGCATCTGCGCGCAGGCCGAGCGGGCCTGGGCACGGGCTGCAACATCGACAGGCCACAGGTGGGCCTCGGGGTGGCGCTCGTTAAGGTATTCAGCGATGGCCAGGGAGTCGGCGATAACACCGTGCTCGGTCTTGAGCAGCGGCACCTTGCCGGTGGAGGAGAATGCGAGAAGGCGCTGACGGGTGTCGGGCTGGTTGAGTTTGATCAGGGTTTCTTCATAGGGAACGCCAGCCAGCTCAAGGGCCAGGGCGCCGCGTAGCGACCAGGAAGAATACAGCTTGTCGCCGATGATCAGGTGATAGCTCATGGGTCGGCTCCGATGATGTGACAATGTCGGTGGCCTTGGGCTGCTGTGCAGCCCATCGCCGGCAAGCCGGCTCACACAGATGGCTGCGAGCAGGCTTTTCGGCGATTAGGCCATTGGATCAGGTACGGTATTCGGCGTTGATTTTCACGTATTCGTGGGACAGGTCGGTGGTCCAGATGGTTTCGCTGCACTGGCCACGGCCCAGTTCGATACGGATGGTGATCTCCTCCTGAGCCATCACTGCCGAGCCCTGCTCTTCGGTATAACTCGGGCTGCGGCCACCTTTGCTGGCGATACACACATTGTCGAGGTACACGTCGATCAGGCTGACATCCAGCGCAGGCACCCCTGCGCGCCCTACGGCAGCAAGAATACGGCCCCAGTTCGGGTCTGAGGCGAACAGCGCGGTCTTGATCAGCGGCGAGTGAGCGACAGCGTAACCGACATCCAGGCACTCCTGATGGTTGCCACCGCCATTGACCTGCACGGTCACGAACTTGGTAGCGCCTTCGCCGTCGCGGACGATGGCCTGGGCCACTTCCATGCACACTTCGAACACCGCCTTTTTCAGCGCTTCGAACAGCGCGCCGCTGGCCTCGGTGACTTCCGGCAGGCCCGCTTTGCCGGTGGCGATCAGCATGCAGCAGTCGTTGGTCGAGGTGTCGCCATCGATGGTAATGCGGTTGAACGACTTGTTGGCGCCGTCGAGCATCAGGTCCTTGAGCACGGCCGGAGCGACTTTGGCGTCGGTAGCAATGTAGCCGAGCATGGTGGCCATGTTCGGGCGGATCATGCCGGCGCCTTTGCTGATGCCGGTAACGGTGACGGTCACGCCTTCGTGCTGGAACTGCCGGCTGGCGCCCTTGGGCAGGGTGTCGGTGGTCATGATGCCGGTAGCGGCTTCAGCCCAGTTGTTTTCCGACAGGTTGTCCAAAGCGGCCTGCAGAGCGCCTTCGATCTTCTCGACCGGCAGCGGTTCACCGATCACACCAGTGGAGAATGGCAACACCGAGTCGGCCGGCACGCCGGCCAGTTCCGCCAGCTTGGCACAGGTGCGCTCAGCGGCGGCCAGCCCCGGCGCGCCGGTGCCCGCGTTGGCGTTGCCAGTGTTGGTCAGCAGGTAACGCACGGTGCCCTGAACGCGCTGCTTGGAGAGGATCACCGGTGCTGCGCAAAAGGCGTTGAGGGTGAATACGCCTGCCACGCTAGAGCCTTCGGCGCAGCGCATGACCACTACATCCTTGCGCCCTGGGCGCTTGATGCCGGCAGAAGCGATGCCGAGTTCAAAACCCGGAACCGGGTGCAGGGTGGGCAAAGGACCAAGACCAACAGCCATTAGAGCGCTCCTAGAAAAACGGTGAAGAGATGAGGGAAGGGCGGGGCCGCTTCGCGCCCCATTCGCGGCACAAGGCCGCTCCTACAGGGACCGCGCGAGCCTGTAGACGAGCGCGGTATCTGTGGGAGCGGCCTTGGGTCGCGAAAGGGCCGCAATGCGGCCCCAGGCTTTTACAAACGTCAGTTCAGATCACTCGATCTGACCATGGCAATGCTTGAACTTCTTGCCCGAACCACACCAGCACGGCTCGTTGCGGCCCAGCTTCTGATCGTTGCGTACTGGAGCCACGGCGACCGCCACTTCGGCGCCTTCTTCGCTCAGTTGCTCGCTCTCAAGACCTGGCGCAGGGGCGTGCTGGAACTGCATGCGGCTGGCCAGTTCTTCGGCTTCGCGGCGCAGGCGGGCTTCTTCTTCGACCGGGTCTTCGCGGCGTACCTGAACGTGCGACAGCACGCGGATAGTGTCGCGCTTGATCGATTCGAGCAATTCCTGGAACAGGGTGAAGGATTCGCGCTTGTACTCCTGCTTCGGGTTCTTCTGCGCGTAACCACGCAGGTGAATGCCGTGGCGCAGGTGGTCCATGGTCGACAGGTGGTCTTTCCACAGGTCATCCAGCACGCGCAGCAGGATCTGCTTCTCGAACGTACGCAGGGCGTCGATGCCGGCCTGGTCTTCCTTCTCGTTGTAGGCGTCGGTGATTTCCTTCAGCAGCTTCTCGCGCAGGGTCTCCTCGTAGAGGTGATCGTCCTCGTCGAGCCACTGCTGGATCGGCAGCTTGATGGCGAAGTCGCTGGCCAGCGAAGCCTCCAGGCCGGCCACGTCCCACTGTTCGGGCAGCGACTGCGGCGGGATGTGCTGGTTGATAGTGGCATCGAGCACTTCCTGACGGAACTCGGCGATGGTGTCACCGATGTTCTCGGCAGCCAGCAGGCTGTTGCGCATGTGGTAGATCACCTTGCGCTGTTCGTTGGCAACGTCATCGTATTCGAGCAGTTGCTTACGAATATCGAAGTTGCGGCCTTCGACCTTGCGCTGCGCCTTTTCAATGGCGTTGGTGACCATACGGTGTTCGATGGCCTCATCGGACTGCATGCCCAGTGCTTTCATGAAGTTCTTCACCCGATCGGAGGCGAAGATACGCATCAGGCTGTCTTCCAGCGACAGGTAGAAGCGGCTGGAACCCGGGTCGCCCTGACGGCCGGAACGGCCACGCAGCTGGTTGTCGATACGACGCGATTCATGGCGTTCGGAGGCGATCACATGCAGGCCACCGGACTCGATCACCTGCTGGTGACGCTTCTGCCAGTCGGCCTTGATCTGAGCGATCTGCTCGGGGCTCGGGTTCTCCAAGGCAGCCACTTCGGCTTCCCAGTTACCGCCCAGAAGAATGTCGGTACCACGACCGGCCATGTTGGTGGCAATGGTCAGTGCACCCGGAGCCCCCGCTTGCGCGATGATCTCGGCTTCCTTTTCGTGGTACTTGGCGTTCAGGACCTTGTGCTCGATGCCTTCCTGCTTCAGCAAGTTCGACATGTGCTCGGAGGTTTCAATGGTCGCAGTACCCACCAGAACCGGACGGCCCTGGGTCATGCTTTCCTTGATGTCGGCAATGATCGCAGCGTACTTCTCGTCTGCGGTCAGGTACACCAGGTCGTTGAAGTCCTTACGCGCCAGCGGCTTGTTCGGCGGGATCACCATCACGTTGAGGCCGTAGATCGACTGGAACTCGAACGCTTCGGTGTCGGCGGTACCGGTCATGCCGGACAGCTTGGTGTACAGACGGAAATAGTTCTGGAAGGTGGTCGAAGCCAGGGTCTGGCTCTCGGCCTGGATGTTCAGGTTCTCTTTCGCCTCGATGGCCTGGTGCAGGCCTTCGGACAGGCGACGGCCAGGCATGGTACGGCCGGTGTGCTCGTCGATAAGCAGGACCTGACCGTCCTGAACGATGTACTCGACGTTGCGGTGGAACAGTTTGTGCGCACGCAGGCCGGCATAAACATGGGTCAGCAGGCCAAGGTTGTGCGACGAGTAGAGGCTCTCGCCTTCAGCCAGCAGGCCGGACTGGGTGAGCATCTCTTCGATGAACTGGTGACCGGCTTCGTTGAGCTCGACCTGGCGGCTCTTTTCGTCGATGGTGAAGTGGCCTTCCTGGGTGACCTGGCCTTCGACTTCTTCGATGTGCTGGGTCAGGCGCGGGATCAGGCGGTTGATCTCGATGTACAGCTTGGAACTGTCTTCGGCCTGGCCTGAGATGATCAGCGGCGTACGGGCTTCGTCGATGAGGATCGAGTCGACTTCGTCGATCACGGCGAAATTCAGTTCACGCTGGAACTTCTCTTCCAGGCTGAAAGCCATGTTGTCGCGCAGGTAGTCGAAACCGAATTCGTTGTTGGTGCCGTAGGTGATATCGGACGCATACGCAGCGCGTTTTTCCTCTGGCGGCTGGAAGGCCGAGACGATGCCTACGGACAGACCGAGAAATTCGTACAGAGGGCGCATCCAGTTGGCGTCGCGGCGGGCCAGGTAGTCGTTGACCGTGACCACGTGCACCCCTTTACCGGATAGAGCGTTGAGGTATACGGCCAGGGTACCGACCAAGGTCTTGCCTTCACCGGTGCGCATTTCTGCGATCATGCCCTCATGCAGGGTCATGCCGCCGATCAGCTGCACATCGAAGTGGCGCATGCCCATCACGCGCTTGCCGGCTTCACGGGCCACGGCGAAGGCTTCAGGCAGCAGTTGGTCCAGTGTCTCGCCTTTGGCCAGACGCTCCTTGAACTCTGCGGTTTTGGCGCGCAGTTGCTCATCGGAGAGGGCGACCATTTTCTCTTCGAAGGCATTGACGATGTTCACCGTCTTGAGCATGCGTTTGACTTCACGCTCGTTCTTGCTTCCAAAAAGTTTCTTTAACAAAGGCGCAAACATATCGGCAGGATCTTCCACACGTAGGGATGGAGGGCGGCCCCATGAGTCGCCCGTGCAGCCCTTGGGCCGCATGCGAACGAGCATTCTACCCGGAAACGATGGTGAGGAAAGTGGTGGATTTCCACGATGCTGGCACAGCGCTTTGGCGGGGGCGTTTCTAAGATAAGGGCATTTTCGCGGAGTTCAACCCGGAGCATCATGAAACGTATCGAGAATGACTCGTATCCTGCCTGTGGGCGATGTCCCTGAAGCCGGTAGTGAGGCCGATAGAGGTGTTAGAATGCCAATCTTGTAACCTCATGCGACCCCCCATGGCCTACAAACCCTCCCCCGCCCAGCCGCCTTCTGCGCTACTGCGCCAAGTGCGCCCGCTGCGCCTGTTGCTGAATCAGGCCGAACGCCTGGCGCACCTGCAGCGCCTGCTCGAAAGCCAGTTGCAACCGGCAGCCCGCGAGCACTGCCACGTGGCTTCGTGGCGTGATGGCACGCTGCTGCTGGTGGTCACGGACGGGCACTGGGCCACCCGCCTGCGCTATCAGCAGAAGCGCCTGATGCGTCAGCTGCAAGCGCTGGAAGCGTTCGGCAACCTCCAGCGCATCCTTTACAAGGTGCAGCCGCCGCTGGTGCCGGCCAAGCGCGGCGGCAACATGACCGAGCTGTCCAACAATGCCGCCGAAGGCATTCGGGGTTCCGCCGAGGGCATCACCGATCCCAAGCTGCGTGAAGCACTAGAACGCCTGGCCAGTCACGCCAAGGGCAAGGGTTGAGTCTGCGGGCCTGAGAACAACCCATAAAAAAGGCCACCCGAAGGTGGCCTTAATCACTAGAGAGAGTGTTCGAACTTACACGGCCGCAACAGGGCGCATATAAGAGATCGGTGCCGTACTGGCATCTTCGAAGGTGACCACTTCCCAGGCATCGGTTTCGGCAATGAGCTTGCGCAGCAGCTGGTTGTTCAGCGCGTGCCCGGACTTGTAGCCCTTGAACTCGCCAATCAGGCTGTTGCCCAGCAGATACAGGTCGCCGATGGCGTCGAGGATCTTGTGCTTGACGAATTCGTCTTCGGAACGAAGGCCGTCTTCGTTAAGCACGCCGGTCTCATCGACAACAATGGCGTTCTCGACACTGCCGCCCAACGCAAGGTTGTGCTTGCGCAGGTACTCGATGTCACGCATGAAACCGAAGGTGCGGGCGCGGCTGACTTCCTTCACGAACGAGGTGCTGGAGAAGTCGACGACTGCGCTCTGGGTCTGGCCCTTGAGGACCGGGTGATCGAAGTCGATCTCGAAGCTCACCTTGAAGCCTTCGAAAGGCAGGAAAGTGGCGCGCTTGTCGCCCTCTTCCACTGTTACTTCACGCAGGATGCGGATGAACTTCTTGGCTGCGTCCTGCTCTTCCAGGCCGGCAGACTGAATCAGGAATACGAAGGGACCGGCGCTGCCATCCATGATCGGAACTTCCGAGGCGGAGAGCTCGACGTAGGCGTTATCGATGCCCAACCCCGCCATGGCGGAAAGCAGGTGCTCGACGGTATCGACCTTGACGTCACCGTTGACCAGCGTGGTGGACATGGTGGTCTCACCGACGTTGGCCGCACGTGCCGGGATCTCGACCACAGGGTCGAGGTCGGCGCGACGGAAGACGATGCCGGTATCGACAGGCGCAGGCTTGAGGGTCAGATAGACCTTCTCCCCGGAGTGCAGGCCGACGCCTGTGGCACGGATGGTATTCTTCAGGGTGCGTTGTCTAATCATGGCATTGGCCGCTTCAGCGCAAATTGCGAACAGGTATCAACAAAGGCTGAGGATGATAACAGACCCGGCCTTTGCTGAACACCAATCACCCTTATACCCCTGATAAATTCCATTAATCGGCCTGACGACGCAGGAAGGCCGGGATATCCAGGTAGTCCAAGTCATCCTGAGGGTTGAGTTTAGCTGCTGCGGCAGCGCCTGCGTGGGCCTGGTTGCGCATCACGGTCGGACGCTCCAGGTCACGGTAGTTGACCGCTGGCTGCTCCTGACGAACAGGGGCAGGGTTAGAAGCCTCGTACGCCTGCTGAGCTGTCTGCAGGGTGTTGTCGACCACCTTGACCGGTTTCTCGATGCGCGCGCCCAGGCCAGTGGCCACCACGGTCACGTGCAGCTCATCGCGCATGTCCGGGTCGATCACGGTGCCGACCTTGACCATCGCGTGGTCGGAGGCGAAGGCTTCGATGATGCTACCCACATCGGAGTACTCGCCCAGCGACAGGTCAGGGCCTGCGGTGATGTTCACCAGGATGCCGCGGGCGCCCTGCAGGTTGACGTCTTCGAGCAGCGGGTTGCGGATTGCCGCCTCGGTGGCTTCGCGAGCACGGTTCGGGCCGCTGGCGCAACCGGTACCCATCATCGCCATACCCATCTCACCCATCACGGTGCGCACGTCGGCGAAGTCGACGTTGATCATGCCCGGGCGCTTGATGATGTCGGAAATACCGCGAACGGCACCGGCCAGTACATCGTCAGCCTTGGCAAAGGCGGACAGCAGGCTGGCATCCTTGCCCAGGATGGTCAGCAGCTTCTCGTTGGGAATGGTGATCAGCGAGTCGACGCTCTCGGCCAGCATGCGGATGCCTTCATCGGCGATCTGCATACGTTTGCGACCTTCGAACGGGAACGGACGGGTCACCACGGCAACCGTGAGAATGCCCATTTCCTTCGCCACTTCGGCGATGATCGGCGCTGCACCGGTACCGGTACCGCCGCCCATGCCGGTAGTGATGAATACCATGTTGGTGCCCTGCAGCACCTCGGCGATGCGCTCACGGTCTTCCAGAGCAGCCTGACGGCCGACTTCCGGATTGGCACCTGCACCAAGGCCCTTGGTGACCCCGGTACCCAGTTGCAGGATGGTGCGCGCGCCGATGTTTTTCAGCGCCTGAGCATCGGTGTTGGCGCAGATGAACTCGACGCCTTCGATGCTGCTTTTCACCATGTGGTTGACGGCGTTGCCGCCGCCACCGCCGACACCGATCACTTTGATGACCGGGCTTTGCGGGACGTTGTCTACGAGCTCGAACATTTTCCCTCTCCTTTCAGTTCTCTAGTTGTCGCGCCTACCACTACTGCTTTGAAACTTAGAAGTTGCCCTGAACCCACCGCTTGAAGCGCTCAAGCACTGGGGCCTTCGGTTCATCGCCATAGCTGTTGCTGCTGCTGTTACCGGTCAGGGGCAAGTCTTCGGACTGCTTCTGCAGGCCGTAAGCGAGCAAGCCCACGCCGGTGGAATAGATCGGGTTGCGCACCACGTCGCTCAACCCCCGAACGCTGTGCGGTACGCCCAGGCGTACCGGCATGTGGAAAATTTCCTCGGCCAGTTCCACGGCGCCTTCCATCTTCGCGGTGCCGCCGGTGAGGACGATGCCGGCCGGCACTAGGTCCTCGTAGCCGCTGCGGCGCAGCTCGGCCTGGATCAGCGTGAAAAGCTCGTCGTAACGGGGCTCCACGACCTCAGCCAAGGCCTGGCGCGACAGTTCGCGCGGTGGGCGGTCGCCCACGCTCGGTACCTTGATGGTCTCGCCGGCGCCGGCCAGTTTGGCCAAGGCGCAGGCGTAACGGATCTTGATTTCTTCGGCGTACTGGGTGGGTGTACGCAGGGCCATGGCGATGTCGTTGGTGACCTGGTCGCCGGCAATCGGGATGACCGCAGTGTGACGGATCGCGCCTTCGGTGAAGATGGCGATGTCGGTGGTGCCGCCGCCGATGTCCACCAGGCACACACCGAGCTCTTTCTCATCGTCGGTCAGCACCGAGTAGGCCGAGGCCAGTTGCTCGAGGATGATGTCGTCGATTTCCAGGCCACAACGGCGCACGCACTTCTCGATGTTCTGCGCCGCGTTGACCGCGCAGGTGACCACGTGGACCTTGGCTTCAAGGCGCACACCAGACATGCCCAGCGGCTCGCGCACACCTTCCTGGTTATCGATCACGTAGTCTTGCGGCAGGGTGTGCAGCACCCGCTGGTCAGCCGGAATGGCCACGGCCTGGGCAGCGTCAAGCACACGTTCGAGGTCGGCAAGGCTGACCTCGCGGTCGCGAATGGCGACGATGCCGTGGGAGTTCAGGCTGCGGATATGGTTGCCGGCCACGCCGACGAACGCCGAGTGGATGCGGCAGCCAGCCATCAGCTGCGCTTCTTCCACAGCGCGCTGGATCGACTGCACGGTGGACTCGATGTTTACCACCACGCCCTTCTTCAGGCCGCGGGAAGGGTGAGTACCGATCCCGACGATCTCCAGGGTACCGTCTTCGCCAACTTCACCCACCAGCGCCACCACCTTGGAGGTGCCAATGTCCAGCCCGACGATCATTTTGCCGCTATGCGCGTTTGCCATGGTCCTGCCTCTCTCTAATTCTTCGCAACGGCGGGTTGGGCCGTCGTCGGTGCGTTCGGTTCCCGCCAACCAACGGCAAGTCCGTTGGAATAACGCAGATCAATGCGGGCGATGTTGGTGATCTGCTCTTTGAGTGTCTTGTCGTAAATGGCAATGAAACGGCGCATCTTCTCCACCAGATGATCGCGCCCCAGCAGCAGCTCGACGCCCTGCCCGGTGCTGCCGGCACCGGTGGTCAGGAACCAGCTGCCACGCTCGCGCAGCTCCAGGCGAGCGATGGAAAAGCCCAAGGGGCGCAGCATCTGGCTCAATACCTGATACTGCTGCATGACTTGCTGCTGGGCACGCTGCGGCCCGGCCAACTGCGGCAGATGCTCATAGTTGGCCAGCTCGCGCGGGGTGAAGGCCTGGCCCTGGTTGTTGAGCAAGGCTTCCTCACCCCAGCGTGCGACCGGCAACTGTTCTTCCAGGCGAATTACCACCTCGTCCGGCCAAACCCGGCGTACTTCGGCATGGGCGATCCATGGCATCTGCTCGAGCTCAGCTCGCATCGCCGTGAGGTCGACGCTGAAGAAGCTCGCTGCCACGTACGGCGCGATCCGCTGCTGCACCGACTGCTGACTGATGTAACTGAGGTCGCCCTGCACGTCGATCTTGGTAATCGGCCGGTCGGCGTAGGGCATCAGGCGAATGGCGCCCTCGTAGGCGCCAAAACCTGCGGCCACCAGCAGCACCGGCCACAGCAGGCGCTTGAGGCCGCCAAGGCTGGGCCGCGGCAGGCGCGCCGATACGGGCTCGTCGGCCACCAGTCGGCTGGCACCACGTGGCACCGGCTTGCTACGGCCGGTAACGGGTTGCTGCTGACGTATCATTGCGCCTTGCATGGTGGGTTAACCTCGCGTCGCTACGCTGTCGGCCAGGATCGCCAGCACCAGCTGCTGGAAGTCCAGACCGGCCGCGCGGGCCGCCATGGGCACCAGGCTATGATCAGTCATGCCCGGTGCGGTGTTTACTTCGAGCAGCCAGAATCGGCCCTGCTCATCCTGCATCACGTCCAGACGGCCCCAGCCTTCGATGCCGATGGCATCGCAGGCGCGCGCGGTCAGGTCGATAAGCTCCTGCTCCTTGGCACTGTCCAGGCCGCACGGGATGCGGTACTGGGTGTCATTGGCGATGTACTTGGCGTCGTAGTCGTAGAACACGTGCGGAGTACCCAGGGCGATCGGCGGCAGCACCTGGCCACGCAGAACAGCGATGGTGAACTCCGGGCCGTGAATCCATTGCTCGACCAGCACCTGAGAATCGTATTTGGCGGCGTCTTGCCAGGCAGCAACCAGTTCCCGCTCGCTGTTCACCTTGGCCATGCCGATGCTAGAGCCTTCATGGGCAGGTTTGACGATCAGCGGGAAGCCCAGTTCCGTACCGGCTACAACACAATCTTCTTCGCTGGCCAGCACGGCGTGACGCGGTGTCGGAATGCCCAAGCTTTGCCATACCTGCTTGGTCCGCAGCTTGTCCATGGCCAGAGCCGAGGCGAGGATGCCACTGCCGGTGTAGGGAATGCCCAGGCACTCCAGCAGGCCTTGCATGCTGCCGTCCTCACCGCCGCGGCCGTGCAGGATGATGAAGGCACGGTCGATCTTCTCGCTTTGCAGGCGGGCCAGCAGGTCATCGCCCACGTCTATGGCGACCACGTCGACACCGGCGCTGCTCAGCGCCTCGATCACGGCAGCGCCCGACTTGAGCGAGACTTCACGCTCGGCGCTCTTGCCGCCGTAAAGTACAGCGACACGGCCGAACGCTTTGACGTCCAGGGTTGAATGCAACTTCTCGTAGGCGCTGGTCATTTCGACTTCTCCTGCTTGGCGCCAGCGAACAGCGGGCTTTTCATCAATTGCGGGGCCAGGCCACCGACATCGCCGGCACCCTGGCACAGCAGGATGTCACCGGCACGCAGCAGCGGCTTGACCAGCGGCGCCAGCTCAGCGCCGCGTTCGATGTAGATCGGGTCCAGCTTGCCGCGCTGGCGGATGCTGTGGCACAACTGACGGCTGTCGGCACCGGGTATCGGCTCTTCACCGGCCGGGTACACCTCCATCAGCAGCAGCACGTTGGCATCGCCCAGCACCTGCACGAAGTCGTCGTACAGGTCACGGGTGCGACTGTAACGGTGTGGCTGGTAGACGATGACCAGGCGACGGCTTGGCCAGCCACCGCGCACGGCCTTGATCACCGCCGCCACTTCGGTCGGGTGGTGGCCGTAGTCATCGACCAGCATCACGCTGCCGCCCTCGACCGGCAGTTCGCCGTATACCTGGAAGCGTCGCCCGACGCCCTGGAAGCCGGACAGCCCCTGCACGATGGCTTCGTCGCTGATACCTTCGTCAGTGGCGATGGCAATGGTGGCCAGGGCATTGAGCACATTGTGGTTGCCCGGCATGTTGACCGAGACTTCCAACGGCTCACGATCACGGCGAAGCACTGTGAAGTGGGTCTGCATGCCCTTCTGGCTGACGTTGATAGCGCGGATGTCGGCCTCTTCGCAGAAACCGTAGGTCACGGTCGGGCGCTTGACCTGGGGCAGGATCTCACGCACCACAGGGTCATCCAGGCACATCACGGCCAGGCCGTAGAACGGCAGGTTGTGCAAGAACTCGACGAAGGTTTTCTTCAGTTTATTGAAGTCACCCTCGTAGGTGGCCATGTGGTCGGCGTCGATATTGGTGACCACAGCTACCATCGGCTGCAGGTGCAGGAAGCTGGCGTCGCTTTCGTCGGCTTCGGCGATCAGGTAGCGGCTGGTACCCAACTGCGCATTGGTGCCGGCAGCGGTCAGGCGGCCACCGATGACGAACGTCGGGTCCAGGCCACCTGCGGCAAATACCGAGGCCAACAGGCTGGTGGTGGTAGTTTTGCCATGGGTACCGGCAACCGCCACTCCATGGCGGTAGCGCATCAGCTCAGCGAGCATTTCGGCACGCGGCACCACTGGAATACGCCGTTCAAGCGCAGTGGCGACTTCCGGGTTGGCCGGGTTGATGGCGCTGGACACTACCAGCACATCAGCATGGGCGGCGTTTTCGGCACGGTGGCCGACGAAGATTTCGGCACCGAACGACTCCAGGCGCTGGGTAACCGGCGACACCTTGAGGTCGGAGCCGGACACTTCATAGCCCAGGTTCAGCAGCACTTCGGCAATACCGCACATGCCAACGCCGCCGATACCGACGAAGTGGATGCGATGAATACGGCCCATCTTCGGCTGGGGCATGGCTTTCTGGCTTTCAACCATGGGCCACCTCCAGGCAGATATCGACCACGGTGCTGGTTGCGGAAGGTTTGGCAAGGCGCCGTGCGGTGCGTGCCATGGTGTTGAGTTTCTCGGGTTGCATCAGCACCTCGTTCAGGCGTTCAGCGAGTTGCGCTGCGCCAGTTGTCGCTTGTGGCATGAGGAAGGCGGCGCCTTCCCGAGCCAGATATTGGGCGTTATGGGTCTGGTGGTCGTCGATGGCATGGGGCAGAGGCACCAGCATCGAAGGCAGGCCGGCCGCCGCGAGCTCGCTGACGGTCAGGGCACCGGCCCGGCACACCACCAGGTCGGCCCAGCCGTAGGCGTGGGCCATGTCCTTGATGAACGGCTCTACCTGAGCCTCGACACCCGCCTCTTGATAACGCTCGGCGGTGATCGGCGCGTGGTGTTTGCCGGCCTGATGGAACACCTCGGGCCGCAGGTCAGCGGGCACCTCGGACAGGGCCTTAGGCAACAATTTGTTCAATGGTTCCGCACCCAGGCTGCCACCCATGACCAACAGGCGGGCACGGCGCTCGCCCAAGGGCGCACGCTGCGCGTCCATGAACAGCTCAGGGCGCACCGGATTGCCGGTGGTACGCAGCTTCTCGCCGGCTTCAAACGTGCCTGGGAACGCCTCGCAAACACGCGCAGACAACGGCACCAGCAAGCGATTGGCGGTACCGGCGCGGGCGTTCTGTTCGTGAATCACCAGTGGCACACCGCACAGGCGCGCTGCGACGCCGCCAGGGCCGGTCACATAGCCACCGAAGCCGATCACGCAGACCGGCTTGAGCTGGCCAATGATACGACGCGCCTGAAGCACGGCCTTGACCAGGGTGAACGGCGCCTTGAGCAGCGACAGCTTGCCCTTGCCACGCAAGCCGCTGACCTGGATCAGGTGCAGCGAAAGGCCGGCCTGGGGCACCAGCTCATTCTCGATGCCACGGGGGGTGCCCAGCCAGTGCACGGTATAGCCGCGCGCCTGGAACTCGCGTGCGCAGGCCAGGGCCGGGAACACATGGCCTCCGGTACCTCCCGCCATGATCAGTACGTTCTTGCCGTCAGCGGCCATGACTGGTCTCCTCGGCAAAATCGCTTTCGCTGAATTCGTGTTCCTCGCTGCCCAGGTGCGTGCGGCTTTCCCATTCGATACGCAGCAACAAGCCGACGCAGGCACAGCAGATCACCAGGGAACTGCCCCCGTAGCTGAGGAAAGGCAAGGTCAGGCCCTTGGTCGGCAGCAAGCCGACGTTCACGCCAATGTTGATCAGGAACTGGCCAATCCACAGGAACGCCAGGCCAAATGCCATGTAGGCGGCAAAGTACTGCTTGGCCTTCTCGGCCCACAGGCCGATGTAGAGGGCGCGCACGGTCACGAATACGAACAGCGCGATGGTCACCAGCGAACCAACCACGCCCAACTCCTCAGCAAGTACCGAGAACACGAAGTCAGTGTGCGCCTCAGGCAGGTAGAACTGCTTTTGTACACTGTTGCCCAGCCCTACCCCCAGCCACTCACCGCGGCCAAAGGCGATCAATGCCTGGGTCAACTGGTAGCCAGAGCCGAACTGGTCGGACCAAGGGTCGGTAAAGGTGATCAGGCGCGCCATCCGGTAGGGCTGCGCCTGCACCAGCACGAACACTGCGACCACCGCCAGCACCACCATCAGGCTGAAGCGGAACAACCCTACTCCGCCGAGGAACAACATGGCTGCGGCAGCGCCCATCATGACCACGGTGGCACCGAAGTCCGGCTCCATCAGCAGCAGGCCGGCCATTGGCAGCAGCACGATGAACGGTTTGAAAAAGCCCATCCAGCTTTCGCGCACTTCGGTCTGCCGACGTACCAGGTAGCCAGCGAGATAAATGACCACGAAGACTTTGGCGATCTCCGAAGGCTGGACGTTGAAGAAGCTGAAGCCGATCCAGCGCATCGAGCCGTTCACTTCACGACCGATACCAGGCACCAGCACCAGTACCAGCAGACCGAAGGCGCCAATCAGCATCATGAAGCCCATTCGTTGCCACGTGGCGATCGGCACCAACAGGGTCGCACCACATGCGACCAAGCCAATGGCCACGTAAACCAGATGGCGGAACATGTGGTACAGCGGGTTGCCTGACTGTACTGCGGCCACTTCCGACGACGCCGAGGTGATCATCACCAGGCCCAGGCCAAGCAGCGCCAGGCAGCCGGCCAGGAAGGCGAAGTCGAGGTCGATGCCACGGCCGCTGATAAGCGGCGACGGATACGGCTTGAGGATGCCGAAGATCATGCCAGCCCCCCCGCCGCCTGGGCGAACAGCCGCCCGCGTTCTTCAAAGTTCTTGAACATGTCGAGGCTGGCGCAGGCCGGCGACAACAACACAGCGTCACCCGGCACGGCCAGCTCGGCGCACTGCTGCACGGCCTCGTCCAGCGTTTTGACCCGCACCAGCGGCACGGCATCACCGAGCGCCTCGGCCAGGCGGTCGGCATCACGGCCGAGCAACACCACAGCGCGGCAGAAGCGTGCCACCGGCTCACGCAGGGCGGCAAAATCGGCACCCTTGCCGTCGCCACCGGCGATCAGCACCAGCTTGCCGTCGATATCCGCGCCCAGGCCTTCGATAGCGGCCAGGGCCGCTCCGACGTTGGTCGCTTTGGAGTCGTCGTACCAGTTCACACCGCTGCGCGCGCGCACCCACTGGCAACGATGGGCCAGGCCGCCGAATTCGCGCAGAGCCTCGAGCATCGGCTCGAACGGCAGACCGGCGGCATGCCCCAGGGCCAGGGCCGCCAAGGCGTTGCTCTGATTGTGGGCACCCCGAATTTTCAGCTCACGGGCCGGCATCAGTGCCTGGAACTCGAAAGCCAGGTACTTCTCACCATCGACTTCACGCAGGCCGAAGGCTTTGAAGTCCGGCTGATTCAGGCCGAAACTCCAGCACGGGCGACCTTCGACCGGCAAAGGACGGCTAAGGGCATCCTGGCGGTTCACCACCACTTGGCGGGCGCCACGGAATATCCGGTGCTTGGCCAAGTGATAAGCCGGCAGGCCGCTGTAGCGGTCCATATGGTCTTCGCTGATGTTCAGCACGGTGGCGACTTCGGCGTTGAGCTGGTCGGTGGTTTCCAGCTGGAAGCTGGACAGCTCCATGACATACAGCTCGACGTCGTCACTGAGCAGGTCCAGGGCCGGTGTACCCAGATTGCCGCCGACGGCCACGTGTTTGCCGGCCTTGGCAGCCATCTCGCCGACCAGGGTGGTTACTGTGCTTTTCGCATTGGAGCCACTGATCGCCACGATCGGCGCCTTGGCATGGCGTGCGAACAGTTCGATATCACCGGACAGTTTCACGCCACGCGCCGCTGCCTGCTGCAGGGCCGGCGTGGCCAGTGCCAGGCCCGGGCTCACGTACAACTCGTTGGCGCGGCACAGGAAATCCACGTCCAGTTCGCCACAGCGTACTTCCACCTGCGGGTAATCACGGCGCAGGGTGTCCAGTTCCGGCGGTTGCTCGCGGGTGTCGGCGACCGCAAAGGCAATGCCCCGGTTCGCCAGGAAGCGAACCAGGGACATGCCGCTCTTGCCGAGGCCGACAACGATGCGGAATTGGTCGGAAGCGATCAGTGACACGCTCGTCTACCTCAGTTTCAGGGTTGCAAGGCCGATCAGCACCAGAATCACGGTGATGATCCAGAAACGGACAATCACCCGTGGCTCAGGCCAACCCTTGAGTTCAAAGTGGTGGTGGATCGGTGCCATGCGGAACACGCGCTTGCCGGTCAGCTTGAAAGAAGCGACCTGGATCACCACCGACAGGGTTTCCATCACGAAGATGCCCCCCATGATGAACAGCACGATTTCCTGGCGCACGATCACGGCGATGGTGCCCAGCGCAGCGCCCAGCGCCAGCGCGCCGACGTCACCCATGAACACCTGGGCCGGATACGTGTTGAACCACAGGAAGCCCAGGCCGGCGCCGATCAGCGCGCCGCAGAACACGATGAGCTCACCCGAGCCCGGCACATAAGGAATGAGCAAATACTCAGCGAACTTCACGTTACCCGACAGGTAACAGAAGATGCCCAGCGCACCGCCGACCATCACCGTCGGCATGATCGCCAAGCCATCGAGACCATCGGTCAGGTTGACCGCATTGCTCGAGCCGACGATGACGAAGTAGGTGAGGACGACGAAGCCGATGCCCAGCGGGATGGTGACGTCCTTTAGGAACGGTACGATCAGGGTGGTTTCGACTGTGGTCGGGGCCGTCTGGTACAGGAAGATCGCCGCCGTCAGGCCGAACACCGACTGCCAGAAGTACTTCCAGCGGCTAGGCAGGCCGCGCGAGTTCTTTTCGATCACCTTGCGGTAATCGTCGACCCATCCGATGGCGCCGAACAGCAGCGTGACGATCAGTACCGTCCACACATAGCGGTTCGACAGGTCGGCCCACAGCAAGGTGCTGATGCCGATGGCGGACAGGATCAAGGCACCACCCATGGTTGGCGTGCCGGATTTGGACAAGTGCGATTGCGGGCCGTCATTACGGACGGCCTGACCGATCTGGCGGATCTGCAGGGTACGGATCATCCACGGGCCCAGCCACAGCGCCAGCGACAACGCGGTCAGTACGCCAAGGATCCCGCGCAGGGACAGGTACTGGAAGACCGCGAAGCCTTTGTGGAACTGTTGCAGATACTCAGCCAACAGCAGCAGCATTAATGTTTCTCCCCGCTGGCACCGCACAATGCAGCCACGACGTTTTCCATCGCAGCGCTGCGCGAGCCCTTGATCAAGATAGTGGTGTTGCTGGCAGTTTCGGCACGAACGGCCTCGATCAGCTCAGCTTGAGTTGCGAAATGACGGCCATTGGCGCCGAACGCCTTGACCGCATGTGTCATGTTGGTACCCACTGCATACAGGGCATCGACCTTACCGCGCGCGTAATCGCCCACCTGACGGTGGCCTTCTTCCGCCCACTGCCCCAGCTCGCCGATATCCCCCAGCACCAGAACGGTGCGACCGGAAAAGCCGGCGAGTATATCAATGGCCGCGCACATCGAGGTGGGATTTGCGTTGTAACTGTCATCAATCACGCGCACGCCACTCGGGGCGATTTGCGCCACGGTACGGCCCTTGACCGGCTGCATGGCGTTCAGGCCGGCGGCAATACCGCTCAGGCTCAGACCAACGGCATGGGCGGCGGCGGCGGCGGCCAAGGCGTTGCTGACGTTATGCTCACCGAGCACATTGAGCTGCACGGCCACCGATGCGCCGGCGCCATGCAGTGTGAACGACGGGCAACCCCGCGCGTCGCGCCCGATGTCGGTGGCATGGAAGTCGGCGCGGGCGTCGCTGCGGGCAAAACTGATGACCTTGTGGGCAGCCGCGCGCGCCTTCCAGATGGCAAAGGCCTTGTCATCCAGGTTGAGGATGGCCGTGCCACCCTCGCCCAGCCCTTCGAGAATCTCGCCCTTGGCTTCAACGATCTTCTCTGGCCCGCCGAACTCGCCGACGTGGGCAGTACCGGCGTTGTTGATGATGACCACCTGGGGTTGGGTGAGGCCCACGGTATAGCGGATCTCGCCAATGCGCGAGGCGCCCAGCTCAATGACGGCGGCGCTGTGCTGCGGGGCAATCTCCAGCAGGGTCAGCGGTGCTCCCAGGTCGTTGTTCAGGTTGCCACGGGTGGCATGAACAGGGCCACGGGTACGCAGGATGCAGGCAAGCATCTCTTTGACCGTGGTCTTGCCGCTGGAGCCGGTAATCGCTACCACAGGTTTGTCGTAGCCGGCACGGTTCAGCGCACCGAGCTGGCCGAGGGCCAGACGGCTGTCGGCAACCACCAGTTGCGGCAGGTCGACATTGGCCACTTCACGCTCCACCAGCGCTGCTACAGCGCCCTTGGCCTGCACATCGGCCAGGTAGTCATGGCCATCGAAACGCGGCCCCGCCAAGGCGACGAACAACTCCCCGGCGCCGACGCTGCGGCTGTCGATGCTGACACCGCTAAAGCTGGCATCTGCGCCGACCAGGCGAGCGCTCAGTGCTGCGGTCAGTTGGCTGAGTGTCATGGGCTTAAGCATGTGGAGCCTCCCAGGCTGCAAGTGCCTTTTCGGCTTCGACCAGGTCGGAGAAGTCATGGCGCTGGCCATTGATTTCCTGGTAATCCTCGTGCCCCTTGCCCGCCAGGACGATGACGTCCGAGGCGGCAGCAGAAGCGATCAGGTGTGCAATGGCCTCGCCACGGCCGGCGATGAACTCGACGTCGGCGGGCCGGGCAAAACCAGGACGAATGTCGTTGAAGATGGCCTGCGGATCTTCGGTACGGGGGTTATCGTCAGTGACCAGTACACGATCAGCCAGGCGCTCGGCCACCTCGGCCATCAGCGGACGCTTGCCACGATCGCGATCGCCGCCACAACCGAACAGGCACAGCAACTGGCCGTGGGCGTGCGGGCGCAAGGCCTGGAGTACTTTTTCCAGAGCGTCAGGAGTGTGCGCGTAGTCGACCACCACCAACGGCTTCTCACCACCGCCAAGGCGCTGCATGCGGCCCACCGGGCCCTGCAATTGCGGGGTGACCTTGAGGATTTCATCCAGCGAATAATCCAGAGCCATCAGAGTGGCCACGGCCGCGAGCATGTTGCTCAAGTTGAAGCGGCCCAGCAGCTGACTGCGCAAGGTGCGCTCACCCTGGGCAGTGACGATGATGGCGCGTACGCCATCGTCATCGAATTTGGCTTCACGGCAATACAAGGAAGCGTCAGAGTTTTCCAGGCTATAGCTGAGCAACCGGGTCTCGATATGATCGACACTCGGACGACGGGCAAAATCAGCCGCCAGGCGACGCCCGAATCCGTCATCCAGGTTGACCACCTGGCAACGCAGGCCAGGCCAGGCGAAAAGCTTGGCCTTCGCGG
Organism: Lelliottia jeotgali; assembly: GCF_977070485.1. NCBI lineage: Bacteria > Pseudomonadati > Pseudomonadota > Gammaproteobacteria > Enterobacterales > Enterobacteriaceae > Lelliottia > Lelliottia jeotgali. The sequence continues at coordinate 25,667 of NZ_CDRVFO010000011.1, forward strand.
CCTCATAGGCCTCCATGCTGCCGTGATAGTCCAGATGATCACGGGACAGGTTGGTCATCACCGCGATATCGAATTCCAGTGCAGCAACACGACCCTGCTCCAGGGCGTGCGAGGACACTTCCATTGCCACGGCCTTGGCGCCGGCCTTTTTCAGGTCGTACAAAGTCGACTGCACTGCAATCGGGTCTGGCGTGGTCAGCCGGCCGCTCTGCAACTCACCATGAAACCCGGTACCCAGGGTACCGATAAGGCCGCACCGCTGGCCAAGCGCATCAAGCGCCTGGGCCACCAGTTGAGTGACGCTGGTCTTGCCGTTGGTGCCGGTAACTCCGACCAGGTTCAACTGACGGCTCGGCTCGCCATAGAAGCGGCCGGCAATATCCGACAGCTGGGCGATCAGGCCTTTGACCGGGATCAGCGGCACATCGGTGATCGGCAGCACATGGGTGCCCTGCTGTTCGTAAGCGACTGCGGCGGCACCACGGGCCAGCGCGTCGCTGATATGGTCACGGCCATCGACCTTGGCCCCCGGCACGGCCAGGAACAGGTCACCTGCGCGCACAGCACGGCTGTCCAGGGTCAGCTCACGGATCAGCGGGTCGCGACTGGCATGGGCGAAAAGCTTGCTCAATGGCATTGTCATCATCCACGCCCTCCCTTGGCGGGTACTGCATTGACTTGTTGCGGGTCGGCAGGCGGTGGCAGGTTGTCTGGCGGTACATTCATCAGCCGCAGGGTGCCCGACATGACGTTGCTGAACACCGGCGCCGATACCAGGCCACCGAAATAACCGCCTTTCCTCGGCTCGTCGATGACCACGACAATGGCATAACGCGGGTCGCTCATCGGGCCGAAGCCGGCGAACAGCGAGCGGTAGGCGTTTTCGGTGTAGCCCTTGGAGCCCACCGTAGCTTTACGCGCGGTACCGGACTTGCCGGCCACGTGATAGAACGGCACCTGGGCGCGGAACACCCCGCGCGGCGCCTCGATCACTTGCTGCAACATGCCTTGCACGGTTTCGGCGGTGTCCTTTGGAATGGCCTGGACTGCCTCGGGCGTTTTGTCGACCTTGAGGATCGACAGCGGCACCATCTTGCCGTCGTTGGCCAGTGCCGCGTAGGCATGCACCAGCTGCAGGGCGGTAACCGAGACGCCGTAGCCATAGGACAAGGTCGCGGTTTCGGCCTTGCGCCACTCACGATGGTTGGGCAGGTTGCCAACGCGCTCGCCCGGGAACCCAAGACCGGTGTACTGGCCAAGGCCGACCTGGGACATGACCCGGTAGATGGCTTCGCCGCCGATATCGAAGGCGATCTTGCTCATGCCGACGTTACTGGAGTTGATCAGGATGCCGGTCAGGTCGAGGATCGGGCCCTCGCTCCTGGACACGTCCTTGATGGTGTAACGCCCGATCTGCAGGCTGCCCGGGTACACCTCGACCTTGTCGGTGGGCTTCCAGCGCCCGCTCTCCAATGCGGCGCTCATGGAGATCGGTTTGACCGTGGAGCCTGGCTCGAACACGTCAATGATCGCCCGGTTACGCATCGCCGCCGGGAACATGGTGCGGCGGTTGTTCGGGTTGTAGGTCGGCTGGTTGACCATTGCCAGGACCTCACCGGTCTTGACGTCCATGATTACCAGGCTGCCGGCCTTGGCGTCCTGTTCGGCGATCGCGTTACGCAGCTCGCGAGTGGCCAGGTACTGCAGGCGCAGGTCGATGGACAACGCCAAGGTCTTGCCGGCCTTGGCGTTCTTGGTTACCTGAATGTCCTTGATCAAGCGGCCGCGCCGGTCCTTGATCACTTGCCGCTTGCCGGGCACCCCGGCCAGCCACTCATCGTAGGCCAGCTCCACCCCTTCGCGGCCATGGTCGTCCAGGTCGGTGAAACCGACCATGTGCGCGGTGACATCACCGGCGGGATAGAAACGGCGGAATTCTTCAAGACCATAAACACCCGGCACTTTCAGGTCCAGCACATGCTGCCCCTGCTCAGGGGTCAGGCCGCGGACCAGGTAGATGAATTCTTTGCTGGCCTGCTGGGTGAGGCGCTCGCTCAGTTGTTGGGCGTTTTGCCCCAATGCAGCAGCCAGTTGCGGCCAGCGCTCCTTGGAGGCCTGCATTTCCTTGGGGTTGGCCCACAAGGTGGTGACAGGCGTACTGACGGCCAGAGGCTCACCATTGCGATCGGTAATCAGACCACGGTGTGCCGGAATAGGGATATGACGCAGGCTGCGGGCATCGCCCTGGCCCTTGAGGAAGTCACGGTCGACCACCTGCAGGTCGATGATGCGCCAGCAGATGGCGCCGACCATCAACGCCAGCAAGCCGATCACCACGCGGAAGCGCCAGGGGTAGAGCGCGCCTTCGAGCTTCATCATGGCGCCACCATCCGTACTTCGTCGGCGGCAGGCACGTGCATCTTCAGCTGCTCGGAAGCCAGGTTCTCGATGCGGCTGGCAGCGGTCCAGGTGCTTTGTTCGAGGATCAGCCGACCCCACTCGGCCTGGGCCTTGTCGCGCTCATTCAACTCGCCGTACAGGGTGTTGAGCAACTGGCGATTCCAGTGGGCGCTGTACGATACGGCAATCGCCGAAACAAGCACGCCAACGAACAGCAGAAGCATCAGGAAGCTTCCGCCTGGCAAAGGCTTGGCAAATAGCCGGCTCACCGAAGCTTCTCCGCCACCCGCATCACGGCGCTGCGCGACCGCGGGTTTGCCTTGAGCTCGGCTTCGGAAGCAAACTGGGCCTTGCCGATCAGACGGATTTTCGGCTCGAAGACCTTGTGCTGAACCGGCAGGTTGCGCGGCAGGTTGTCGGCTTCACCCTTGACCAGTTTGCGCATGAACAGCTTGACGATGCGGTCTTCCAGCGAGTGGAAGCTGATCACCGCCAGACGGCCGCCGACTTCCAGCGCATCGAGTGCGGCCTCAAGGCCGTCCTCAAGATCGCCCAGCTCGTTGTTGACATGAATGCGCAGGCCCTGGAAGGCACGGGTAGCCGGGTTCTTACCCTTTTCCCAGGCAGGATTGGCGACCTTGAGCACTTCGGCCAGGTCTGCAGTTCGGGTGAACGGCTGTTTTTCACGGCGCTCTACCACGGCACGCGCCATGCGCCCGGCAAAACGCTCCTCGCCGTACTCTTTGAAAACGCGGGCAATTTCCTCAACCGGCGCCGTGGCGATGAACTCGGCAGCGCTGATGCCCTGGTCGGGGTTCATGCGCATGTCCAGCGGGCCATCATTGAGGAAACTGAAACCGCGCTCGGGGTCGTCCAGCTGGGGCGAGGATACGCCCAGATCAAGCAGGATACCGCTGACCTTGCCAGCCAGGCCGCGCTCGGCCACTTCAGTGCCCAGCTCGGCAAAACTGCGCTGCACAATGACAAAGCGGCCGTCTTCGGCCGCCAGCGCTTGCCCCGTGGCAATCGCTTGAGGATCTTTATCAAAGCCCAGCAGCCGCCCTTGCGGCCCGAGCTTGCTTAGGATCAGACGGCTGTGCCCGCCGCGGCCGAAGGTGCCGTCGAGATAGCAACCGTCGGCGCGCAGGGCCAATGCCTCGACAGCTTCGTCGAGCAGGACGGTGATGTGGTTGAAGCCGCTATCTATGGTCACAGGATCAGGTCACGTAAATCGTCGGGCATGGCGCCCGGTTGTTGGATAGCTGCAAGGTCGGCTGCCGAAACTGCGTTCCAGGCATCCTCATCCCACAGCTGGAATTTGTTCAACTGCCCCACCAGCATCGCCTTCTTGTCCAGCTTGGCGTACTCCCGCAGGCGGGGCGGTACCAGGAAACGGCCACTGCCGTCGAGCTCCAGGTCAACCGCATTACCGATCAGCAAACGCTGCAGGCGGCGGTTTTCCTCACGCAACGACGGCAAGGCACGCAACTTGGCTTCAATCTGTTCCCACTCATCGAGGGGATAAACACACAAGCAGGGGTCGACGGCGTCTATGGTCACGATCAGCTGACCATTGCAACGCGAATCGAGCTCGTCACGGTACCGGCTCGGCATGGCGAGACGTCCCTTGGCATCGAGGCTGACGGCGTTGGCTCCGCGGAACACGGCTGCGATTCCCCACAATGGTAGCTTTTTTGTGCCAGAAAACCCACTTCATCCCACTTTCTGCCACTTGCGCACACTATAGGAATCCGTCCGCTGCACCGTCAAGGCGCGTTCATAGGGAAAACCCTTACAGGACCGAGATTTAGCTCAATAAAGGAAGAAGGAAGGAGTACTGGAGGTAAAAAAAATCGTGAAAAATCAAACCCGCCCAAACGGATACCGCTTGAACTTAAAGTAATTTATTAAGAGTAAGATCTTTTCGGTATTACAAACGCGCTCTGCTGTCGATCAAGCAGAAGGGAGAAGGGGTGGAGAGTCGATCTGTAAGCCGGGTTTTGTCGAGGACAGTCATTCCTCTACGACGGCCATCACTGGACGCCTCTAGCAACCTACCCGGTTCCGACGCGGGCCACGCCTGATGGAACCCTATTTGGTCTTGCTCCGAGTGGGGTTTACCTAGCCACGAACTGTTGCCAGACGTGCGGTGCGCTCTTACCGCACCTTTTCACCCTTACCGGCACCGAAGTGCTTAGGCGGTTATTTTCTGTGGCACTTTCCGTAGGCTCGCGCCTCCCAGGCGTTACCTGGCACTCTGCCCTATGGAGCCCGGACTTTCCTCCCCCCGCCGTTACGCAACAAAAGTTGCGGAACAAAAGCAGGCAGCGACTGTCCGATCGACTCTCCGGCGCCAAGGTTAACGGCAGCTGCGCTCAAGAACAAGCAATACCGCAATTATATCAAATTGCCACTACTGAGCTTTCTGCTTTTCCAGTGCTACCTGATACAACAGGTTCTTGCGTACGCCGGTAATCTCAGCCGCCAAGGCCGCTGCACGCTTGAGCGGCAACTCGGCCAGCAGCAGGTCCAGCACACGCTGCGCTTCGACACTGATCGCCGCCTCACCCTGCGGCGCACTCCAGCCACCGACCAACACTACGCACTCGCCGCGCTGCTGGTTACTGTCACCCGCCACGAACTCGCGCAACTCCCCGAGCGGCAAACCTTTGAGGGTCTCGAAGGTTTTGGTCAGCTCACGCGCGAGCAACGCCGGGCGCTCGGCACCGAACACCAGCTCCATATCCTCCAGACACTCAAGAATACGATGAGGCGCTTCATAGAAAATCAACGTTCGCGGCTCCTCTTTCACCTGTTCGAGCCGGGCACGGCGGCCGGCGCTCTTGGCGGGGAGGAAACCCTCGAAAATGAACCGATCGGAGGGCAGCCCGGCCGCCGAAAGCGCGGCAATCAGCGCGCAGGCGCCAGGCACAGGCACCACATCGACGCCCGCGGCTCGCGCCTGACGCACCAAGTGGTAGCCAGGATCGGAAATCAACGGCGTACCGGCATCGGAGACCAGCGCCACATCTTCACCGGCCATCAGCTTGGTGATGAAACGCCCGCCTTCGTCCCGTTCATTGTGCTCGTGACAGGCTGCCAGCGGCGTATCGATACCGAAATGCTGCAGCAGGCGGATGGAGTGCCGGGTGTCCTCGGCGGCGATCAAGGCGACATTAGCCAGCACCTTCAATGCCCTGGCGCTCATGTCGTCGAGGTTGCCAATGGGGGTTGCGACCACATACAGCGTCCCCACGGTGGATTTCGAAGCCCCTGCCACATCAGTCACTGCGCACACCTGCCTTTCGGATCAAAGGCGCCATTGTAGCCCGAGCGCCGGTAACAGGGCGCAAAGAACTTCACCTGCAGCCACCTCAAGTACACCTATAGTGAAGGTTCCCGTTCAGCAACATCGCGCCCCGGCCAACGCTTGGGTACAATTGCCGGCCAACTTGATCGAGTAACAGGACCTTTACATGATCGCTTGCCTGCGGCTGCTCACAGCCCTCTGCCTCGCTGCCCTGCTGGCAGCCTGCGCCAGCTCGCCCTCATCCAGCCTCGGAGAGCTGCCACGCACGCCGGACGCCAGCATCGAGCAGCTGCTCGAAAAAGCGGCGGCCAGCACGTCTGCCGAAGATGCCGCCCTGCTGCGCCTGAGCGCTGCCGACCTGGCCTACAAGCAGAAGGACTACCCGCGCGCCGCACGCATTCTCGAGCAGGTCCCCATGGATACGCTCAAGCCCGCCCAACAGATCTTCGCCGCCACACTTGGCGCCGAACTGGCCATGAGCCGCAACCAGCCCAAAGCCGCCCTTAGCGCCCTCTCGCACACCAGCCTGCAGCACCTCGCCCAATTGCCGGCAGAGCAGCAAGTGCGCACCTATGGCGTCCACGCCGCCGCTCTTGAAGCCGACGGTCAGGCCCTGGCCGCAGCACAACAGCGCGTAATGCTGACCCCGCTGCTCAGCGGCCAGGCTGCCAGCGCCAACAATGACGCGATCTGGGCCTTGGTCGCCTCGCTGCCGGCAGAGCAACTGCAGCAGCCAGCTGACAACCAGACCCTGGCCGGCTGGACGAGCCTGGCCTTGGCCGTAAAAAGCGCCGGCACTCTGGAGCAGCAGCAGGCCGCCATCGAAACCTGGCGCAAACAGCACCCCGACCACCCCGCAGCACAGCAGCTGCCATCGGCCTTGGTCAAGCTCAAGGAACTGGCAAGCCAACCGCTGACCAAGATCGGCCTGCTGCTGCCCCAGGAAGGCCCGCTCGCCGGTGTTGCCCGTGCCCTGCGTGACGGCTTCATGGCCGCGCACTTCCAGGCCCAGCAAGCCGGCCAGCAAGCGCCGGCCGTACAGGTATACGACAGCTCACGCATCGGCTCGCTGGACGACTTCTATCGTCAGGCCCAGGCCGATGGCGTACAACTGGTAGTCGGCCCGCTGGAAAAAGCGCTGGTAAAAAAACTGGCCGCCAATGCGCAGCTGCCTATCACGACTCTCGCCCTGAATTACGCCGACGCCGGTCAGAACGCCCCGCCACAACTGTTCCAGTTCGGCCTGGCGGCCGAAGACGAAGCCCGCGAAGTCTCGCGCCGCGCCCGCGCCGACGGCATGGTTCGCGCGGTGGCCCTGGTGCCGAGCGGTGAATGGGGCGACCGCGTGCTTGCCGCGTTCCGCCAGGACTGGGAAGGCAATGGCGGCACCATCATCGCCGCGGAACGCATCGCCCAGCCGGTCGCCCTGGCCCAGCAGATCGCCAACCTGTTCCAGCTGCGCCAGAGCGAAGGCCGCGCACAGAGCCTGCAGAGCACCGTGGGCGGCACCATTGCCGCACAACCATCGCGTCGCCAGGACATCGACTTCATCTTCCTCGCCTCGACCCCGCAACAGGCGCAGCAGATCAAACCGACCCTGAACTTCCAGTACGCTGGCGACGTTCCGGTCTACGCCACCTCGAACCTCTACAGCGCCAGCGGTGACGTCAACCAGTACAACGACATGAACGGCATTCGTTTCTGCGAAACCCCGTGGCTGCTCGACACCACCAACAACCTGCGCCAGCAGGTGGTTCAGCAGTGGCCACAAGCCGCTGGCAGTCTCGGCCGCCTGTATGCCATGGGTGTAGACGCCTATAGCCTGGCGCCTCGCCTGGGTCAGCTCAAAGCATTGCCGGACAACCGTGTACAGGGCCTTTCCGGCAGCCTGAGCATGAGCGCCAGCCAGCGCATCGAGCGCCAGCTGCCGTGGGCTGAATTCTCTGGCGGCCAGGTCAAGCGCCTGCCCGATACCATCCGCTGATGCCCCAAGCATCACCAACCAGCGCCGGCCATGCCGCAGAAAATCAAGCCCTTGAATTTCTTCAAGGGCAAGGCCTGCGACTGCTGACGCGCAATTGGCGATGCAAAGGCGGCGAGCTTGATCTGGTCATGCTCGACACCGATACAGTAGTATTCGTCGAAGTCCGCTATCGGTTGCACGCGGGCTTCGGTGGCGCCCTTGGCAGTATCGACGGGCGCAAGCAGAAGCGACTGGTGCATGCCGCCAGCCTTTTTCTGCTGAAGGAGTCATGCTGGGCCAATCACCCTTGCCGCTTCGATGTTGTCGCCTTGCAGGGTAGCCACCACGCAGGCAGGCCGCTTCAATGGCTGAAAAACGCCTTCGAATGCTGAACCCACTCCCCTTTTTATGCTCTATGTTTCGCGGGCTGGTCCCTGTTGCGCGTAGCAAAGGCCACCGCCCCACTTAAGGTCACCAGATGGACATGCAATCCCGAATTCGCCGGCTGTTCCAGGCCAGCATCGATACCAAGCAACAGGCAATGGACATCCTGGCACCGCACATCGAGCAGGCCAGCCTGGTCATGGTCAATGCGCTACTCAACGAGGGCAAGATGCTCGCCTGCGGCAATGGCGGCTCGGCCGGCGACGCCCAGCATTTCTCTTCGGAGCTGCTAAACCGCTTTGAGCGTGAGCGCCCGAGCCTGCCGGCAATCGCACTGACCACCGACAGCTCGACACTGACCTCGATTGCCAATGACTACAGCTACAACGAAATCTTTTCCAAGCAGATTCGCGCCCTGGGCCAGCCCGGCGACGTCCTGCTGGCGATTTCGACCAGCGGCAACTCGGCAAACGTGATTCAAGCGATCCAGGCGGCACATGATCGCGAAATGATTGTCGTAGCATTGACCGGGCGTGACGGTGGCGGCATGGCTTCGCTGCTGCTGCCCGAGGACGTGGAGATCCGCGTACCCTCGACGGTCACTGCACGCATCCAGGAAGTCCACCTGCTGGCGATCCACTGCCTGTGTGATCTGATCGACAGCCAACTGTTCGGGAGTGAAGAATGATCCCCAAGCGCCTCGGCCTGATGGCCCTGACCCTGTGCCTGAGCGTCACCGGCTGCAGCTCGGTACTGACCTCGACCCGAAATTCGCCGATCGAGGATGATCGCGGCACTCGCACCATCGGCAGCAAGATCGACGACTCGCTGATCGAAACCAAGGCTGCTGTAAACATCTCCAAGGCCAATCCTGATCTGGACAAGGGTTCGCACATCGTCGTCAGCAGCTACAACGGCATTGTCCTGCTCGCCGGCCAAACCCCGCGCGCCGACCTCAAGAGCCTGGCCGAGCAGACTGCCAGCCAGGTGCAGCGTGTCAAGCGGGTGCATAACGAGCTGCAGGTTATGCAACCCTCCTCCATCCTTGCACGCAATAACGACGCCTGGCTGACCACCAAGATCAAGACCCAGATGCTCACCGACAATGCCGTGCCCAGCTCGCGCATCAAGGTGATCACCGAGAACGGTATCGTCTACCTGCTCGGCCTGGTTACCCAGCAGGAGGCAAACTCTGCCACTGCCGTGGTACAGGGCGTGTCGGGCGTGCAAAAGATCGTCAAGCTGTTCGAGTACATCGACTGATACCCTTGCCTGTACCAGCCCTTGCACGCTGGTACAGGTAACCTAATGGCTCCACCTTCGGAACTTCAGGAAACACCGTATGAAAAAGCTTCTGCTGCCCGCCCTGCTGATCGGCGCCTTCGCCACCCTGGCCGGCTGCTCCACACCTAGCCTGATTACCCTGAACGACGGTCGCGAGTTCCAGACCGTTGACGAGCCGAAGTTCGATCAGGATTCAGGCTTCTACGAATTCCAGCAGCTCGACGGTAAACAGACCCGCGTTAACCGTGACCAGATTCGCACCATCAGCGACCTGTAACCACCACCGTGCATCAAAGAAAAAGGCGATCCAAACGGATCGCCTTTTTGTTACTTGACCACCTTCAGGCTCGGCCGACCAGTCGGACGCGGCGGCTGACCACCCCCTTCCGGCGGGCCATCGTCATCCGGCTCAACCCCCTCCTCTTCCAGCTCTTCACCTTCCATCAACGGAGGCTCCAGCTCGAAGACCATGCCTTGACCGTTCTCGCGAGCATAAATACCCAGAATCGCGCCGACTGGCACGAACAACGAATGGGCAATGCCACCGAAGCGCCCCTCGAAGCTCACCGCGTCGTTGTCCATGTGCAGGCTGCGCACGGCACTCGGGGAAATGTTCAGGACGATCTGGCCGTCACTGGCGAAACCTTGCGGCACCTGGACTGCCGGATATTCGGCGTTGACCAGCATATGGGGCGTGCAATCGTTGTCGACGATCCACTCGTACAGTGCTCGAACCAGATAGGGGCGACTGGAGTTCATCAACGGCTCCTTAAAGCTTGCGCATTTCACGTTCAACGGAAGACAGGCTCGCCAGGAAAGGCTCGCGGGCGAACTGTCGCTCCATGTAATCCAGCAGCGGCTTTGCTTGCCGCGGCAACTCGATACCCAGTACCGGCAAACGCCAGAGTATGGGCAATAGACAACAATCGACCAGGCTTTGCTCATCGCTCATGAAACAAGCGAACTCGTTGAACAATGGCGAGACGCCCGTCAGGCTCTCACGCAGCGCCTTGCGGGCCTCGGCACGGGCGGCATCACTGCTGCGCGAGTCGAGCACGGTATCGGCCAGCGTGCACCAGTCACGCTGAATGCGATGCATCAACAAGCGGGTGTTACCACGCGCCACCGGATACACCGGCATCAGAGGCGGATGCGGATAACGCTCCTCGAGGTACTCCATCACCACGGTCGATTCATACAACGCAAGATCGCGATCGACCAGGGTCGGCACGCTGCCGTAAGGGTTCACTTCACCCAGCTTGTGTGGCAGACGACCGGGATCGACGTCGATGATCTGCACGCTGACACCTTTCTCGGCGAGAACCAGGCGTACCCGATGAGAATAATGGTCAGCGGGATCGGAATAGCAGGCTAACCTGATGGTCGCGCCCATGTAGCGCCTCCTCGCATGGGGATGCTTGTGAAACTGCAAATGCAAACGCGCCCTGGAGGCCCCTTCGCATGCACGAGGGAGCGCCCAGGGCGCGTTCAACTACCAGAAACTACTGCGTGATCAGTGCACGTCCTTCCAGTATTCGCGCTTGAGCAAGTAGGCGAACACGAAGAAGAAGGCCAGGTACAGCAACACATACGTGCCGATGCGCTGGCTTTCCAGTTTGACCGGGTTGGCCGAATAGGCCAGGAAGGTCACCAGGTTCTTGACCTTCTCGTCGAACTGCTCAGGCGTCAGGGTACCGGAATTCGGCGTGATGGTCAGCTGGTCACACGCTTCATGGGTCAAAGGGCTGCCGGTCAAGGGATCGAATTGCTTCTTGCCATCGACCACCATCTGCACCTGCTTGCACCCGATCACCTGATTACCCTGCAGCCCGACCAGCACATTGGGCATACCGACATTCGGGAATACCTTGTTGTTAACCCCGTAAGGTCGCGACTTGTCCTCATAGAAGCTGCGCAGGTAGGTATACAGCCAGTCGGTACCACGCACACGGGCAACCAGGGTAAGGTCAGGTGGCGCAGCACCGAACCAGGTCTTGGCGTCATCGGGCTTCATGCCGATGTTCATGTGGTCGCCGATTTTGGCCCCCGTGAACACCAGCTTCTCGAGCATCAACTCATGCGGTATTCCCAAGTCATCGGCTACGCGCTCGTAACGCTGGAACTTGGCGCTATGGCACCCCATGCAATAGTTGGCAAACGTCCGCGCACCGTCCTGCATCGCGGCCTTGTCAGTCAGGTCGATATCGACCTTGTCCAGCTCCAGCCCCGGTCCGGCAGCAAAGGAAAAGGCAGGCATCACTGCCAGCAAAAATACTGCAATCAACTTTTTCATCAGCCAGTCACCCTTTCCGGAACCGGTTTGGTCTTCTCAAGCCTTGTGTAGAACGGCATCAACAGGAAGTAGGCGAAGTACAGCACGGTGCACACCTGCGACAGCAGCGTGCGGCCTGGCGTAGGTGCCAGCACCCCCAAAATGCCGAGGATGACGAAGGAAATGCAGAACACCAGCAGGAAGACCTTGCTGATCCAGCCCTTGTAGCGCATGGAGCGCACCGGGCTTCGGTCGAGCCAAGGCAATACGAACAGCACGGCGATCGCCGCCCCCATGGCGATTACGCCCATCAACTTGTCGGGCACCGCACGCAGAATCGCGTAGAACGGCGTGAAGTACCAGACCGGGGCAATATGCTCAGGCGTCTTGAACGCATTGGCCTGTTCGAAGTTGGGTTTTTCCAGGAAGTAACCGCCCATTTCCGGGAAGAAGAACACCACTGCACAGAACACGAACAGGAACACCACCACGCCGACAATATCCTTGACGGTGTAATACGGGTGGAACGGAATACCATCCAGCGGGATACCGTTTTCGTCCTTTTTCTTCTTGATATCGACCCCGTCCGGGTTGTTCGAACCCACCTCGTGCAAGGCCAGGATGTGCAGCACGACCAGCCCGAGAATGACGATCGGCAGGGCCACTACGTGCAGCGCGAAGAAACGGTTCAGGGTAATGCCGGAAATCAGATAGTCACCGCGAATCCACTGGGTGAGATCGTCGCCGATCACCGGGATGGCACCGAACAGCGAGATGATCACCTGCGCCCCCCAGTATGACATCTGCCCCCACGGCAGCAGATAGCCCATGAAGGCCTCAGCCATCAGCGCCAGGTAGATCAGCATGCCGAACAGCCAGACCAGTTCACGTGGCTTCTGGTAGGAGCCATAGAGCAGGCCACGGAACATGTGCAGGTAGACCACGACAAAGAACGCCGAAGCACCGGTGGAGTGCAGGTAGCGCAGGATCCAGCCGTACTCCACGTCACGCATGATGTACTCGACCGAAGCGAAGGCCTCCTCCGCCGAGGGCGTGAAACTCATGGTCAGCCATACACCGGTGACAATCTGGTTGACCAGCACCAGCAGGGCCAGCGAGCCGAAGAAATACAGGAAATTGAAGTTCTTGGGCGCGTAATACTTGCTCAGGTGCTCTTCCCACATCTTGGTGGCGGGGAAGCGAGCATCAATCCAGTCCATGAACTTGCTCATCATGCTTTCTCCTCGTCGACGCCGATGACGACGATGTCATCCGACTCGTAAGAGTGCGGCGGCACTGGCAGGTTGAGAGGCGCTGGCTGCGATTTGTAGACACGCCCCGCAAGGTCGTAGTGGGAACCATGGCAGGGGCAGAAATATCCGCCCACCCACTTGGGCCCCAGATCGGCAGGCGCGACTTCCGGGCGGAAGGTGGGCGAGCAGCCGAGGTGAGTGCACAGCCCTACGAGAATGAGGATTTCCGGTTTGATCGAGCGCACCTGGGGGTCGACGTACTCCGGCTGCACGGAGGCCTTCGATTCAGGGTCGGCGAGCTCGGCAGTGACTTTTTTGAGGTTACCGAGGATCTCATCCGTTCGCCGCACGATGAACACTGGTTGACCACGCCACTCCGCAACCATCTGCTGCCCAGGCTCAACCTTGGCGATGTTGACCTTCACCGGTGCCCCGGCCGCCTTCGCCTTGGCACTGGGAAACCATGACCCTACGAACGGTACCGCAGCCCCCACTGCCCCCGCTGCCCCGACCACGGATGTCGCGGCTACGAGGAAGCGGCGCCGGCCTGCGTTGACGCCGTCATTGCTCATTCAGTCCTCTCCCATCAGCTTGCTTGGCCTGTTGGATCAGGCCTGTACTTAGGTAATGTCTGTGGCACCCAAATTTGGCCGCCATGGTAAGAAACAAATCCACACAGTGACAAGGTGATTAACCCGGGTATGGGCTATAACCCTCGCTTTGCTTGATCTGCGTCTATGCGGCAGGACACCACGGACATGCTGACAGGTTAGTTCAAGACATAAAAAAAGCCCGGTTCCAAGGAACCGGGCTTTTTTCGACTGCCGAAGCGGTATTAACGCTTGGAGTACTGAGGACGCTTACGCGCTTTACGCAGACCCACTTTCTTACGCTCGACTTCACGAGCGTCGCGGGTGACGTAGCCAGCACGACGCAGAGCGCCACGCAGGGTTTCGTCGTATTCCATCAGAGCGCGGGTGATACCGTGACGGATCGCACCGGCTTGACCGCTGACACCACCACCTGCAACGGTGACGTAGATGTCGAACTTCTCAGTGCTCTCGGTCAGCTCCAGCGGCTGGCGAACAACCATACGAGCGGTTTCGCGGCCGAAGAAGGTGTCCAGAGGACGGTTGTTGATGGAAATGTTACCAGTACCCGGACGCAGGAAAACGCGAGCGGTTGCGGTCTTGCGACGGCCAGTGCCGTAATTTTGAGTCGCCGACATAATGAACTATCCCGTTAGATCTTCAGTTCTTGAGGCTGCTGAGCAGTGTGTGGGTGAGCAGCACCCGCGTACACTTTCAGCTTACGGTACATGTCGCGACCCAGCGGGTTCTTCGGCAGCATGCCTTTGACCGCGGTTTCGATAACACGCTCAGGGGCCTTGGCGATCAACTTCTCGAAGTTGATTTCCTTGATACCGCCCGGGAAGCCGGAGTGGGAGTAGTACATCTTGTCGGAAGACTTGGCGCCAGTTACACGGATTTGCTCGGCGTTGATGACGACGATGTAGTCGCCGGTGTCAACGTGAGGGGTGTATTCTGGTTTGTGCTTGCCACGCAGACGGCTAGCGATTTCGGTAGCCAGACGACCCAGGGTCTGGCCAGCGGCGTCGACTACGAACCACTCGCGCTTTACTGTTTCCGGTTTAGCAGTAAAAGTTTTCATTCTCTAAAGCCTCAGAGGCCGCCCAGCGAAAAATAGACGGCGAATCTTACTGGATAGTGCACAGCTTGCCAAGGGCAAGCGCGCAGCCGAACACAGACGCTTTTGGGGGCTCGGGTCGGGCACGCCAATGTTCGACGGGGTTCTTCCTGCGTGGTGGTGCATCACTTCCGCCACACGGAGAGGTGCCGAATTATCCAGATTGCGCGAAAAATTTCAACCTGCTTTTATGGGTGTTTTTGCCAAGGAGTGTTTTCCCGATGGAATACCGCAAGCTCGGCCGTACCGATCTCGATGTCAGCGCCCTGTGCCTGGGCACCATGACCTGGGGCGAGCAAAACGACGAGGCCGAGGCCTTCGCCCAGATCAGACTGGCCAAAAACAGCGGGGTCAACTTCATCGACACTGCCGAAATGTATCCGGTGCCGCCACGCCCCGAGACCTATGCCGCCACCGAGCGCATCATCGGCAACTGGTTCCGCCAGCACGGCGACCGCGATGACTGGATCCTCGCCAGCAAGGTCGCCGGCCCCGGCAACGGTATCAGCCACATCCGCGACGGCCAGCTCAAGCACAACCGCCAGCACATCATCGCGGCGCTGGATGCGAGCCTTGAACGCCTGCAAACCGACCGTATCGACCTTTACCAGCTGCACTGGCCAGAGCGCAGCACCAACTTCTTCGGCAAGCTCGGCTACCAGCACCTGCCGAATGACCTGTTCACCCCATTGGAAGAAACCCTCGAGGTGCTCGACGAGCAGGTGCGGGCAGGCAAGATCCGCCACATTGGCCTTTCCAACGAAACGCCGTGGGGCACCATGAAGTTCTTGCAACTGGCCGAAACCCGAGGCTGGCCCCGTGCGGTGTCGATCCAGAACCCGTACAACCTGCTCAACCGCAGCTTCGAAGTGGGCCTGGCGGAAGTGGCCATCCGCGAGCAGTGCGGCTTGCTGGCCTACTCGCCGCTGGCCTTCGGCATGCTGTCGGGCAAATACGAGAACGGCGCCCGGCCGGAAAAAGGCCGCCTGACCCTGTTCAGCCGCTTCGCCCGTTACTCCAACCCGCAGACCGTGGCGGCCTGCAGCCGCTATGTGCAACTGGCCCAGGCACACGGGCTGGACCCGGCGCAAATGGCCCTGGCATTCGTCACCCGCCAGCCGTTCGTGACCAGCAACATCATCGGTGCCACTGATCTGGTACAACTTCAGAGCAACCTCAAAAGCCTGGAGCTGAACCTGAGTGATGAGCTACTGGCGGCGATCGAGGCGGTTCATCAGGAGCAACCCAACCCGGCACCTTGATCAAAGCGGCAGCAAGAAAAAAGCAGAGCGATGTCGCATCCTCTGCTTTTTTCTCGCCGCTTGCAGCTTGAAGCTTGCAGCTCGACAAAAAACATAAGACGATCCAGCCGGTGATTGACCACTCTACCCTATAAGAACAATGACAATGATGTTTACCGAACCCTCCGCGTCGCTGCGGCGCGTCAGCATCCTGGCCATTGACAAGGTGTTCGCTTCGACCTTGATGCAAGCCAAGGACTTTTTCCACCTCGCCAGCCTGCGCTACAGCAAACAGCTGGGCCTGGGCCTGCAGCCCATGTTCGAGATCTGCCTGGTGAGCCCCGACGGCCAGCCGGTGGACAGCTTCAGCAATGTGCAGCTACCGGTCGATGGCGGCCTGGACGACGCCGATGTGATCATCCTCCCAGCCTTCTGGGAAGACTTCGACAACCTGCTGCAACGTTATCCGCAAGTGCTGCCCTGGTTGCGCGAGCAGCATGCCCGCGGCGCCGTACTCTGCGCTGAAGCCAGCGGGGTATTCTGGCTGGCCGAGTCCGGCCTGCTCGACGGCAAGGAGGCGACCACCTACTGGCGCTTCTTCACCAGCTTCGCCGAGCGCTACCCGAAGATCCGGCTGAACCAGGACAAGCACCTGACCGACGCCGACAACCTTTACTGCGCCGGCGGCACCACCTCGGCCTGCGACCTGTACATCTACCTGATCGAACGCTTCTGCGGGGCAAACGTGGCCCGCGCCGTGGCCCGCGACATCCTCTACGAAGTGCAGCGCAACTACACCCCCGGGCGCATGGGTTTCGGTGGCCAGAAGCTGCACCAGGACCTGATAATCCTGCAGATTCAGCACTGGCTCGAGGAGCACTTTGCCGACAAGTTCCGCTTCGAGGATGTGGCCCGCAACCACGGCATGAGCATCCGCAACTTCATGCGGCGCTTCCAGGGAGCGACCGGCGACAAGCCGCTGCACTACCTGCAGCGGCTACGTATCGAAACAGCCAAGGGGCTGCTGTCGAGCACGCGCAAGAGCATCAAGACCATCAGCTATGAAGTCGGCTATGACGATGCGAGTTTCTTTGCGCGGCTGTTCCGCCAGCACACGGAGTTGTCGCCGAACCAGTATCGGCAGCAGTTTATGCAGGAAGCTTGATTCAGCCCTAGCGACCGTCTGTAGGAGCGGCCTTGCGTCGCGAAAGGGTCGCGCAGCGGCCCCAGGTTCTGTGGCGCAACAAAAAACATCGGTGCCGCTGCGCGCCCCTTTCCGACCGGTCCAGCGCCCCGGCAAGGCCGCTCCTACAGCGCAAGGACCTCAGGGCTTGTGTGCGCGCGCCAGGAATTCGTGCGACTGCATCTCCAGCAACCGGCTCAAGGTGCGCTGGAACTCGAAGCTCAGGCGCCCACCGGTGTACAGGTCCTTGAGCTCCACCTCGGCCGAAATGATCAGCTTGACGTTGCGGTCGTAGAACTCGTCCACCATGTTGATGAAGCGCCGGGCGATGTCGTCGGTGGTGACGCCCATCTGCTCGACGTTGCTCAACAGCACGGCATGGAAAATCTTGCCCAGTTCAATGTAGTCGTTCTGGCTGCGCGGCCCGTCGCACAGGGCGCGGAAGTCGAACCAGGCGACATCGTCACAGGTACGCAGGGCATGGATCGGTCGGTTCTCGATCATCAGCACGTCATTGTCGACAGCCTGGGTGCACTCAGGTGTCAGAGCCTTGAAGCTCGCACGCATGCTCTGCTCGGCAGCCTCGTCGAGCGGGAAGTGGAACAGTTCGGCCTGCTCCAGGTGACGCAGCCGGTAGTCGACCCCGCTGTCGACGTTCACCACGTCGGTGTACTGCTTGATCATGGCGATGGCAGGCAGGAAGCGCGCACGCTGCAGGCCATCCTTGTACAGGCCATCGGGGACGATGTTGGAGGTCGCCACCAGCGATACGCCGTTCTTGAACAGCTCTTCCATCAGAGTACCGAGGATCATGGCATCGGTGATGTCGGAGACGAAGAATTCGTCGAAACAGATCACCTTGGCTTCATCGCTGAAGCGCTTGGCGATGATGGTCAGCGGGTTCTTCTCGCCCTTGAGGGTTTTCATTTCCTCGTGAACGCGCTTCATGAAGCGGTGGAAGTGCGTACGCATCTTCTGCTTGAACGGCAGCGCTTCATAGAAGGTATCGACCAAGTAGGTCTTGCCCCGCCCTACCCCGCCCCAGAAATACAGGCCTTTGACCGGCGTCTGCTCCTTCTTGCCGAACAGCTTGCCGAACATGCCCGGCTTGTTGTTCTGCGCGTGCACCAGGTCGTCGTACAGGCGCTGCAAGTGACGCACCGCAGTTTCCTGCGCCGCATCATGGAAGAAGTCGGGACGTTTCAGATCTGCTTGATATCGTTCTAGGGGCGTCATGATTTCGTTAGCGAGGCAACAAAAAACGGGCCGTCACTGTAGCGACCGGCCCGCCTAATGGCAATCAGACTTGCGTCAAACTGTCTCAGTCCTGCTGCGGCGCCAGGGCCTCACGCAGGCTTTGAACGGCCACGTCACGGGCCTGGGCACTGGCAAACTGCGGCCCGTCGGCAACCTGCTCGCCGTTCAGCCACAAGCTGAAGCCCAGGCCTTCGACACGTACGTCGGCGTCGCCACCCTGCTGCAACTGCTTGCTCACCGCGCCCGCGCTCTTGCCGTCGGCGAAGCTGCGAGACAACAGCAGTTGCTCGCCATCAGCGGCCAACAGGCGGAAGCGGAAGCTGCCGTCCTCGTCACGGAAGCTGACGAAGCGTGCGCTCTTGACGGCCTTCTTCTTCACCTCTGTAGTGGCCTGCACGCTGCTACGAAACGAGCGCAGGCCAACGGCCTCGCGCAGTTGCTCGAGGAACGGCGTGGCGGTCTTGCGGGCCTTGGCGGCGCCGGCCAGCAGGATGTCTTCCAGGTCCGACGGGCGGGAAATAAGTTGGTGATAGTGCTCACGCTTCTCGGCCAGTTGCCCGTCAAGCAGCTGGAACAGGCGCTGCTTGGCCTCGCCCCAGCCCAGGCCCTGCAGCAATTCTTCGCGGAACTCGGCGCATTGCACCGGCGTCGAGAAGGCCTGGAACAGGGTGAACAGGTGCGCGTTGTCTGGGTCTTTCGCTTCGCCAGGTGCGCGCGAGTCGGTGACGATGCGCGAAATGGCGTCTTTCATGTCCTTGGCGCTGGAGAAAAGCGGGATGGTGTTGTCATAGCTCTTGGACATCTTGCGCCCGTCCAGGCCAGGCAATGTCGCCACACTTTCTTCGATAACCGCCTCTGGCAAGGCGAAGAAGTCCTTGCCTTGGCCGAACAGGTGGTTGAAGCGCTGGCCGATGTCACGGGCCATTTCCACGTGCTGGATCTGGTCACGACCGACCGGCACCTTGTGCGCGTTGAACATCAGGATGTCCGCCGCCATCAGCACCGGGTAGCTGTAAAGGCCCATGGTCACGCCGGCGTCCGGGTCTTCGCCATTCTCGAGGTTCTTGTCCACCGAAGCCTTGTAGGCGTGCGCACGGTTGAGCAGGCCCTTGGCCGCAACGCAGGTGAGCAGCCAGGTCAGCTCGGGAATCTCGGGAATATCGGACTGACGGTAGAAGGTCACTTTGTCCGGGTCGAGGCCGCCGGCCAGCCAGGTAGCAGCGATTTCCAGACGCGAGCGCTGAATGCGCAGCGGGTCATCGCACTTGATCAGGGCGTGGTAGTCGGCCAAAAAGTAGAACGAGTCTGCCCCCGGCTGCTGGCTGGCGACGATCGCCGGGCGAATGGCACCGGCGTAGTTGCCCAGGTGTGGGGTACCGGTGGTGGTGATACCAGTGAGAATGCGCGTGGTCATGGGTGTTCGCTTATTCAGGCTTGGCTCAATTCGAAAGGCGCGGCAGCAGCAGATCCTTCAGATCGGTCAGCTTGCCATGGAAGAAGTGTCCGCATTCTGCCACTTTCAGCAGCTCATGGGGGCGCGACAGCGCGTCAGACCATTCGTAAACGAGCTGCGGTGCAACCACTTCGTCGGCATCTGGCTGCACCACGGTGATCGGGCAGCGCTGCGGCAAGGGGAACTCTGCAGTCAGACGCATCACGGCCGGGGCAATCATGAACAGGTGCTGCAGCGTAACGTCGGCGCTCTCAAGGCGCCCGGCCAGGCTGGTGGCGACAAAGCCGCCGAACGAGAAGCCCATCAGCACCAGCGGCAGGTGCGGGTGTTTTTCGCGCAACCAGGCTGCGGCAGCTTGTGCATCGGCCACTTCACCGGCGCCCATGTCATGGCTGCCCGCGCTCTGGCCAACACCGCGGTAATTGAAACGCAATGTCACGTAGCCAGCGTCGCGTGCCGTGCGTTGCAGGGTCGAGACCACCTTGTTGAGCATGGTGCCACCCTGAACCGGATTGGGGTGGCAGATCAGCACCGCGCCACGGGCGTCGGCCACGTCCAGGTACAAGGCTTCCAGCTGGCCGACGGGGCCATCGATGAACAAGGGGGTTTCGCGGACAAGCAAGGCACTCACTCCGTGACCTCGAAGGGGGTCGATTCGTCTAGGGTAGGAATTCTGTTCTGATTTGCGATCGCTCGCGGTATACAGCGCAGGTCTGAGCCGTTAACGTAAAGCAAAGCCGTTTATAGAGGAAGGACTCGTGGAACTCTCGCTCCTTGTTTGGTTGTTGCCAACCCTGGCCCTAGTCATCGGTGTGGCGGTCGGTTTCATCGTGGCCCGCCTGCTGCCCAATGCTGCGCCGACCAACACCCAGCGCCAACTGGACGACATCCAGAAGCGCTTCGACAGCTACCAGAACGAAGTGGTCACCCACTTCAACAGCACCGCAATGCTGGTCAAGAAACTGACCCAGAGCTACCAGGATGTCCAGGATCACCTGGCCGAAGGCGCCAATAGCCTGGCCCTTGATGAAGTCACTCGTCAGCGCCTGCTGGCTGCACTGCACTCCGAGTCGGCCCAGGCACCACGTGACCGCCTGACGCCGCCCAAAGACACCGCAGAAGTACCGCGCGACTATGCGCCAAAAGCGCCGAACTCGCCGGGCATGCTTGACGAGAGCTACGGGCTCAAGCGTTGATCTGCTGAACACGTAAAAGGCCTCGTAAGAGGCCTTTTTTGTGGATGCCGTTTTCCTGCCCGTGCACGACCCCGTGTAGGAGCGGCCTCGCGCCGCGAACGGGCTGCAAAGCAGCCCCGGCAATCTTGCACGATGGCTGAAATCCGGGGGTCGCTGCGCGCCCCTTTCGCGGCACAAGGCCGCTCCTACAGATGCCCCAGCGCCTGCTCGATGTCCGCCAGCAGGTCTTGCACATCCTCCAGCCCCACCGACAACCGCACCAACCCTTCCGATATCCCATGATGGGCCCGCTCCTGCGGCGTGTAACTGGAGTGCGTCATGCTCGCCGGGTGCTGCGCCAGCGACTCGGCATCCCCCAGGCTTACCGCACGGGCAAACAGTTGCAGCGCATTCATGAAGCGCCGCCCAGCCTCGATCCCGCCCTTAAGCTCAAAGGCAATCATCCCGCCCGGCAAACACATCTGCCGCTGTGCCAGTTCGTACTGGGCAAACGACGGCAACCCCGGGTAGTGAATCAGCTCCACCTGCGGCTGCCGAGCCAGGAACTGCGCCACCTGCAGTGCATTGGCGCAGTGCCGGTCCATGCGCAGTGCAAGGGTCTTGATACCGCGCATCAATAGCGAAGCGTCATGCGGCGAAAGTACAGCCCCGGTCATGTCTTTCAGCCCTTCCAGGCGAATGCGGTCGACCAGCGCCTTGCGCCCCACCACCAGGCCGGCGGTAATGTCGCCATGGCCACTGAGGTACTTGGTCGCCGAATGCACCACCAAGTCCGCCCCGAGCTCCAGCGGCCGCTGCAGATAAGGCGTGCAGTAGGTGTTGTCGACCACCACAAGCACATCACTGCCTCGCACTGCCTCGACGACCGCCGCTATATCCACCAGTTGCATGTTGGGGTTGGCCGGCGTTTCGAAGTAGATCATCCGCGTTTTGCCGTTGATCGCCGCTTTCAGGGCCTTGGCATCGTTAAGGTCGACATGGTGAATCTTGACCCCGAACTCGCCGATGCCATGGTGCAGGAACGCGAAGGTGCAGCCATACAAGGTGCGCCCGACGATCAGTTCATCGCCAGGCCGCAGCAGGGTCCAGATGGTCGAAGTGATGGCGCCCATCCCCGACGCCAGCGCCAATCCCGCCTCACCGCCCTCCAGCGAGGCCATGCGCTGCTCAAGCAAGGCCAGGGTGGGGTTGGAGATGCGACTGTAGAAGTGCCCCGCCTCCTCCCCGGCGAAGCAGGCAGCACCGTATTCGACGGTCGGGAAGGCATAGGTAGCGGTCTGGTACACCGGCGGCACCAGCGCGCCACCGTGGGAAAGCGGATCGTAGCCATGGTGAATGGAACGTGTGGAAAAACCGGTGTTGTTATGGGAGTCGCGCATGGCAACAGCCTCTTGTGGTTTGTTATAAGCTTATGCCACCGAGCTGCCTGATTTTTTCCAAAATAGCCCACCCATGTGCGTGCTTGCTGGAACAAAGACAACAATTAACGGACCAGGAGGGCAAAATATGCCTTCAAGCCTCGACCGCACCGACCGCGCCCTACTCGCCGCCTTACAGGACAACGCCCGCCTCACCGTCGCCGAACTCGCCGACCAGGTAGCACTGACCACCTCGCCCTGCTGGCGACGGGTCAAGCTGCTGGAGGACAACGGCTACATCACAGGCTACCAGGCCATTCTGTCGCCCAAGTCGCTGGGGTTCGGGGTGACTGCCTTCGTCAGCATCATGATGGATTCACACACCAAGGGCATGGCCCTGGCGTTCGAACAGCGGCTGATGGAAATCCCCGAGATCGTCGCCTGCCACAACATCTCCGGGCGCTATGACTTCTTGCTGGAAATCCTCGCACGGGATCTGGAGTCGTTCGGTGAATTTACCCGCGAAGTGCTGCAGCGCTTGCCCGGGGTGAAGGAGATCTATTCGAGTTTTTCCTACAAGGCAGTTAAGGAAAAACGCGTGATCCCCGTGTCGGAAACGCATATCTGAATGAGATCTTTCAAGCCGGAAGTAGGTCTAGCTTTCCCCATTTCCTCCAATGAGCAGCTGCTCAATAACACAATCAGTCAAAAAGTCACCTAAGGGCGCGCTAAAATCTAAATCCACATAAAACCACCAAGCCTATTAAGTTTGGTGGTCTACATTCAGCGAAACGCGATTATGCATCACGGATAGTCATGTGGAATCTTAATGAGCGGCCGAGGGATTGGTGGATAGACTTCCGGATAAATTTTCGTTCTACGCGGCAGCCGTCCAGGCACATAGCCATAGCGCGCCCATCACACCTCCCCATTACGACCATCAAAGATCAGGATATTTCCCGTATCAGTCAACGCAAGATAGTTGTTTTCCCAGTAGGACCTATCCAGTGTTTCAGTGGACTGAGCGGACCAGATCCGTAGTCGGACAGGATCATATAAAAATCCGGAGTTACTGACAACGAACTGGAGTGACTCGCGAGTTCGTAACCGAAATGTAGAGCTATGAGGTTGACTCTCGTCTGCCACCCATACGACGGTCCCCCCATCTTCCAACACAAGATTTCCATCATTTCGGAGACGCAGAATAAACCGGCCATTCTCTGATTTTATAAAATGTCCAGCCTGCATGGCTTGATTAGGAGGTAGCAATATCCCACCAGAACCAAGGAAAGGTTGATAGCGTATTTTCCGATACTTACTTCGTCCCATTGCACACCTCATTCCTATTGATACACATGGAGCGCTCAAGCAGCGCTCCATGGCCATCATGGGTACATAGCGCATAACACAACACATAGAATTACTCCCCACCAAATCCGGAACAAATTCCTACGCATCAAGGCGGAATTGCCTACACCTATTGCGCCATATTAATTCTCGAAAACAAGGCATAATTCAAGAACAAACCGCTCACCCAGTCCCTGCACAGCAACGCGTACCCCCTCGAGCAAATAATTACATTAACGAACTCTACCCATGAAAAAGCTAGCGATCACCACCCTATTATTCCTAAGTGGATGCACCGGCGAAATGCCTATGCTTCTCCCTGACAAACAAGAAATCCACTTCAAATGCGAAATGGATCCCTACAAGCAGGGTTGCGAACGACAGAAGGATTACCAAGAACACTTCCGATGGATAGATAACACAAAACAAAACAACCATACGGAGTAATTACTCGAAATTCGAAATCCATGTGCTTGCTTCGCGACAACACAGAACTGCAGCAGCCTCATGCAGACCTGCCAAAGGCAATCGAGCGCAGGATCCGGCAGATAAAATTGGAGCAGCAGATCTGTTTCGACTGTCTGCCTAACTTCGTACAGCATCAGGTGGTTCAGGCCACGTCCATTCAGGATACCGATACCCTGCCCAGCGGCTGTCGGCATACTTGAATGCCGCCAACGGTCTGATTGAGGCCAAAAAGGCGCAAGGACCGGCATTCAGCGAATCCAACCCGAACATCATCGGGCCACTGTCCAAGCCGCAAACCGAAGCCTTGCAACATTTGGTCGATGAGCAGGCCACACGTCGAGCCGGACAACTGTGGGCGGACTACCATCGCGCACTCGCGCTGACAGAATCCATTCGCTACCTGCAAGGGTTCAGCGCTGCGATGGGCAACCTGGCTCAGCGCGCCATTGAGGCGGAGCAACTTCAAGCCAGGCACGCGGCAGAACAGACTGCGGCCCAGGAAGCTGCACGACTGAAGGCCGAAACGCAACGTTTGGCTGCCGAAGAGGCTGCACGAAAACAGGCAGAAGCCGAACGACTGGCAGCACACGCTGAACGTCAGCGGCAAGAAGCGGCACGCCAACGCATCAGCTACATCAGCGATGCCCGAACCGCATCCTCAGTACCCACCATCACTCCGATCGGCGCGGCAACGTTCGCACTAGCGGAAAGTGCGTCCACTGTAATGCTGGAGGCTATCAAAGCAGCAGTAGCTGGCATGGGGACGGTGGCCGTTGCGGCTGCTCTTCAGTTCATCGTCACCGCTCTGGCAGCAGCTTGGCCATCAACACTCGGTAGTGCTGATCGGCGCTACCTTGTCAGCACCCCACTCTCCAGACCCAAGCCTTCTTGGCACTTTCGGCGCCTTGGCCATCATCTTTTCCACCGGATGTAGCGGATTAGCCATGCGCCCTCCAATAAACAAAAAACCCGCCGAAGCGGGTTTTTTGATGCAGCAACCAGGGCTTAGATCGCGCCGCGCTGACGCAGCACGTCCAGCACCTGTTTCACACCTTCGTCCACGCTAGTGGCCTGGGTATCGATCACAAGGTCAGCATCCAGCGGCACATCGAACGGGAAGCTTTCGCCCGGGATGTTGTCGCCACCGGCAGCGTACAGGCCCTGCGGGTCACGCTCGCGGCAAGCCAGTGGCGAGGCCTGAACGTAAACTGTCACCAGGCGCTCTTTGCCGATCAGGGCTTTGGCCTGCTCACGACCTTCGGCATCCGGGGCCACGAACGCGGCCAGGGTCAGCAGGCCGGCTTCGTTGAACTGGCGCGCCACATGGGCGGCGCGGCGCCAGTTCTCGGTGCGGCCGGCGCGGTCCTGCGGCAGGCCCTTGTTCAGGTCGTGGCGCAGGTTCTGGCCGTCGAGCACGTAAACTGCACGGCCCATGTCGAACAGCTTGCGCTCAACGGCATAAGCCAAGGTGCTCTTGCCTGCGCCAGACAGGCCGCTGAACAGCACGGTGGCCGGCTGCTGGCCGAAGCGCAGGGCGCGCTCTTCGGTGGACACGTGGGCCTGCTTGCCATGCTGGCCGGTGCTGCCGTGCGGCAGAACAGGCGGAGCGATGATCATGCCGGCGCCGACGGTGCCGTTGGTCAGGCGGTCGATGACGATGAACGCACCTGTGGTGCGGTTGCTGTCATAGCCGTCCAGGGCGATGGCGCTGTCCAACGACACCTTGACGCGACCGATCTCGTTCAGTTGTAGCGCGCTGGCAGCGTCCTTCTCGAGGGTGTTCACATCGACCTTGTGGGTGATGCTGGCAATCGAGCCCGGCACGTAGCTGGTGGCGCGCTTGATGTCGTACTTCTTGCCCGGGAGCATCGGCTCTTCGGCCATCCACACCAGCATGGCGTCGAACTGGTCGGTCACCGGCGGGACGTTGTCGGCATGCACCAGCAGGTCGCCACGGGAGATGTCGATCTCATCTTCCATGGTGAGGGTCACGGCCTGGCCCGGGCCGGCGTTCTCCAGCTCACCCTCGTAGGTGACGATGGACTTGACCCGGCTGCTCTTGCCCGAGGGCAGTACGACGATTTCGTCACCCTTGTGCACCACGCCGCTGGCGAGGGTGCCGGCGAAGCCGCGGAAGTTCAGGTTCGGGCGGTTGACGTATTGCACCGGGAACCGCAGGTCGGTGAAGTTGCGGTCGGCCGCCACTTCCACGGTTTCGAGGATTTCCATCAGCGCAGGGCCGGTGTACCAAGGCGAACGCTCGCTGCGGTTGACCACGTTGTCACCCTTGAGCGCCGACATCGGCACGAAGTGCAGGCTGCTCGGGGTCAGGTTGATGGCGTCGGCGAACTTCAGGTAGTCGGCCTTGATTTCCTCGAAGACGCCTTCGTCGAAGCCCTTGAGGTCCATCTTGTTGACCGCGACTACGATGTGCTTGATGCCCAGCAACGAAGCGATGTAGCTGTGGCGACGGGTCTGGGTCTGCACGCCGTAGCGGGCATCGACCAGAATGATCGCCAGGTCACAGGTGGACGCGCCGGTGGCCATGTTGCGGGTGTACTGCTCGTGGCCCGGGGTGTCGGCGATGATGAACTTGCGCTTGGCAGTGGAGAAGTAGCGGTAGGCGACATCGATGGTGATGCCCTGCTCACGCTCGGCCTGCAGGCCATCCACCAGCAGCGCCAGGTCGACTTCTTCACCGGTGGTGCCGGACTTCTTCGAATCACGGGTGATGGCCTCGAGGTGGTCCTCGTAGATCATCTTGGAGTCGTGCAGCAGGCGCCCGATCAGGGTGCTCTTGCCGTCGTCGACGTTGCCGCAGGTCAGGAAACGCAGCAGTTCCTTGCGCTCGTGCTGGGCCAGGTAGGCGAGGATGTCCTCGCTGATCAGATCAGATTGGTGCGACATGGAGTAACCCTGAAATTAGAAGTAGCCTTGGCGTTTCTTGTCTTCCATGGAACCGGCGCCATCGTGGTCGATGACACGGCCCTGCCGTTCGGACGTTCGGGTCAGGAGCATTTCCTGAATGATGTCCGTCAGGGTCTCGGCTTCCGACTCGACAGCACCCGTGAGCGGGTAGCAGCCCAGGGTACGGAAACGCACCTTCTTCTTGACGATGCGCGCTTTCTCTTCCTCGGAGAGGTGCTCGAGGATGCGCTCGTCATCGATCATGATCAGGGTGCCGTTCTTCTCGATGACTTCACGCTCGGCGGCGAAATACAGCGGCACGATCGGGATGCCTTCAAGGTAGATGTACTGCCAGATGTCCAGCTCGGTCCAGTTCGACAGCGGGAACACGCGGATCGACTCGCCCTTGTTGACCTTGCCGTTGTAGACGTTCCACAGTTCCGGGCGCTGGTTCTTCGGGTCCCAGCGGTGCTTGCTGTCACGGAACGAGTAGACGCGCTCTTTGGCACGCGATTTCTCTTCATCGCGGCGGGCACCACCGAAAGCGGCGTCGAAACCATGCTTGTCCAGTGCCTGCTTGAGGCCCTGGGTTTTCATGATGTCGGTGTGCTTGGAGCTGCCATGGGTGAACGGGTTGATGCCCTGCGCCACACCTTCGGGGTTGACGTGGGTGATCAGCTCCAGGCCCATTTCCTCGACCATCTTGTCGCGGAAGCGGTACATCTCCTGGAATTTCCACTGGGTGTCGACGTGCATCACCGGGAACGGCAGTTTGCCTGGGAAGAAGGCTTTGCGCGCCAGGTGCAGCATCACGGCGGAATCCTTGCCGATCGAGTACAGCATCACCGGGTTGTCGAACTCGGCGGCCACCTCGCGGATGATGTGGATGCTTTCCGCCTCCAGCTGTTTCAAGTGCGTCAGTTTGTCGACCATGGCTACTCACGTAAAACGATCTTATGGACGGCCTTCGGGCCGTGTTCGAGCGAGCCACTTTATCACAGCGGCTGATTCTATTTAGGCGCCGGACTAGATCGAAAAGGTCTAACGATATGACTGGGGGTTTGGCTATCAAAGAGCCGCTCTGCGGCCCAATTGCCGGCAAGCCGGCTCCTACAGACCTGTGGGGGCAGGCCTGCCAGCAATGAGGACGAAGATGGCCTCAGATAGGGTTCGGGCAATCGATGAACAGGTGCTCCAGGGCAAAGCGCCGCGCCAGATAGTCGCCCAGCGCCTGCACACCATAACGCTCGGTGGCATGATGCCCGGCGGCAATGAAGCTCACACCATTCTCGCGGGCACTGTGGTAGGTCTGCTCGGACGCCTCACCACTGATGAACAAGTCCACCCCGGCAGCAATCGCCGTATCGATGTAGCCCTGACCACCGCCCGTACACCAGCCGACGCGACGGATCACCTGGTCACCTTCGACCAGCAGCGGCTCACGCCCCATGACCTCCTGCACACGGCGGGCGAAATCGCGCGCCGTCACAGGCTCGGCCAGCGAGCCGACCAGCCCCACCACCTTCGGGTCGCTTGGGTCCAGCGGCCCTTCGACAGTGATATCCAGCTGGCGGGCCAGTTGCACGTTGTTGCCGACCTCAGGGTGCACATCCAGCGGCAAGTGGAAGGCCAGCAGGCTGATGTCGTGCTTGAGCAGGGTTTTCAAGCGCCGCTGCTTGATCCCGGTAATGCACGGGTTCTCGCCCTTCCAGAAATAACCGTGGTGCACCAGCACCAGGTCGGCCTGTGCCTCGACCGCCGCATCCAGCAATGCCTGGCTGGCGGTGACGCCGCTGACGATGCGGCTGACCTGCGGGCGGCCTTCGACCTGCAGGCCGTTGGGGCAGTAATCCTGGATTTTCGCGCTACCCAGGTAACGCTCGGCTTCTTCAACCAGGGTGTCAAGGGCGACGGCCATGGAAAATCTCCTCGAAATCTGCACGTTCAACGGGAACAACGCCCGTATAATGGCCGCCATTATGGGCCGTCGGCGGCGTTGGGGAAACCGGTGTATGATCGCGCGCGTTCGCGCCCCGCCGCGCCACCATGGCCCTCGCCCACTCCCAGGATTCGTTCATGTTCAAGGCTTTGCGTTATTTTGGCTGGCCCCTGCTTACCGGCATACTGATCGCCATGCTGATCATCCAGCGCTTCCCGCAGTGGGTCGGCCTGCCCAGCCAGGATGTAAACCTGCAACAAGCGCCACAGACCACGCAGATCATGCAAGGCCCGGTGTCCTATGCCGATGCCGTCACGCTCGCCGCCCCTGCCGTAGTCAACCTGTACACCACCAAGGTGGTTAACAAGAGCGCCCACCCGCTGTTCGAAGACCCGCAGTTCCGCCGCTTCTTCGGCGACAACCTGCCCAAGCAACGGCGCTGGGAGTCGAGCTTGGGCTCGGCGGTGATCATGAGCCCCGAGGGCTATCTGCTGACCAACAACCACGTCACCAGCGGCGCCGACCAGATCGTCGTGGCGCTCAAAGACGGCCGCGAAACCTTGGCACGTGTGATCGGCAGCGACCCAGAAACCGATCTGGCGGTATTGAAGATCGACCTCAAGAACCTGCCGGCCATCACCATCGGCCGCTCCGACACCATCCACATCGGTGACGTCACCTTGGCCATCGGCAACCCCTTCGGCGTCGGCCAGACCGTTACCATGGGCATCATCAGCGCCACTGGCCGCAACCAGCTGGGCCTGAACAACTACGAAGACTTCATCCAGACCGACGCCGCAATCAACCCGGGCAACTCCGGCGGCGCGCTGGTCGATGCCAGCGGCAACCTGGTCGGCATCAATACGGCGATCTTCTCCAAATCGGGCGGTTCGCAGGGCATCGGCTTCGCCATACCGGTCAAACTGGCGCTGGAAGTGATGAAGTCGATCGTCGAGCATGGCCAGGTGATTCGTGGCTGGCTGGGTATCGAAGTTCAGCCGCTGAGCCAGGAACTGGCCGAATCGTTCGGCATGCAAGGGCGCCCCGGCATCGTTGTGGCGGGCATTTTCCGCGATGGCCCGGCGCAGAAGGCCGGGTTGCAACTGGGTGACGTGATCCTGAGCATCAATGGCGAGCCGGCCGGTGACGGGCGCAAGTCGATGAACCAGGTGGCGCGGATCAAGCCCAACGAGAAGATCACCATCGAGGTGATGCGCAACGGGCAGCAGTTGAAACTGATCGCCGAAGTGGGGCTACGGCCGCCGCCTGCGCCGGCTGCGACTCAGGAAGAGAAGTAAGGCTTCAAGATCCGGGGCTGCTTTGCAGCCCTTTCGCGACACAAGGCCGCTCCTACAGGCAAAACGCGTACCCCTGCAGGAGCGGCCCTGTGCCCCGCATCAGTGCAGGATCTGGCTGAGGAACAACTTGGTCCGGTCACTGCGCGGCCGGTCGAAGAAATCATCCGGCGCAGCCTGCTCCACGATCTCCCCCTTATCCATGAAGATCACCCGGTTCGCCACGGTTCGGGCAAAGCCCATTTCGTGGGTCACGCAGAGCATGGTCATGCCGTCCTCGGCTAGGCCAACCATGGTATCGAGCACTTCCTTGACCATTTCCGGGTCGAGCGCCGACGTCGGCTCGTCGAACAGCATGATCTTCGGCTTCATGCACAGCGCCCGGGCAATCGCCACGCGCTGCTGCTGGCCACCGGACAACTGCCCCGGGTACTTGTGCGCCTGCTCCGGGATGCGTACCCGCTCCAGATAGTGCATGGCGATTTCCTCGGCCTTGCGCCGCGGCATCTTGCGTACCCACATGGGCGCCAGGGTGCAGTTTTCAAGGATGGTCAGGTGCGGGAACAGGTTGAAGTGCTGGAATACCATGCCCACCTCACGGCGAATCGCCTCGATCTGTTTGAGATCGTTGGTCAGCTCCACACCATCAACCACGATGCGCCCCTGCTGGTGTTCTTCCAGACGGTTGAGACAGCGGATGGTGGTGGACTTGCCCGAACCGGACGGCCCGCACAGCACGATACGCTCACCCTGGCGCACGTTCAGGTTGATGTCCTTCAGTACATGGAACTGGCCGTACCACTTGTTGACGCCCTGCATCTGGATGATGCCTTCGGGGCCGGCAGGCTGCTTGATCGCTTCACTCATTTCGAAACTCCTAACGCTTGTGGCCAGTGTCCAGCTTGCGCTCCAGGTGCATGGAGTAGCGGGACATACCGAAACAGAAGATCCAGAACACCAGGGCAGCGAACACATAGCCCTCGGTGGCCATGCCCAGCCAGGCCGGGTCGGCGGCAGCCTGCTTGACGCTGTTGAGCAGGTCGAACAGGCCGATGATGATCACCAGACTGGTGTCCTTGAACAGCGCGATAAAGGTGTTGACGATGCCGGGGATCACCAGCTTCAAGGCCTGCGGCAGAATCACCAGGCCCATCGAACGCCAGTAGCCCAGCCCCATCGCGGCAGCGGCTTCATACTGCCCCTTGGGAATGGCCTGCAGGCCGCCGCGCACCACCTCGGCGATGTACGCCGACTGGAACAGGATCACGCCGATCATTGCCCGCAGCAGCTTGTCGAAGCTCATGCCTTCGGGCAGGAACAACGGCAGCATCACCGACGACATGAACAGCACGGTGATCAACGGCACGCCACGCCAGAACTCGATGAAGGTCACGCAGACCACCTTCACCGCAGGCATGTTTGAACGCCGCCCCAGGGCCAGCAATATGCCCAGCGGCAAGGCGCCCACGATACCCACCGTGGCGATCACCAAGGTCAGCATCAGCCCGCCCCACTGGCTGGTCGGCACGCTTTCCAGGCCTAGATAGCCGCCATGCAGCAGCGTGTAGGCCAGGAACGGGTACACCACCAGAAAGCCCAGGCCGTAAACGGCCTTGCGCGGGAAGCGCTTGATGAACAGCGGCGCAGCGCCAAGCACGGCAAGCCATACGGTCAGGTCCACGCGCCAGCGCAACTCGGCTGGGTAATAGCCGTACATGAACTGGCCAAAGCGCTGCTGGATGAACACCCAGCAGGCACCTTCCTTGGTGCAGTCGGCGCGGGTGGTGCCAACCCAGTTGGCGTCGATCAACGCCCACTGCAACAGCGGCGGCACGATCAGCCATACCAGGTACACGGCGAACAGGGTCAACAGGGTGTTGAGCCAGCTGGAGAACAGGTTTGCACGCATCCATGCGAGCACGCCGACGGTCTTGACCGGTGGCGGCATGTCAGGTTTGAAAACATGAGCATTCACGGGCGTATCCTCACCGCTCGATCAGCGCAATGCGCTTGTTGTACCAGTTCATCAGCAGCGAAATGCTGATGCTGATGGCGAGATAGACACTCATGGTGATGGCGATCACCTCGATGGCCTGGCCGGTCTGGTTGAGCACGGTACCGGCGAACAGCGAGACCATCTCCGG
Organism: Lelliottia jeotgali; assembly: GCF_977070485.1. Lineage (NCBI taxonomy): Bacteria > Pseudomonadati > Pseudomonadota > Gammaproteobacteria > Enterobacterales > Enterobacteriaceae > Lelliottia > Lelliottia jeotgali. Next base: position 58,028 of record NZ_CDRVFO010000011.1, read on the forward strand.
GTAGCCGATACCGGCCGCCAGCGACGAGTTCTTCGCCAGGTTCAGGTACTGGCTGGTCAGCGGCGGAATGATCACCCGCAGAGCCTGGGGGATGATCACCTTGCGCAGCGTCGGGCCTTCGCGCAGCCCGAGCGAACGGGCGGCTTCGGTCTGGCCATGGCTGACCGAACGGATGCCCGAACGCACGATTTCGGCGATGAACGCGGCGGTATAGATGGTCAGCGCCAAGGTCAGCGCAAGCAGTTCCGGGATAAGTACCCAGCCGCCAACGAAGTTGAAACCTTTGAGCTGTGGGACTTCCCAGTGCACAGGGCTGCCGAACAGCACCGCACAGAGGCCTGGAATCACCACCAACAGGGCAAGCCCTGCCCAGAACTTGTGGAACGGCTCGCCGGTTTCGTTGAAGCGTTTGTTGGCGTAACGCACCATCGCCATGATTGCCACGATAGCCAGGACCACGGCAGCGACGAAAGGCCAGAAGCCTTCGGCCATGGTGGCGCCGGGCATGTTCAGGCCACGATTGCTGATGAAGAAGGCATCGTCGAAGCTGATGCTGCCCCGTGGCCCCGGCAGGGTCAGGAACACGGCGAAATACCAGAAGAGGATCTGCAGCAGCGGCGGGATGTTGCGGAACGTCTCGACATACACGGTCGCCAGCTTGTTGATCATCCAGTTAGGTGACAGGCGAGCCACACCGATGATGAACCCCAGTATCGTTGCCAGGATAACGCCGATGAAGGTGACCAGCAGGGTATTGAGCAAGCCGATCACGAACACCCGCGCGTAGCTGTCGGACTCCACATAGGGAATCAGATGCTGGGCGATGCCGAAGCCGGCGCTGCGGTCGAGGAAGTCGAAACCGGACGTAATGCCCCGGTGTTGCAGGTTGGTTTGAGTATTGTGGAACAGGTACCAGCCCAGACCCACCACGAAGATGATCGTGAGAATCTGGAACAACCACGCGCGCACACGTGGATCGCTCAGGGTCAGCCCCTTTTGTGCGCCGATTCGATTTTGCATGAAGTGCCCCGGACAGTAGGGATTCGAACAGCCTGCGGCGGCGGAATGCCGCCGCAGGGTGCAGCCATCAGCGCACAGGTGGCGCGTACTGGATGCCGCCGTTGTTCCACAGGGCGTTCATGCCACGGTCGATCTTCAGGTCAGTGCTCTGGCCCAGGTTCTTCTCGAACACTTCACCATAGTTACCCACTTGCTTGACGATCTGCACTACCCAGTCCTTGGGCAGCTTCAGGTCCTTGCCATACTCACCGTCAGCGCCAAGCAGGCGGGCGGTGTCCGGGTTCTTGGTGGACTTGGCCTCGGCTTCGACGTTCTTCGAAGTGACGCCAGCCTCTTCGGCATTGAGCATGGCGAACAGGGTCCATTTGACGATGCTGAACCACTCCTCGTCGCCCTTGCGTACCACCGGGCCCAGCGGCTCCTTGGAGATGGTTTCCGGCAGTACCACGTAGTCGGTTGGACCGGCCAGTTTGGACCGCTGGGCGAACAACTGCGACTTGTCCGAGGTCAGCACGTCGCAACGGCCCGACTCCAGCGATTTGGCGCTCTCGTCGGAGGTATCGAAGGTGATCGGGGTGTACTTCAGGCCGTTGGCGCGGAAGTAGTCGGACACGTTCAGCTCGGTGGTGGTGCCTGCCTGGATGCAGATGGTCGCGCCATCGAGCTCCTTGGCACTGGAAACACCCAGCTTCTTGTTGACCAGGAAGCCGACGCCGTCATAGTAAGTGACGCCTGCGAACACCAGGCCCATGCCGGCATCGCGCGAGCTGGTCCAGGTGGTGTTGCGCGACAGCACGTCGACTTCGCCGGACTGCAGCGCAGTGAAGCGCTCCTTGGCGTTGAGCTGGCTGAACTTGACCTTGGTGGCATCGCCGAACACGGCGGCGGCCACGGCGCGGCAGACATCAGCGTCGATACCGACGATCTTGCCCTGCGCATCAGGTACCGAGAAGCCTGGAAGACCGTCGCTCACGCCACACTGGACGAAGCCCTTCTTCTTGACCGCATCGAGGGTGGCGCCGGCCTGGGCAGTGCTCACGGCGCCCAGCGCGGCGGCAGCGGTGAGGACTGCCAGGGTGGTTTTCAACATCTTCATTCACAACCTCCAAATCGCTCTTGTTGTACGAGCCGGAATTGCACCGCACCCTTATGAGGCGCATCCGACCCTTGTTGGCTTGTTATTGGGTCAATGGCGCAATGGGCTGTTCTATGACAGCCTTCGCGTGGCAAGGGTGTTACCGTACCGGCCCGACCCTTGCATCGAAGGTTTCATAGCAAGGGGCGTACCACAGTTGGCGGCTAAAGCGTTTAAGCGCTCGTCAAGTAGGGAAAGTTGTATCGTTGCGACATTCTTTTTCCGACAATCATTTCCAGCGCCTTCTTTTTGCGCATGCCTTCATACGATTCGCACACTTTCGGAGCAGTCATGACCCACCCGTTGATTCTCGAACCCCAGAAAACCGCAGACGCCTGTGTGATCTGGTTGCACGGCCTGGGCGCCGACCGTTACGACTTCCTACCGGTTGCCGAATTCATGCAGGAGCGTCTGCTGAGCACGCGGTTCGTCATGCCGCAGGCGCCGACACGGCCCGTCACCATCAACGGCGGCTATGCCATGCCCAGTTGGTACGACATCAAGGCCATGACCCCGGCCCGCGCCATCGACGAAGCGCAGCTGGAGGAATCGGCTGACCAGATCATTGCCCTGATCGAGGCCCAGCGGGCCCAAGGCATCGACCTGACGCGGATCATCCTGGCCGGCTTCTCCCAGGGCGGTGCCGTGGTGCTGCACACCGCCTATATAAAGTGGCAAGAAGCACTGGGCGGTGTGATCGCACTGTCCACCTACGCACCGACCTTCAACGACAACCATCAGCTGAGCGCCTGTCAGCAACGCACCCCGGCCCTGTGCCTGCACGGGGTGCACGACCCAGTGGTGATCCCAGCCATGGGCCGCACCGCCTTCGAGTACCTGAACACCTGGGGCGTGGCCGCGCGGTGGCAGGAATACCCAATGGAGCACGAGGTGGTGGTGGCAGAGCTGAGCGATATCCACGACTGGCTGAGCAAGCAACTGCAATAGGCAGGCTCTCTTGTAGTTGTGGGCGCATTCCGCTACGCCGCGCCCAGATCTTGCATTACACTGCCCGGCGTACATTCCTTAATCAGTTGATGAGACGATCGTGCTCAAGGCACTCAAGAAAATATTCGGCAAGGGAGACGCGGCACCTCAGGCCGCCGCTCCTGCTGCCAGCATCACGCCGGCTGCGGCACCCGTGGCTCAGCCCGAGCCGCAGCCCTCCACGCCGCGCACCAAACCCGCCGCCAAGGCCCCGATGCCTGGCGCCGCGCCCGTAGCCGAGCAACCGGCCAAGGACAAACCGCGCCGCGAACGCAAGCCCAAACCCCAGGCCAGCCTGTGGAAGCCGGAAGATTTCGTGGTCGAGCCGCAAGAAGGCAAGACCCGCTTCCACGATTTCAAGCTCTCCAACGAGCTGATGCACGCCATCCATGACCTGGGGTTCCCTTACTGCACGCCGATTCAGGCTCAGGTATTGGGTTACACCCTGCGTGGCAAGGACGCCATCGGGCGCGCCCAGACCGGCACCGGCAAGACCGCCGCGTTCCTCATCTCGATCATTTCCCAGCTGCAGCAGACGCCGCCGCCCAAAGAGCGCTACATGGGCGAGCCCCGTGCACTGATCATCGCGCCAACCCGCGAGCTGGTGGTCCAGATCGCCAAGGACGCCGCCGCGCTGACCAAATACACCGGCCTGAACGTCATGACCTTCGTCGGCGGCATGGACTTCGACAAGCAGCTCAAGACGCTCGAAGCACGCCATTGCGACATCCTGGTGGCTACCCCAGGCCGCCTGCTGGACTTCAACCAGCGCGGCGATGTGCACCTGGACATGGTCGAGGTGATGGTGCTGGACGAAGCCGACCGTATGCTCGACATGGGCTTCATCCCGCAGGTGCGGCAGATCATCCGCCAGACCCCGCCCAAGAGCGAGCGCCAGACCCTGCTGTTCTCTGCCACCTTCACCGACGATGTGATGAACCTGGCCAAGCAGTGGACTACCGACCCTGCGATCGTCGAGATCGAGCCGGAGAATGTCGCCAGCGAAACCGTCGAACAGCATGTGTTCGCAGTGGCGGGCAGCGACAAGTACAAGCTGCTGTACAACCTGGTCACCCAGAACAAGTGGGAACGGGTGATGGTGTTCGCCAACCGCAAGGACGAAGTGCGGCGTATCGAGGAAAAACTGGTACGCGACGGTATCAATGCCGCCCAGCTGTCGGGCGATGTGCCGCAGCACAAGCGCATACGTACCCTGGAAAGCTTCCGCGAAGGCCGGATTACCGTGCTGGTTGCCACCGACGTGGCGGGGCGAGGCATTCACATCGACGGCATCAGCCATGTGATCAACTTCACCCTGCCGGAAGACCCGGATGACTACGTGCACCGCATCGGTCGTACGGGCCGTGCCGGCACCAGTGGCGTGTCGATCAGCTTTGCCGGCGAGGATGACTCCTACCAGTTGCCGGCGATCGAAGAGTTGCTGGGGCGCAAGATCAAGTGCGAGATGCCACCGGATGAGCTGCTCACGCCGGTGCCGCGCAAACACCATTGATGCGGGGCTGCTTTGCAGCCCACGCGCCGCAGTTGGTCGCGACGCGAGCTGCACTGAGTCTTGCATCGGATTTACCGGCCCTATCGCCGGCAAGCCGGCTCCCACAGGTACCCCGCTGCTCTCAAGCTCAGCGCAAACCCAGTGGGAGCCGGCTTGCCGGCGATCCGGGGCAAAGCCCCGGCCAATCGATCAGACCTTACCAGCGCCCCGCCGCATCCTGATCACTCTGCCTGCCTTCGACCCAGCGCGGGCCCTCCTGGGTATTCTCCTTCTTCCAGAACGGCGCACGGGTCTTCAGGTAGTCCATGATGAAATTGCAGGCATCGAAAGCCGCCTGCCGATGGGCACTGGCCACACCGACGAACACGATCGGTTCCCCCGGCTCCAGCGCACCAATGCGATGCAGCACTTCAACCTTCAGCAACGGCCAGCGCTGCTCGGCCTCGACCACGATCTTCGCCAAAGCCTTCTCGGTCATGCCAGGGTAATGCTCCAGGAACATCCCGGCTACGTCCCGGCCATCATTGAAATCGCGCACGTAACCAACGAACCCGACCACCGCGCCCACGCCGACATTGGCGGCATGCATGGCATTGACCTCGAACCCGGGGTCGAACGCGCCATCCTGCACTCGCACTGCCATGCTCAGCCTCCGGTCACCGGTGGGAAGAACGCCACCTCATCGCCCGCTTCCAGCGGCTCATCGAGCCTGCACAGCTCTTCGTTGCGCGCGCACATCAGGTTCTGCTCGGCCAGCACCTGGTACTGCCCACCCTTGGCCACCAGGGCCTGGCGCACATCGTCGAGCACCTTGAAGTCACCTTCCAGGCGCTCGGCATCCACACCGAGCAACTCGCGGTAACGGGCGAAATACATCACTTTCACGTTCATCACGCATCCACCTTGTAGTGGCCACTCTTGCCACCGAGCTTTTCCAGCAGGCGCACCTGCTCGATGACCATACCCTTGTCCACGGCCTTGCACATGTCATAGATCGTCAGCGCCGCGACGCTGGCAGCGGTCAAAGCTTCCATCTCCACGCCGGTCTGTCCGGCCAGCTTGCAACGCGCGACGATGCGCACCGCATCCGCGCCCTCGGCACTCAGCTCGACCTTGACGCTGGTGAGCATCAGCGGATGGCACAGCGGGATCAGGTCGCTGGTCTTCTTCGCCGCCTGAATGCCGGCGATACGCGCCACGGCGAACACATCGCCCTTGGGGTGCTCACCCTCGACGATCATCTGCAAGGTCTGCGGCAACATCCGCACGCGCGCCTCAGCGGTGGCTTCGCGCTCGGTCACGGCCTTTTCAGTGACGTCGACCATGTTGGCCCGCCCCTGGGAATCAAGATGTGTCAGCACTGCTCTGCTCCTGTGAAGGGAACACAGAGTGTAAACCTGTGGGTCAGGTTTGAGCAGTGGAAAAAAACGGGCGGCGCACCGCCCGGTTCGAGAGGTTACAGATGCGACTCGGCGTACTCGGCCAGCACCGAGCGCGGCACACCTTGCAGGGTGATGTGCACGCCATGGGGGAAGTCCTTGAAGCGTTCGGTCAGGTAGGTCAGGCCCGAACTGGTCGCGGACAGGTAGGGGGTGTCGATCTGCGCCAGGTTGCCCAGGCAGACCACCTTGGAACCGGAGCCGGCACGGGTGATGATGGTTTTCATCTGGTGCGGCGTCAGGTTCTGGCACTCGTCGATCAGGATCAGGCTCTGCTGGAAGCTGCGGCCCCGGATGTAGTTCAGCGATTTGAACTGTAGCGGGACCCGCTCGAGGATGTACTCGACACTGCCGTGGGTGCTCTCGTCATCCATGTGCAACGCTTCGAGGTTATCGGTGATCGCACCCAGCCAAGGCTCCATTTTCTCGGCTTCAGTCCCCGGCAGGAAACCGATTTCCTGGTCCAGCCCCTGCACGCTGCGAGTGGCGATGATACGGCGGTAACGCTTGCTGACCATGGTCTGCTCGATGGCCGCCGCCAACGCCAGGATGGTTTTGCCAGAGCCGGCGGCGCCGGTCAGGTTGACCAGGTGGATATCCGGGTCGAGCAACGCGAACAGCGCCAGGCTTTGATGGATATCCCGCGGTTTGAGGCCCCAGGCCTCCTGGTGCAACAGTGGCTCCTGGTGCAGATCGAGCAGCAGCAGTTCATCTTCGCGGATGCCCTTGATCCAGCCGACGAACCCTTGCTCATCGATGATGAACTCGTTGACATGAACTGCTGGCAGGTTGTCGATCAATTGCACGCGATGCCAGGTTCGGCCCCGCTCCTGACGGGTATCGACCTTGCTGACACGGTCCCAGAACGAACCGGTAACCGAGTGGTAGCCCTTGGAAAGCAGCGACACGTCATCGACCAGTTGGTCAGTGCTGTAATCTTCGGCCGCGATACCGCAGGCCCGCGCCTTCAGGCGCATGTTGATGTCTTTGGTTACCAGCACCACGTCCAGGTCGGCACGTTTGGCCCGAAGTTCCAGCAACTGGTTGATGATGATGTTGTCGTTGAGGTTCTCCGGCAGCAGCCGGTTGGGTTCGTTGCGCGGGCTCATCAGGATCGAAAGGAAGCCCTTGGGCCCGCTCTTGCCGCGCTGTATGGGTACGCCCTGCTCGACATCGCTAGGCGATGCGTCACCGAGGGTCTGGTCGATCAGGCGGATGGCCTGGCGACATTCGGCGGCGATGGTCTGTTTACCGGTCTTGAGCTTGTCGAGTTCCTCCAGCACCGTCATCGGAAGGGCGACGTGGTGCTCCTCGAAGTTGAGAAGTGCGTTGGGGTCGTGAATCAGGACGTTGGTATCGAGCACATAGAGGATTGGCTTGCTGGAGGAAGGGTTGCGTCCTTGGTCATCCATACTCGGTCACCTTATGTCGAAGCCACACGGCGCGGTCTGCTGCGCCGCAGAGTGACTGCCGTTCTCCCCGTATCCGCGTTGCTACGGGCGGGAAGTGAACCTGGCAAGGTGGGCTCGGATGACGCCACCTGTGCTGCAGGAATCGGCTGTCTGGTTTCTTCATACCGCAAAAAGCATGACTAAAAAAAGCATTTTTACGTGTTGGTGAAGTTTATTTTTCCGATTGACGAACAGGACTTGGCGATGGACCCAGACGGGACTACAGTCAGAAGTCAGACCCGTTATTCCTGATAGCCGTATTCACGGCAATCCTCCCAGCCAATGCCGCTTTGCGCGGTATGTTCCAGCAACCATTGCACCGCCGGCTGCGCTTTGGGCAGGCTGTCATGGAACTGGATCACGCCCTTGCGCCACAGCAGCATCAAGGTCACCACCCGCTGGGCCGAAGCTTGGGCTGTCAACGGGCCGTCATCCTGTGCATCGATATCCCACAGCGACACCCGCAACTGCTGGCTGGCCATGAATGCCTCGCCATCGGCGCGGCGCTGACCATAGGGGGGGCGGAACAACGGCACATACTGCTCAGGCAGGTCGGCCTGGACCCGCGCTTGGCTGCGCCTGAGCGAATCCTGCCAGCCATTCCACTGGGCATGCGAGCGATACTCCCACCCCTGAAGCCCCACGCACTGGCCATCATAGAGCTGCGCCAGCGCATTGGCCGCTCCAGCGTCACGGCGCTGCTGCAAGCGGTTGCCCAATACAAAGAAGGTGCCCTGCATCTTCTGTTTGCGCAGGTAAGCGGTCAGCATGTCGGTCGTGCTGCCCTGGGGGCCGGGGCCACCCACGAAGGTCAGCAGGAACATGCGGTCGTTCAGCTCATCGCCGCTGCGCTCACGATCGGACAGGCGTTCGACCTCGCTGGTGATCTGCGGCAACAGCGCCGCCTTGCGCAACTGCTCATCCAGGTAGCGCACATGGAACTGGTGGCTTGGTTCGACCCAACCGGTATAGAAGGTGCCGACATCGGTAGCGAACGTCGCAGCCCTTGTGCGCAAATCGGCCATGGACTCCACCACGTAGCAGAACGAGGCATCCTGCTCGCAGCTGCGCTGGGCCTGCTGGTAGCCCTGCCACAAACGCTGCCACATGCGCGCACGCAGCGCCCGGACTTTCTGCAGGTTGATCTGCCGCAACCCAAGGCGCGCGGCCAGCGCCCCATCGTCGAGCAGCTCACTTTCGTGCAGCACCTGGGCAAACGACAGGATCTCTGCGCGCGAGGCGACATCGAACAATGCTGGGCTGTCCAACTGTTCGGGCCACAGGCTGCGGTCCAGGCTGGCGGGGGGGATAGGGGCGGCTTGGGCGGCCAGGCTCAGGAGTGAGGCCAGCAAGGCACCGGCAATGCGCACGATCGGTCTCTCCGTCACAGCGAAACGCGCACTATAGCGCCTGCTCATCCGATGGTCTGTGACTATTGTCGCCATAGTTTGGCGTTCCCCCCTTCAATCCGTAGAATCCCCGGCAACGATTTCAGGAGCCGACCCGATGCTGACGGTGATTTCCCCCGCCAAGACCCTCGATTACGACACCCCACCGGTGACCGAGCGTTTTACACTGCCCCAGTACCTGGACGACTCACAGGAACTGATCGTGCAACTGCGTGAGCTGTCACCGGCGCAGATCAGCGAGCTGATGCACCTGTCGGACAAACTCGCCGGTCTCAACGCCGCCCGCTTTGGCAGCTGGACGCCAGACTTCACGCCGGCAAACGCCAAGCAGGCCCTGCTGGCCTTCAAGGGTGACGTGTATACCGGGCTGGACGCCGAAACCCTGAGCGAAGACGACTTCACCTACGCCCAGCAGCACCTGCGCATGCTTTCCGGCCTGTACGGCCTGCTGCGCCCGCTCGACCTGATGCAGCCTTACCGCCTGGAAATGGGTACCAAGCTGGCGAATGCTCGTGGCAAGGACCTGTACGCCTTCTGGGGCACGCGTATCAGCCAATGGCTGAACCAGGCACTGACCGAGCAGGGCGATGACCTGCTGTTGAACCTGGCCAGCAACGAGTATTTCAGCGCGGTGAAACGCAGCGCCCTGAAAGGCCGGGTAATCAACGTCGACTTCAAGGACCTGAAGAACGGTCAGTACAAGATCATCAGTTTCTACGCCAAGAAAGCCCGCGGCATGATGAGCCGCTTCGTGATCCAGGAACGGGTCAATGACCCGCAGCAGCTCAAGCAGTTCGATGTACAGGGCTACTACTACAGCGCCGAACAGTCCAAGCCCGATCACCTGGTGTTCTTGCGCGATCATCCGGCCGAGTGAGTGCCTGCACCACCGCCAAGCCCTGATCCCTGGATCTGTGACAACCTACCGGGCCGCACAGCGGCCCTTTACGGAATTTGCACATAACCCGCCGATAGCCCCAGCACCTCGACCCCCTGCGCTACCGCGACACCTGCCGTGACCGGTACCTTGCGCCCCTGTCGATCGCCCGTAACCCGGTAAACCACGTAAGCCTGCCCCGCCTCATCCAGCTGCAGCGCCTCTGCCGGTACCGCAATGCCCTGTTCCGTTCTGTGCGCGATCACTGTCAACTGCGCCGTCATCCCAAGGCGCAACAACGGTGTCGACGGCTCCCTCGGCATCTCCAAGGCCACCCGCACGTCGTACCAGGCCCCCTGCCCTTCATCGTTCCTGGCCTGAAGGGCAACGCGTTGCACCTGGCCGGCAAGTGGCTGACCGGCGATGATGACCTCGACCTCCAGCCCTTCGCGCAGCCTGTCCAGATCATGCTCCTGGACTGCGGCAAGCACCTGCAGCTGGCTCAGGTCGACCAGCGTCAGCAAAGGCGCCCCCTGGCTCACCTGCTGGCCCGGTTGCAGGTGCCGTGAGGCACCGCCACCGGCGTTGTCGGCACGCACCACCAAGGCCGCAAAAGGCGCCTTGACTATCCTGCGTTCACGCTGCGCCAGCCTGGCCTGCCAGCGGGCGTGGGTATTAGCCAGCTCCATCTGGGCAATGCGCAGCTCATCGACTTGCCCGCGTTCGCGCACCAGGTTCAGTTCCTGTTCGGCATCTCGCAGGGCCTCGCGCTGAGCGACTACCTGCTGCGCCAGGCCGTCGACCTCGATGCGGGCGACGATCCCCCGCTCGAACAGGCGCCGGGTGTCTGCCAGCGCGGCCTGGCTGGTTGCCAAAGCCGCCCGGGCACCGAGCATCGCGCGGCGCGCACGGGCCACCTGTGGCCCGGTTTGCCAACCCTGTAGCACGCGTAAGCTTGCCCGCGCCTTGAGCCATTCGGCCTCAGCCTGGCGTATCTGTACATCCAGTTGTGCGGTATCGAGCCTGAACAGTGGCTGATCTGGAGCCACCCGCTGCCCTGGCTCCACCTCCACTTCGGCGACCACCCCGTCGAATGGCGCAGCCTGGATCTGCTGGCGGACCGCCTGTACCCTGCCGACCAGGCCCACCCGGCTTTCCAGCCGCTGCGGCTCAACCCACAACCAGCGCGCCTCTACAACCTGTCCCTGGCTAGCAGGCCAGGCTTGCCACAGGAGCAACGCTGCCGACCACGCCAGCAGCCACAACAGCAACCGCCACCTAATCATTGAGCGCTACAGCCCAGCTTTCCAGCGTGGTACCCAGTGTCCGGTCGAGTTCAGCCTGGCCATTGAGGTAGGCAATTCTGGCATCCAGTTCGACGCTCTGTGCATGGCGCAAATCGCTTTCGAAGCTGAGCACCTGGAAATTGCTCGAGCGTCCGACGGCGAGCTTTTCCTGCTCTATCTCCAGTTTGCGCCGCGATAGCGCCAGCGCCCGTGCGGCAATTTCCAGCTGGCGCCAACGCACCTGGGAATCGCGCACTGCAGTCAACACATCGCGCTGGAGTTGCTGGCGCGCCTCGGCCAGGCTGACCTGCTGCCTTTCGACCGCCACACGGGCACGTACCTCGGCCTGACGCCGGCTCAGGTCTCCAAGCGGTATTTCCAGCTCCAGCCCTACATAGTGCTCCCAGCCGGCCTGGTTGCCAGGGCGCTGGCGCGTCTGGCTGGCCCCGCCGACCAGCGACACGTCCCACCATTGCTCATTGCGTGCCACCTGCAGCTCAATCAACGCCTGCTCACCCGTGATCACTTGCATCAGATACGCAGGCTGCAGCGCTTCGGCTTGGGTCAGTGCCTGCGCAGTATCGACCCGCAAGCGCTGGACGTGGGCCTTTTCCACTGCTCGCAAAGGGGTGGCTAGGTCCACTGCCAACACCTGGGCCAACGCCAACCGGCTTGCGTGGAGCTGATTACGGCTGCTTTCCAGCGCCAACTCCTGCCCAGCCACCTCGGCTTCGGCCTGAACCTTGTCGAATGCGGCCATGCGCCCGGCAGCGATCAGCGCCTGGTTCACCTCTACCAACTGCTGGGCCCGGGCCAGTGCCTGCTGGGCAATGTGCAACTGCTCTTGGGCGTGAAGCAGTTCGCGATATTGCAGGATGGTGCGCGTGATCACTTCAGCCACGCGGTCTTTGAGCACCAGCCGGTTGAGCTGCTCGGCCAGTAGCGCCTGGCGTAGCGGTGCACTGGCCACCTCGCGCCCGGCACCGCGCAGCAGCGGCTGTATCACCATCAGGTTGGCGCCATCGCGGTAATGTACGCCAGCCCTGTCGGCGCGTGTCTGGCCGTACGCCCAGTCCAGGCTCAGCCGTGTGCCGTAGGGCGTGAGCAGGCTCGCCGCCGGAGCGAGCTGGACTTCGCGGTAGTGGTCATCACTGTTGCGATTGCCAAGGTAGCGTGCCTTGAATGACAGCTGCGGGGCATAGTGATCACGCGCCACGCGCAGGTCGAATTTCTGCGCGATGCGCTCAAGATAAGCACTGCGGATGGCGCGGTTGTCGCGCAGGGCCAAGGCAACGGCATCGGCCAGCTCCAGCGATACCTCGGCACCCCCGCTGGCCGCCCAGGCAGTGGCCGACACCGCAAAGCCCTGGTCCGCACGAGGCGGCTGCAGCGGATCAGCAGCCAGTACGGCAACGCCCAGCAGCGCCGAGCACAGAAAAACGAGCCATCTAGTCATCGCGTAACGCCAATACAGGTTGCAGGTGCGCCGCAGCCAGCGCCGGTTGCAAGCCGAAGAACAGGCCGAGCGCCATCGCGCTGCCCATGCCCAGCGCTATCGATGACGCATCCAGCGCATAGCGCCAGCCTGACAGCAAGGCAAAGCCCCAGCTAGCCGCTAGCCCCACAAGTGTTCCGAGCAACGCTCCGCCACCCGCCAGCAAAAGCGCTTCGAGCAGGAACAACCAGGCAATATCGCGGGTGCGTGCGCCCAGCGCCAAGCGCACGCCGATCTCGCGACGGCGCTGCGCTACGCTCATCAGCATCACATTCATCACCCCGACCCCACCCAACAGCAATGCGATACCGGCAAACCCGGCGAGCACCCCCGTGAACATCCGTGACTGGTTGGCCATCCCTTCCAGCAGCTGCTGTGGCAGTTGCACGTCGACCTCGTAACCTGGCAATCGTGCAACCAGGTAGTCAGTCAGCGCCTGCGCCGTGCCAGTTAACACCGCGACATCATGCCCGCGTGCAAGCACCGTCCCCACCTCGGGCGCAGCGCCCAGGCGGCGCATACCCGGCAAGGGCATCAACAGAACATCGTCGACCTGTATTGGCAGCATCGGGTTGTAACCCCGCTGCGCAAGCACGCCAATCACCTCGAACAGGTAGCGGCCCGACTGCAGACGATCGCCCACACGCGCACCCAGTTGCCGGGCCAGTGTGGCCCCCAGCAACACGTGAGTGGTGTCATCGTCGTAGGCGGACAACAAGCGGCCCTGACTGGCTTGCAGGTCCAGCACTTGCGCCAGTTGCAGCGTGCTTGCGCCGACCAGGGTCTCATGGCGCTTGCTTGCCAATTGCACTGTGGCCACAGAAACCAGCAATGGCGCAGCGGCACGAATGGACGCTGGCAGTACTGACAGGTCCAGTGCCACTGGTGCTGCAACTTCAGCGGGGCGTTGCAGATTGGCGACCAGCAGTTCACTGCCCATGCCTCGATACAGCTGCCGAGCATGCTGCGTGGCGCTGTGGCCGATATTGAGCAAGGCCACCAGCGCAGCGCATCCCACAGCGATGCCGATCAGCGCCAGCCAGGCGCGGGGGCCCGCCTGACGCAAGCTGGCCAACGCCTCGCTCAAGCGCTGTGGCCACGAAGGGCCATAGGCCTCAGGCATCAAAGGCCCCACCGTTGCGCACCTCGATGCAACGGTCCATGCGCCGCGCCATGGCAGGGTCGTGGGTGACCATCAGCAAGGTCACGCCCCGCTCACGATTGAGCGCCAGTAACAGCGCTGCGATACCCTCGGCCGTGGCGCCATCGAGATTACCGGTCGGCTCATCGGCCAGCAGCAACGCAGGCTCTGTCACCAGCGCCCGGGCGATGGCGACCCGTTGCCGCTGGCCACCGGACAAGTCGGCAGGCAGATGCTGCGCCCGCTGACCTAGCCCGACCGCCTCCAGTTGCTGTTGCGCCGCCTGGCGTGCCGCTACCCGCCCGATGCCCCGGTAACTCAATGGCAAAGCGACGTTGTCCAGCGCAGTCAGGCGCGGCAGCAGGTTGAAGCTCTGGAAGATGAAACCCAGCAGGCGATTACGCATGATTGCCCGCTGGTCGGCGGTGGCGGCGGTCATGTCCCGGCCAGCCAGCACTACCTGGCCACGGCAAGGCTGGTCGAGCAGGCCGATCAGGTTGAGCAAGGTACTTTTGCCCGAGCCGGAAGGGCCGATGATGGCGCAGGTCTGGCCGCGGGGGATAGTGAGTGAGAGGTTGCGCAGTACCCGCTGACTGCCTAATAGGCGCGTGACGCCCTGAAGAGTAATGATCGGATTCATTCGTTGAGCTCCCCGCCGGGCAGCGCGTCACTCCGGGAGGCGAATGGTTTCACATCAGCGTCGTTCGCCGCTTTCCATTCCTTTGCAATCATATCAATCAAAGAAGCATTGAACTCAGGCCACTCTCCCCCATGAAGTTGCAACCTAGTCTCAGTTTCATAATTACCAAGTATTTGTGCCTCCTCAATGGGCGGAAGCGATCGGTAATGCGCAATGATTTCAGCTACGCCCTCATCTATGTGGCCCGTACGCTGACGTTCACTATCCATTTTTTGAGTAATGTACTGTGACCAAACACCCTCTCTATAACTTAATTCAAAGAAGGCCGCACGACGTTCATTTACGGTAAAATCCGTACCCTCGTCGTAGGCTATCAAACTCAATTGATCACGTGGGAGTTGCGCAAATGGGTTCTCGCCTCTGCCATTCGCAAAGGCGGTTGCCTGCCGAGCACGCGCAAGTAACTCGGGATCATCTGTGGTTGGTAGATAACTGTCATAAACAATTTTGCTAATCGTATAGCTGCCGCCTGACAGCCTGTCCAGGATGCGAGAAGCCAACGCTGCGAGCTCATCCCGGGAAAGCCGGTTATCGCGCTCATTGGCGCGCTGCGCAGCATTATTGAGGTGCTGGGCGAGCGTTGAAAGCTGGGTATTTTGAGTTGGCTGCTCAACATCTGCGCCCTGTTTTTTTGTAGATGCTGACACTTCAGCACCGGTTCGCGATGAAGCAGCCACCTCAGGCATGGAGGTGCTCCCGTTATTTTTTATTCCTTCCATCATGGTCTCCTATTCGCGAAAATAGCGCTTTGCACGCGAGCACGCACATGATCCGCTAAAACAGCGAAGTGCGTGCCGCGCGTAAACAGTCGCTTTACCTCATGGTGAATTCGACCGCCCATGAGTAGTCGGAGTTAGTTCGAGTGATCGTGGCAGTACACGTCGCGCCACCACTTGGGGTTGCTGTTTTAGTCCATTGAGGCTGCTTGATATTCCCCGGAAGTACTCGCATCTGGAAAGTAGTGCCGAAAGCACAAGTTTTCCTGCCCTGCGTGTAACGAACCATGGCGCCATTGACGTCAGGGCTAACTACCCGCTGAACATCAAACCGAGTCAAAGCTCCCGGTGCCACAGTCTGCGCTGGTCTGGGCTGAGCAATCTGGTAGGTACTGGTTTCGTTGGAAGTAACCATTTTGAAAACGGCATTCTCCACTCCCAGATTTTTAAACGTCACCTCAACGGGCGGCCCCGCCTGCGCCAGGCCGGCAGCAAGCAGCGATACGGTGGCAAGCACAATCTGCGATGTCTTTTTCATTAGCGTGATCTCGTCTCTTCCATGTGATTAAGGATGAGACGCCCCTGATGGCCAGTGGCCTCAGGCTGCCCAAGACGCTCCGTCGTTCATGGACAGCTCCGAATAGGGGCGTCCAAGGGGGTTAACGACCAGCCCCGGAAAAACCTTAGCTTTCGCATGGCTTTGAGTATTTCTGAATGTGATCCCGCACCACACTGAAGCAGACATCACTCAGCAGCTGCGCCAACAAACCAGCGCCAGAAAATCGGCATACGAGCCGTTATCGCAAACCGTCATAAGCCCATTCGTAGTTTTTTGACGAATTTTGAAAAAAATTTTTCGTTGCTGGCACAAAAATATCGCACCCGGATTTCGCCCTTTATATACAGGGGTGCGCCTGAGACGTGCTATCAGTTTGAAAGTATTCGCCATTGAAGAATTATTTAGAAATCTTTCATCGAGGCGAAACCCACCCAGGAACTTCTTCTGTGACGCATAGCTCATAGTGCCGTAACGAATTTCATGCCTGTGCGGTGTGAGAGATGACTTACAGATGACAAGCAGCCGCGAACCAATAGCGGCTCCGGAACTTTTAACAGATGCCACGGGTACTCCCGTAGGCCCTGCCCAGCAGGAGAGACGCGCCCCTAAAGAATCGTCCTAGTGTTTGATTTCAAAGGATTTTTCCACTTGAAAGAACAAGCACAGCAACGCGCCAAGTAGCGCTTTGCAATAAAGACGGCTGCATTTCAGGGCACGCCTATTAATTACTGGCCTTTGACTGCCAACTTTGAGTGCACAACTTTGTGCGCTCCGGATTTGTTCATGCCTGCGCTCGGTGAAGTGTGCATTCGCCATGGGATCCGTGCGCCCTAAAACTGTTGTTAATCAACCCGGTCCGGCTCTTCCCGGAGGAGCTGGCGTGATAAACACATGAGGTGATAGCGATGCGTATCAGCATCTTTGGTTTGGGTTATGTGGGTGCGGTCTGTGCAGGTTGCCTGACGGCGCGAGGCCATGACGTGATTGGTGTGGACGTGTCCAGCACCAAGATCGACCTGATCAACCAGGGCAAGTCGCCCATCGTCGAACCTGGCCTGGAAGCACTGCTGCAGCAGGGCATCGCCAACGGCCGCCTGCGTGGCACCACCGACTTCGCCGAGGCCATCCGCGCCAGCGACGTGTCGATGATCTGCGTCGGTACCCCAAGCAAGAAAAATGGCGACCTGGGCCTGGAATACATCGAGTCGGTCTGCCGCGAAATCGGCTACGTCCTGCGCGATACCACTCGCCGCCACACCATCGTGGTGCGCAGCACGGTGCTGCCAGGCACGGTCAAGAACGTGGTCATCCCGATTCTCGAAGACTGCTCGGGCAAGAAAGCCGGCGTCGACTTCGGCGTCGCGGTCAACCCCGAGTTCCTGCGTGAAAGCACCGCGATCAAGGACTACGACCACCCACCGATGACTGTCATCGGCGAACTGGACAGCGCCAGCGGCGACGTCCTGCAAAGCCTGTACGAAGAACTCGATGCACCGATCATCCGCAAGCCGATCGAAGTCGCCGAGATGATCAAGTACACCTGCAACGTATGGCACGCCACCAAGGTCACCTTCGCCAACGAAATCGGCAACATCGCCAAGGCGGTCGGCGTCGATGGCCGCGACGTGATGGACGTGGTCTGCCAGGACAAGGTGTTGAACCTGTCGCAGTACTACATGCGCCCTGGCTTCGCCTTCGGCGGCTCGTGCCTGCCCAAGGACGTGCGCGCCCTCACCTACCGTGCTGCCAGCCTCGACGTACGGGCGCCACTGCTCGACTCGCTGATGCGCAGCAACGAATCTCAGGTGCAGAACGCCTTCGAACTGATCGAAGCCCACGACAAGCGCAAGGTCGCCTTGCTGGGCCTGAGCTTCAAGGCCGGTACCGACGACCTGCGTGAAAGCCCGCTGGTGGAGTTGGCCGAGCGCCTGATCGGCAAAGGCTACCAACTGGACATCTACGACGAGAACGTCGAGTACGCCCGGGTTCACGGCGCGAACAAAGAGTACATCGAGTCGAAGATCCCGCACGTCTCGTCGCTGCTCAACGCCAACTTCCAGAAGGTCATCGACAACGCCGACATCATCGTCCTGGGTAACCGTGACGAGCAGTTCCGCGCCCTGGCCGAACAGGCACCGGCTGGCAAGCAAGTGATCGACCTGGTCGGTTTCATGAGCAAGCCAACCTGCACTACCCGCGGTACAGAAGGCATCTGCTGGTAAGCCAGCGGCCCGGCAGCGCAGGCCTCCTGCGCTGCCCTTTTCCCAGAATTCTCGACGGATGCTGAACATGCAAAGGCTACAGACAGTGCTGCTGCAGTGCGCCGGTTGGCTGCTCTACATGAGCCTGCTCATGTTGATCGCCCTGGCCTTGCCGGCCGAAATCTTCGACTCGCAGTCCAAGCACTTCATCTTCCTGGTCGGCGCAGTCGGCATCTGGCGCTACTCCATGGGCGCCACCCATTTCATTCGCGGCATGATCTTCCTTTACGGCGTGTACCCCTACCTGCGCCGCAAGGTGCAGAAGATGGGCAGCGCGGCCGACCCGTCGCACGTGTACCTGATGGTCACCAGCTTTCGCATCGAAGCGTTGACCACTGCCCAGGTGTACAGCTCGGTGATCCGTGAAGCGATCGATTGCGGCTTCCCCACCACCGTGGTCTGTTCGCTGGTGGAAATGTCCGATGAGCTGCTGGTAAAGAGCCTGTGGGCCAAATACAACCCGCCCGCCCACGTGAAGCTGGACATCGTGCGCATCGCCGGGACCGGCAAGCGTGATGGCCTGGCGTACGGTTTTCGCGCCATCTCGCGGATGCTGCCGGATGAGAACGCCGTTGTCGCGGTGATCGACGGCGACACCGTGCTGGCCGAAGGCGTGGTTCGCAAGACCGTACCCTGGTTCAAGCTGTACCCGAACGTCGGTGGCCTGACCACCAACGAGTTCTGCGAAGTGCGCGGTGGCTACATCATGAGCGAGTGGCACAAGCTGCGCTTCGCCCAGCGCCACATCAACATGTGTTCGATGGCCCTGAGCAAGCGCGTGCTGACCATGACCGGGCGCATGTCGATGTTCCGTGCCAGCGTGGTGACCAACCCCGAGTTCATCGCCGACGTCGAAAGCGACTCGCTGATGCACTGGCGCCTGGGCCGCTTCAAGTTCCTCACCGGTGACGACAAGTCCAGCTGGTTCAGCCTGATGCGCCTTGGCTACGACACCTTCTACGTGCCGGACGCCGCCATCAACACGGTCGAGCACCCGCCGGAGAAGAGCTTCCTCAAGGCCAGCCGCAAACTGATGTACCGCTGGTACGGCAACAACCTGCGGCAGAACTCCCGCGCGCTGGGCTTGGGCATGCGCCGCCTCGGGCTGTTCACCAGCATCGTGCTGTTCGACCAGCGCGTGTCGATGTGGACCAGCCTCTTGGGCCTGACCGTGGCCGTGATCGCCAGCCTCAAGTTCGGCCTCGGCTTCCTGCTGGTGTACCTGCTGTGGATCGGCATCACCCGCCTGATCCTCACCATCATGCTGCTGTGCTCGGGGCACAACGTCGGCCCGGCCTATCCGCTGATCCTCTATTACAACCAGATCGTCGGCGCGCTGATGAAGATCTACGTCTTCTTCCGCCTCGACAAGCAGTCCTGGACCCGTCAACCGACTGCCCTGAAACGTGACCTCGCCAGTTTTCAACAATGGTTCAACACCTGGTCCTCGCGGACCATGACCTTCTCGGCTGCCAGCATCTTCGTCGCTGTGCTGTTCATGGTCGTGTGAGCCCAACCCGGATCGGAACTAACAGGAACAAACCACCATGAATACCGCCGTGAACGTCAATGTCGTGCATGAGTCCGAAGCCCAGCGCCAGCACGCCCGGGTGCGCATCCCGGCCAAGCTGCGCTATCTGGATGGCGAACGCCAGACCCATGAGGTAAAGGTCGAAGACCTGTCCGCTGGCGGCTTGAGTTTTTACGCCAAGCAGCCGCTGAAGGTCGGTCAGGTACTGCGCGGGCGCTTGCAGTTCGTGGTCGACAACCTGGGCTTGTCGATGGACATCGAGTTTCAGGTGCGCTCCTGCAACCCGAGCGATGGCCGTACCGGTGCGCAGTTCCAGAACCTCGAACCCCGTGACATCGCCACCCTGCGCCATATCATCACCAGCCACCTTTCGGGTGAACTGATCAGCGTCGGCGACGTGCTCAGCACCCTGCAGCGCGACAATTTCACCAAGGCGCGCAAACAGAAGGACGGCGGCTCTGGCCTGTCCGCTTTCGGCCGCCTCAAGGCAGTGACCGTGACCCTCGGGGTATTTGTCGTCGGTGTAGCCGCTTTCGGCTTCGTCGCCAAATCGCTGTACGGCATGTACTTCGTCAGCCACGCCGAAGCCGGCGTGGTCGCGGTGCCGACCACCAACATCACCATGCCGCGTGACGGCACCGTCAACAGCCTGGTCGAGCCCGGTGGCATGGTGGTCAAGGGCGCGCCGCTGGCAAGCTTCAGCACCAGCATGCTGGACATGCTCAAAGGCCACCTGGACGACTCGCAGCTGGAGCCGGCCAAGGTCGAGGAACTGTTCGGCAAGCAACTCTCCGGCACCCTCACCAGCCCATGCGATTGCGTAGTCGCCCGCCAGCTGGTGGACGATGGCCAGTATGCCGCCAAGGGCCAGCCGATCTTCCAGCTGATCCCGCGTACCAGCAACCCGATGGTCGAGGCACGCTTCAGCTACCGCCAGTTCGACGAAGTCAAGCCAGGTACCCGCGTCAACTTCCAGGTGGCAGGCGAAACCGAAGTGCGCACCGGCCAGATCGTCAGCAGCTCCAGCCTCGACAGCGAAAACCTGGCCTCCGACATCCGCGTGCAGATCAAACCAGACGGCGGCCTGCCTGCCGAGCTGGCCGGGCGCCCGGCATCGGTCAGCAGCGACCGTGGCCCTTCGCTCAACTGGCTGATCGACAAAGCCGTGGCCCGTGGGCTGTAAGAGGATCAAGCGATGATTCCCCACAAGAAAAGCGCAAGCCGGGGCCTCTGCGCCCTGGCCGCGGCGATCGCCTTGGCAGGCTGTGCGGGCCTGCCCGACCAGCGCCTGGCCAACGAAGCCCTCAAGCGCGGTGACACCGCGCTGGCCGAGCGCAACTACAAGGCCCTGGCTGACCTGGGCTACAGCGACGCACAAGTAGGCCTGGCCGACATCAAGGTCGCTACCCGCGACCCCTCGCAGCTCAAGGAAGCTGAGGCCACTTATCGCGCTGCGGCGGCAACCTCGCCACGCGCCCAGGCACGCCTCGGCCGCCTGCTGGTGGCCAAGCCCGACAGCACCCAGGCCGAACGCGAAGAAGCTCAGACCCTGCTCAAGCTCGCCGCCAAGCAGGGCCAAGGCAATACCCTGATCCCGCTGGCGATGCTTTACCTGACCTACCCGCAGAGTTTCCCCAACATCAATGCCCAGCAGCAGATCGACCAGTGGCGCGCTGCCGGCAACCCGGAAGCGGGCCTGGCCCAGGTGCTGCTGTATCGCACCCAGGGCACCTACGACCAGCACCTGGGTGAAGTCGAGAAGATCTGCAAGGCGGCGCTGAACACCAGCGACATCTGCTACGTCGAGCTGGCCACCGTGTACCAGAAACGCGGCCAGGCCGACCAGCAAGCCGCCCTGCTCGGCCAGCTCAAATCCGCTTATGCCCGCGGTGCGGTGCCTGCCACTCGGGTCGACAGCGTTGCCCGTGTACTGGCCGACCGTAGCCTGGGCCAGACCGACGAAAAAACCGCCAAAGCGCTGCTGGAACAGGTCGCCCCGGCCAATCCGGCTTCCTGGGTGAGCCTGGCGCAACTGGTCTACGACTTCCCGGAGCTGGGCGACACCGACCAGCTGATGGCCTACATCGACAAGGGCCGCGAAGCCGAACAGCCGCGTGCCGAACTGCTGCTCGGGCGCCTGTACTACGAAGGAAAGACCCTGCCAGCGGATGCCGAAAAGGCCGAACACCACCTGCAGGCAGCTGCCGAGGCCGGCGAAGTCAGCGCCCACTACTACCTTGGCCAGCTGTATCGCCGTGGCTACCTGGGCAACGTCGAGCCGCAAAAGGCCGTCGACCACCTGCTCAGCGCAGCCCGCGGTGGCCAGAACAGTGCCGACTATGCCCTTGCCCAGCTGTTCAGCGAAGGCCATGGCATTCGCCCACAACCTGGCAACGCCTGGGTATTCGCCCAGCTTTCGCAGGCCAACCCGACGCCGCAGTCCAGCGAACTGCTGCAGCAACTTGACCAGCAACTCACACCCGACCAGCGCAGCCAGGCACAGAGCCTGCTGGCGCAGGAAAAGCAAGCTCGCGGCAGCATGGCCCAAGGTAGCACTAGCACCCTGGCCCTCGAGGCCCTGCAAGAAGACGAAAAAGAAGTAGACGGTGAGGACTCGCTATGACGCTCAATCCCTTCGTGAAAGCCGGCATCGGCCTGAGCTTCGCCCTGCTGTGGTCCTGCCCGACCCTGGCCGACATGACCGCCCAGAAAAACTTCGGCCTGGATGTGAAGATCACCGGCCAGTCGGAAGACGATCGCGATCTGGGCACCCGCTCCGGTGGTGACGTCAACGGCCTGGGCCTTGACCTGCGCCCTTGGGTGTACGGCGAGCGCGGCAACTGGAGTGCCTTCGCCATGGGCCAGGCCGTTGCTGCCACAGACACCATCGAAACCGACACCCTGCGCCAGAACGATGACGGCACCACCACCGACACCGGTGACGACAGCCGCCAACCCGACAAAAGCTACCTGGCCATGCGCGAGTTCTGGGTCGGCTACAGCGGCCTCACGGCTTACCCGGGCGAGCAGCTGCGCCTTGGTCGCCAACGCCTGCGCAGCGACGACGGCATGTGGCGCGACACCAACATTGAAGCGTTGAACTGGACCTTCGACACCACCTTGCTCAAGGCTGACCTGGGTGTGGCCCAACGCTTCAGCGAATACCGCACCGACCTGACCGAGCTGGCCCCGGAAGACGAAGACCGTACGCACGTATACGGTAACGTCGCCACGCAGTGGACTCCCGGCCACTGGGTTGGCCTGCGCGCCCACCACACCCATGACAGCGGCAGCCTGAAAAGCCCGGGCGAAACCATCGACGCACTGGACAAGACCCGCACCGGCGACCTCACCTGGCTGGGCCTGGAAGCCAACAGCGACGCCTACAACTGGCGCAACGACCACACCGTCAACTACTGGGGCAGCCTGACCTGGCTGACCGGTGATCGCGACAAGCTCAACAGCCAGCTGGTCGGTGACGACCAAGTCGTTGTCGGCAAGCAGAGCGGCGACGTCAACGCCTGGGCCACCGACCTGGGCATCCGCCTGCGCCTGGACCCGAACTGGCAAGTTGGCGCGGCCTATGCCCGCGGCAGCGGCGGTGGTGGCGACGACGGTTCGAGCAACTTCGAGCAGACCGGCCTTGAGAGCAACCGCTCCAACTTCACCGGTACCCGTTCGCGCGTGCACCGCTTCGGCGAGGCCTTCCGCGGCGAGCTGGGCAACCTGCAGGCGGCCACCCTGTTCGCCTCCTGGCAACTGCGCGAGGACTACGACGCCAGCTTCATCTACCACAAGTTCTGGCGTGTCGATGGCTCGCAAAACATTGGCTCCAGCGGTATCAACGCCGCGGTTAACGACAACGGCGTGAGCCGCCCGCTGGTCAACGGCGAGAAAGACTTGGGTCAGGAAATGGACGTGGTCGTCACCAAGTACTTCAAGCAGGGCCTGCTGCCTGCTTCGATGAGCCAGGCGATCGACGAGCCGTCCGCTCTGGTGCGCCTGCGTGCCGGTGTGTTCAAGCCCGGCGATGCCTATGGCAAGGAAGCGGACTCTTATATGCACCGCGCCTTCGTCGACGTGATCTGGCGCTTCTAAGGCCGGTAGAGGACCTGCAATGAACCTTCACCCGCACTTACGTCACAGCCTTCTGGCCAGCGCTTTGCTGCTGGCCACAGGCCTGGCCGTCGCCGCAGAACCTGCGGTGATTGCCAAGGAACTGCAGCAGGCCAAGACCTACACCGTGTCCAGCGCACCGACCGAGCCGCTGCACATGGACCCGCCCAAGCTGCCCGATCTGAGCGGTTACACCGCCGCCGCCGTGCAGAAGAAGATCGACCGCAGCCACAAGGGCAAGGTCAGCGTGCGCCGCATGCTGCAGGAAGAATCGCTCAAGGAATTCATCGGCGGCGACAACAAGGCTGCCGAGTGGGTACAACGCCAGCACGGCATCCCCCAGGCGATCTTTGTCGATGACGGCCATGTCGACCTGGTCGAACTGAGCAAGAAGGTGCCCAAGCAGTACCTCAGCGAAGTCGAGCCAGGTGTTTACCTGGCGCGCTTGCCGATCGTGGTCGGGCAGAAGGGCATCCTCGAGATCGACGGCAAGGTCAAGCAACTGCGCCTGTCCCAGGAGGGCGGCGCGTTCCTGGTCAATGACGGCAAACTGTTTGTCAGCGACACCCAGGTCACTGGCTGGCGCGAGAAGGACAACGGCCCGGCGACCTTCCGCTCGCCCAATGAATTCCGCCCGTTTCTGCTGTCGTGGGGCGGCACCGAGACGTACATCGTCAACACCAAGATGGCCAGTTTTGGCTACGCCAAGTCCAAGTCGTACGGTGTGAGCATCTCGCAGTACACCCCGAACATGGCCAAACGCATGGGCCGCCCGGAGCCCACCGGCTGGATCATCGGCTCGGAATTCAGCGACATGTGGTACGGGTTCTACTGCTACGAGACCCAGGACTTCGTGGTCAAGGACAGCACCTACCGCGACAACATCGTCTACGGGATCGACCCGCACGACCGTTCGCACCGCCTGATCATCGCCGGCAACACGGTTTATGGCACCAAGAAAAAGCACGGGATCATCGTCTCGCGTGAGGTCAACGACAGCTGGATCATCAACAACAAGAGCTACGACAACAAGCTCTCGGGTGTGGTGATCGACCGTAACAGCGTCAACAACCTGATCGCCTACAACGAGATCTACCGCAACCACACCGACGGCATCACCTTGTACGAAAGCGGTGACAACCTGATCTGGGGCAACAAGCTGATCAACAACCGTCGCCACGGCATCCGTGTGCGCAACAGCGTAAACATCCGGCTGTACGAAAACGTCGCCGTTGCCAACGGCCTGGTGGGTGTCTACGGGCACATCAAGGATCTGTCCGACACTGACCGTGACATCGCCCTCGACCCGTTCGACACCAAGGTCTCGCTGATCGTGGTCGGCGGTGAGCTGGCGGCCAACGGCTCGGGGCCTCTTTCGATCGACTCGCCGCTGTCGGTGGAGCTGTACAAAGTCTCCATGCTCGCCCCGCGCAAAGCCAACGGCATCAGCCTCAACGGCATCCTGGGTGAGCGCCAGGACGAAATCCTCGACCTGCTGGTGCGCCAGCAGAAGGCCGTGCTGATCGACCCGGTCGAACGCCAGACCGAAATGATCGATTAAGGAAGCCCAGACCATGACCCCACATTTGATGAAACTGCTGGGCCTGTCCGCCGCCCTCCTGGCCATCAGCCAGGGCGTGCGCGCCGACGAGGTCAAGGCGCCGACCTTCACTGCCGAGCCTTGCTGCCAGCTGTGCCCCGAGGCACACGACGCCAGCCGCTACACCACACGCTACCAGCAGAACTTCACCACGCTGGTACAAGCCAAGGGCGACTGGCTGTTCCGTACCCGCGAAGACCTGCGTACCGAGTTCAGCACCACACCTGCAGGCTACAAGCGCCTGCAGCAAGTGCACGACGCGTTCAAGAAGCGTGGCGTGGAACTGGTGGTGGTGTACCAGCCAACCCGAGGCCTGGTGAACCGCAACATGCTCAACCCGGCCGAGAAAGCTGCCTTCGACTACCAGAAGGCCCTGGGCAACTACCAGGCCATGCTCAAGCGATTCGCCAGCATGGGCTACAACGTGCCGGACCTGTCGCCGCTGACCAACGAACAGTTGGCGGCCGCCGAGCAGGGCAAGGACTTCTACTTCCGTGGTGACCAGCACTGGACACCTTACGGTGCTGAGCGTGCAGCCAAGATCGTGGCCGACACCGTCCACAAGATGCCGGCCTTCGAAGGTATCCCGCGCAAGGAATTCGAGACCCACAAGTCCGGGCGCATGGGCAAGACCGGCACCCTGCACAACGTTGCCGGGCAGCTGTGCGGCACCAGCTACGCCGTACAGTACATGGACCAGTTCGCCACCGAACCGAAAGGCGCCAGCGGCGGCGACGATCTGTTCGGTGACAGCGGTAACGCCCAGATCACCTTGGTCGGCACCAGCCACAGCGGCAAGAACTACAACTTCTCGGGCTTCCTCGAGCAGTACATCGGTGCCGACGTGCTCAACGTCGCCTTCCCTGGCGGCGGCCTGGAAGGCTCGATGATCGAGTACCTGGGCAGTGAGGAATTCCAGAACAATCCACCGAAGATCCTCATCTGGGAATTCTCGCCGCTGTATCGCCTGGACCAGGAAACCATCTGGCGGCAGATCCTCGGTCTGCTCGACGATGGCTGTGACGCGCGCCCGGCGCTGATGAGCGCCAGCAGCACCCTCAAGCCCGGCAAGAACGAGCTGATGGTAAACGGCAAGGGCGGCGTGATCAAAGACCTGATCAACCGCAACCTGCAGATGGACATCAAGTTCGAAGACCCTTCGGTGAAGGTGCTGCAAGCCACCCTCTGGTACCTCAATGGGCGCCACGAGGACATCAAGATCGAGAAGCCGGAAACCTCCGACACCAATGGCCGCTTCGTCTTCCAGATGCGTGAAGACGAGGACTGGGCCAGCCAGAACCTGCTGGCCCTGGAAGTCCAGGGGCCAGAAAGCGGCACCCAGAAGGTCGAGGCCAAGCTCTGCAAACGCAACAACTACGCCGTGCCCGCGCAAACCGCGCAGGCCGGCCAGTGAGGCGACCATGACTGCATTCAAGCGAATCTTCAGCCCCGCCCTGCTCGTTCTGGCCCTGTACGGAGGTGCCGCGCATGCCGCGCTGGTACCCCCCCAGGGTTATTACGAGGGGATTGAAAAAATCAAGACCAGCGACGGCAACTTCCGCTGCGAATCGGCGCCCAAACCTTTCACCGGCGCACTGCAATTCCGCAGCAAGTACGAAGGCTCGGACAAGGCTCGGGCGACCCTGAACCGGGACTCGGAACAAGCCTTCCGCGACTCCACCAAAGACATCACAACCCTTGAGCGTGGTGTCGCCAAGATGGTCAACCAGTACATGCGTGACGGCCGTCCGGCGCAGCTGGACTGCACCCTGACCTGGCTGGGTACATGGGCGCGCGCTGATGCGTTGATGTCCACCAACTACAACCACACCGGCAAGTCCATGCGCAAATGGGCGCTGGGCAGCATGAGCGGCTCGTGGCTGCGCCTGAAGTTCTCCAACTCGCAACCATTGGCCGCACACCAGGCCGAGGCCGAGCTCATCGAGAAGTGGTTCGCCCGCCTCGCCGAGCAGACCGTACGCGACTGGAGCAACCTGCCGCTGGAGAAGATCAACAACCACAGCTACTGGGCGGCCTGGTCGGTGATGGCTACCGCCGTGGCCACCGACCGCCGTGACCTGTTCGACTGGGCGGTGAAGGAATACAAGGTCGGCGCCAACCAGATCGACGACCAAGGCTTCCTGCCCAACGAAATCAAACGCAAGCAGCGTGCCCTGGCATATCACAACTACGCCCTGCCACCACTGGCGATGATCGCAAGCTTTGCCAAGGCCAACGGCGTGGACCTGCGCAGCGAAAACAACTTTGCCCTGCAGCGCCTGGGCGAAGGCGTGCTGTACGGCGCCCGCGATCCGCGCCACTTCGCCGAGCGCGCGGGTGAGAAACAGGACATGAAGGACCTCAAGGTCGACGGCAAGTACGCATGGCTCGAGCCTTGGTGCGCGCTGTACCAGTGCGTGGGCGACACGCTTGAGCGCAAACACCGGATGCAGCCGTTCGACAGCTTCCGGCTCGGCGGCAACCTGACCCGGGTCTATGACCCGAGCGCGCAATCCAAGAAATAAGCGTTGCCTGAATGGGGGGCCGCTTTGCGGCCCATCGCGACGCAAGGCCGCTCCTACAAGGACGGCGCTGAATCTGTAGGAGCGGCCTTGCGTCGCGAAACGAGGGCCAAGCCCTCGCCAGCGGTATTGAAGCAACAAAGGTTTCCTCCAGTTTCTCACTGGGGGGTTTGGGGGGCGCTTTGCCCTGGATGCTGTGAACAATTTAGGAGAACCGGGATGGTCTTCTCGTCCAACGTGTTCCTGTTCCTGTTCTTGCCGATATTCCTCGGCCTGTACTACCTGAGCGGGCAACGCTATCGCAACCTGCTGCTGCTGGTCGCCAGCTACATCTTCTACGCCTGGTGGCGGGTGGACTTCCTCGCCCTGTTCGCCGGTGTCACCCTGTGGAACTACTGGATCGGCCTGAAAGTCGGCGCCGCTGGCGTGCGCACCAAGCCTGCACAGCGTTGGCTGCTGCTGGGCGTAGGCGTGGACCTGGCGATCCTCGGCTACTTCAAGTACGCCAACTTCGGCGTCGACAGCCTCAACGCGATCATCAGCTCGTTCGGCCTTGAGCCCTTCATCCTCACCCATGTGCTGCTGCCGATCGGTATCTCGTTCTACATCTTCGAATCGATCAGCTACATCATCGACGTGTACCGCGGCGATACCCCGGCCACCCGCAACCTGATCGACTTCGCGGCGTTCGTGGCGATATTCCCGCACCTGATCGCCGGCCCCGTGCTGCGTTTCAAGGACCTAGTCGACCAGTTCAACAACCGCACCCACACCCTGGACAAGTTCTCCGAAGGCTGCACCCGCTTCATGCAGGGCTTCATCAAGAAAGTGTTCATCGCCGATACCCTGGCGGTGGTCGCCGACCATTGCTTCGCCCTGCAGAACCCTACCACCGGTGACGCCTGGCTGGGCGCTCTGGCCTACACCGCGCAGCTGTACTTCGACTTCTCCGGCTATAGCGACATGGCCATCGGCCTGGGGCTGATGATGGGCTTCCGCTTCATGGAGAACTTCAAGCAGCCTTACATCAGCCAGTCGATAACCGAGTTCTGGCGCCGCTGGCACATCAGCCTGTCGACCTGGCTGCGCGACTACCTGTACATCACCCTGGGCGGCAACCGCAAAGGCACCTTCAACACCTACCGCAACCTGTTCCTGACCATGCTGCTGGGCGGGCTGTGGCACGGCGCCAACTTCACCTACATCATCTGGGGCGCCTGGCACGGCATGTGGCTGGCAATCGAGCGCGCACTGGGCCTGGACACCAACCCGCAGCGCTTCAACCCGGTCAAGTGTGCGTTCACCTTCCTGCTGGTGGTGGTCGGCTGGGTGATCTTCCGCGCCGAAAACCTCGAAGTGGCCGGCCGCATGTACGGCGCCATGTTCAGCTTCGGCGAGTGGCAGCTGTCCGAACTCAACCGCGCCCAGCTCACCGGGCTGCAGGTGGCGACGCTGGTCATCGCCTACATCACCCTGGCGTTCTTCGGCCTGCGTGATTTCTACCGCAATGCCACCCCGCCGGCAGCCATGCGCACTCCGGCACAGGTCAATGCCGACGGCTCGCTGGGCCTGGACTGGACCCGGGTGATGACCCGCGCCCTGATCCTGCTGCTGTTCGTGGCCTCGATCCTCAAGCTTTCGGCGCAGAGCTACTCGCCGTTCCTTTACTTCCAGTTCTGAGGTTGATGACCATGACCCGGACATTACGCATCACCTATTCCCTGTCGTTCATCGGCCTGCTGGTAGGCATGGGCGCCTGGTCCACCGGTGGCCTGCAAAGCTTCCAGCGCACCGAACAGATGACCGTGCTCAACGGCAAGCTGGCCAAGGCCGCCGAGACGCACTACGACGACGAGTTCCCGATCAAGCGCCTGGGCACCAACCTCTGGGCCGCGCTGGATTACAAGCTGTTCAACGAAGGCCGCCCGGGCGTGGTGCTGGGCCGTGACCAGTGGCTGTTCAGCGACGAAGAGTTCAAACCGACTGCCGGTGCCGACCAGCTCATGCAGGAAAACCTGGCGCTGATCCGCGGTGTGCGCGACACCCTGCAACAGCACGGCAGCCAGCTGGTGCTGGCGATCGTGCCGGCGAAGGCGCGGGTCTACTCGGAGTATCTGGGCAAGGAGACGCCAGCCAGCCTGCATGACGACCTGTACAACCAGTTCCATGCCCAGGTCCGTCAGGCCAACGTGTTCGCCCCTGACCTGATGGCCCCGATGGAACAGGCCAAGGCCCGCGGCCAAGTATTCCTGCGTACAGATACCCACTGGACACCGATGGGCGCTGAAGTCGCCGCACAGGCAGTGGCCGAGGCGGTCAACCGCCAGAGCCTGCTCAATGGCGACCCACAGACGTTCATCACCGAGGCTGGCAGCACTGCCCCGTACAAGGGCGACCTGACCAACTTCCTGCCACTGGACCCGCTGTTCAGCAACCTGCTGCCCAACCCGGACACCCTGCAGCAACGCAGCACGCGCCCGGTCGAGGCAGAAGGTGATGCGGGCGATGCCCTGTTCGCCGACAGCCAGATCCCAGTCGCCCTGGTCGGCACCAGCTACAGCGCCAACCCGCACTGGAACTTCCTCGGCGCGCTGCAGCAGGCCCTGCACAGCGATGTCGCCAACTATGCCGAAGACGGCCACGGCCCGCTGCTGCCAATGCTCAAGTACCTGCAAAGCGATGCCTTCAAGAACGCCGCGCCACAGGTTGTGGTGTGGGAATTCCCCGAACGTTATCTGCCAATGAAAAACGACCTCAGCAGCTTCGATCCACAGTGGATCGCGCAACTGAAGAACACCCGCAAATCCGAAGAAAACCTGGCCCTGTCGTCCAACCGGACGGACCACTGATAGATAGAGAGGAACACGCACATGACTACCAAGACTTCCATTGCCAAAGCCCTCACCCTCGCAGCAGGCCTGTCGTTGGCTTCGATGCAGGCATTCGCCGGCGCCGACGCTGCCCTGTATGGCCCCACCGCACCGAAAGGCTCGACCTTCGTGCGCCTGTACAACGCCTCGCCTGCACCGGCTGCCGCCAGCGTCGGCAACACCCAGATCAAACAGGTCGGCGCCCAGGCCAGCAGCGACTTCAGCTTCCTCCCGGGCGGTGACTACACCGCGCAGGTCGCAGGCAAGAGCGTCCCGGTCAAGCTGGCCGCAGACAAGTACTACACCCTGGTCAACAACGGCAGCGGCAACCCGCAGCTGATTGAAGAACCGCCTTTCAAGAACAAGCAGAAAGCCCTGGTACGTGTGCAGAACCTGAGCGACCAGCCGTTGGCCCTGAAGACCGCCGATGGCAAGACCGAGGTGGTTACTCCGGTGGCTGCCAAAGGCCGTGGCGAGCGTGAGATCAACCCGGTCAAGGTGAACCTGGCTCTGTTTGCAGGAGACAAGAAAGTCAGCGACGTCAAACCCGTCGCCCTGGAGCGCGGCGAAGCCGCCGTGCTGTACGTCACCGGCTCCGGCAGCAGCCTGTCGCCGGTCTGGGTCACCCGCCCAGTGTCCACCAACTGATCCTCTGCCTCATTAACGACCTTATTGGAGAAACAACATGATCCCGGTAATTCTTTCTGGTGGTAGCGGTTCGCGTCTGTGGCCTTTGTCGCGCAAGCAGTTCCCCAAGCAGTTCCTCGCCCTGACCGGTGAGCACACGCTGTTCCAGCAAACCCTCGAGCGCCTGGTGTTCGAAGGCATGGATGCACCGATCGTGGTCTGCAACAAGGACCACAAGTTCATCGTCCAGGAACAGCTCGCAGCGCTGAAACTGCAAACCCAGGGCATCCTGATGGAACCCTTCGGCCGCAACACGGCCCCTGCGGTAGCGATGGCCGCCATGAAGCTGGCCAACGAGGGGCGCGATGACTTGATGCTGGTGCTTCCGGCCGACCACGTGATCGACGACCAGAAAGCCCTGCAGCGTGCCCTGGCCCTGGCTACCGTAGCCGCCGAGCGTGGCGAAATGGTGCTGTTCGGCGTACCGGCGACCAGGCCCGAGACAGGCTATGGCTACATCCGCTCCAGCCAGGACGCCCTGCTGCCCGAAGGCGTGGCCCGGGTGGCGCAGTTCGTCGAAAAACCCGACGAAAAGCGCGCCGCCGAATTCGTCCAGTCCGGAGGCTACTTCTGGAACAGCGGCATGTTCCTGTTCCGCGCCAGCCGCTTCCTTGAAGAGCTGAAAAAGCACGACCCTGACATCTATGACACCTGCGTGCTGGCCCTGGAGCGCAGCGACGAAACAGATGATGTGCTGAGCATCGACGAAGCGACCTTCGCCTGCTGCCCGGACAACTCCATCGACTATGCGGTGATGGAAAAGACCCAGCGCGCCTGCGTGGTACCGATGTCGGCTGGCTGGAGCGACGTCGGCTGCTGGTCGTCGCTGTGGGAAGTGCATGACAAGGACGCCAATGGCAACGTCACCAAGGGTGATGTGGTGGTGCAGGACAGCCGCAATTGCATGATCCATGGCAATGGCAAGCTGGTGTCGGTGATCGGCCTGGAAAATATCGTCGTGGTCGAGACCAAGGACGCGATGATGATCGCCCACAAGGACAAGGTCCAGGGCGTCAAGCAGATGGTCAAGACCCTCGACGAGCAAGGCCGTAGCGAAACCCAGAACCATCTCGAAGTGTACCGCCCGTGGGGCTCTTACGATTCGGTGGACATGGGCGGCCGCTTCCAGGTCAAGCACATCACCGTCAAGCCGGGCGCCAGCCTGTCGCTGCAGATGCACCACCACCGGGCCGAGCACTGGATCGTGGTATCGGGCACCGCCGAAGTGACGTGCGATGAAAACGTGTTCCTGCTCACCGAAAACCAGTCGACCTACATCCCGATCGCTTCGGTCCACCGCCTGCGCAACCCGGGCAAGATCCCGCTGGAGATCATCGAAGTGCAGTCCGGCAGTTACCTGGGCGAGGATGATATCGAGCGCTTCGAAGATGTGTATGGGCGCACGTCCACTCCCGTCGAACGGGGCGTATCGGTGAAGACCATCGCGCAGTAAGCGGCAAGCGGCAAGCGGCAAGCGGCAAGCTACAGCGGGTCGACGGTGTACCTACAGATGTGGGGCCACCGCCGACCCGCTTTTCTCTTGCAGCTTGCAGCTTGCAGCTCCAAGATGTCCGAAGACTCGAACGGGACTCGGACCACATGATCATCGGCGCCTTCCTCATCCTCACCTGGCTGGTACTGCTCCTGCGTTACCCGGCCAAGGCCTTGCCGATCTCGCTGGCCGCTGTCTGCGGCCTCGGGCTGGTCGCGCTGTTCGTCGTCTGGCAGGACACACGCGAAGCTTCGCAACTGGCGCGTCTTGACCTGCGCCTGACCTACGCCCCGGATCAATGCCCCGCCGACCGTGCCTTGAAGGTACAGATGAAAAACGGCAACAAGGCTCCGCTGACCGAACTGCGCTGGCGGGTCGGTGCCTATGCCCCGGGCGATACAATCAACCTGGCCGAAAACACCTACAGCGCACCGCGCTATCGTGGGCCGGGTGAACTGCAGCCTGGGGCCGAGTGGACCGACTGCCTGCCACTGCCGCCACTGCGCGCTGGCTACCGGCCGCAGACACTGGAGTTTCGTGCCGAGCATCTACAGGGTACATTCGCCAACTGATACGGTGCCTGATCTGGCCCTATCGCCGGCAAGCCGGCTCCCAAAGGCTCACCGCTGCCCGCAGATTCGGGGTACCTCTGGGAGCTGGCTTGCCGGCGATGGGGCCAGCCCAGCCTATACATAACTTATTCTGAGCACAGGCCTGCCCAATGCCCACCGTCCTGATCACCGGTTGTTCCAGCGGCATCGGCCGCTCCCTGGCCGAAGCCTTTCGCGCTGCCGGCCACGACGTTTGGGCCACCGCCCGTAAAGCCGAAGACGTTGAACACCTGGCCGGCGCCGGTTTCACCGCCCGGCAGCTTGACGTCAACGACCCCGAGGGCCTGAAGCACCTGGCCGAGGAGCTGGAAGCACGCCACGGCCGGCTCGACATCCTGGTCAACAACGCTGGCTACGGTGCCATGGGGCCCCTGCTGGATGGCGGCGTGGACGCCATGCGCCAGCAGTTCGAAACCAATGTGTTCGCCGTGATCGGGGTAACCGGTGCAGTGTTCCCGCTGCTGCGCCGTGCGCGTGGGCTGGTGGTCAACATCGGCAGTGTATCGGGCGTAATGGTCACGCCGTTCGCGGGCGCCTACTGCGCCTCCAAGGCTGCCGTGCATGCACTGAGCGACGCCCTGCGCCTGGAGCTGGCGCCTTTCGGCATTCAGGTGATGGAAGTGCAACCGGGAGCGATCGCCTCACAATTCGCCAGCAATGCGCAGCGCCAGGCCGATCAGGTGGTAGCGGCGCAGTCGCCGTGGTGGCCGCTGCGCGAGCATATCCAGGCGCGAGCCCGCGCCTCGCAAGACCGGCCCACATCCGCGGCGCAATTTGCCCAAGGGCTGCTGGCGGCCACGCGCAAATCACCTGTGCCAGCAGTGGTGCGGCTGGGCAATGGCAGTACGGCGTTGCCGCTACTGGCACGCTGGCTGCCACGGCGGTTACTGGACTGGGTACTGCGCAAACGCTTCGGGCTGCTGCGACCGCTCTGATTCACCGCGCAGGTGGATCACCTGCCCCCACTTGCGCTCGGCCATGCCGCGGGCGTAATGACGCTGCAGGCGCCGGGCAACGTCCTGCGTGCCGTTGTTGACCAGGATATCGGTGTGCGGCACCTGCTGGAGCAAGGCCTGCACACCCTGTTCGGTGCCCAGGTCAGCGGCAACGCCAATGATCCGTGCCTTGGGCAAGCGCTCACGTATCGCTTTCAGCGCAGCGTCGACCAACGCCTGGGTGCGGTCGTTGAGCACGACCTCGGCGCCGGCGGCGGCAAGGTCGATGGCGGTAGACAGGCCCTGCCCTGCCATGGAACCACTGATGAGTGCGCGCTTTCCATTGAGGGAGAGGTGCATGGCTGCCTCCGCTTGATCACACCTTTGTCGTCGGCTGCCCGTCGAACGCCTGCCAGCCACCACCCAAAGCCTTGTACAGCCCGACCAATGCCTGCGATACCGCCGCCGAACTGTCGATCCACTGCTCTTCGCTGGCCAGCAACGCACTCTGCACGGTCAGCACGTTGAGAAAGTCCACTGCGCCTTCCACGTACTGACGCTGGGCGGTTTCCAGGGCGATGCGGTTTTGCCGCACCGCTTCGGCCAAATGATCACGGCGCAGCTGGCTGGCGTTGTACAGCCGCAGCACATCGTCGATCTCGTGCCAGGCACCGAGCACCACCTTGCGGTAGTTGAGCGCCGCCTCCTGCTGCTGCGCCTCGCGCAGCGCCAGGGTACCCTTGAGCCGGCCACCCTCGAAGATCGGCAATGACAGCTGTGGGCCGAAGGCAAAGCGGCGCGAGTCCCAAGCGCCGAAATCCGACAGTTGCATGGCCTGGAAGCCGACGCTGCCGGACAGCCGGATGCTGGGGTAGAAATCCGCCTTGGCCACGCCAATGCTGGCAGTGGCCGCATGCAGCCGTGCCTCGGCCTGGCGGATGTCCGGACGGCGCTCGGCCAGCTCGGATGGCAAGCCGATCGCAAATTGCTGCTGCGGCGCGGGCAACTCCCCGCCCTCAAGCAACTGTGCCTGCAAACTGCGTGGCGGCTCGGCCGCCAGCAGGCTGAGCGCGTTTATCAGGTCGTCGCGCCGGGCCTCCAGGCTCGGCAGACGGGCCTCGATCGAGGCAACCTGGGCACTGGCCTGGGCCACGTCGAGCCGGGTGGCGACACCCTCGGCCTGGCGGTCCTGGGACAGCTTCAGGCTGTGCCGGGCGACCTTCAGGTTGTCGCGCGTGACATCGAGCGTGTGCTGCACGGCACGCAACTGGATGTAGTTGCCTGCGGTTTCCGACAACAGCGCCAAGAGCACGCCGCGCCGGTCATTCTCGGCCACTTCCACCGTGGCGTCGGCAGCCTCCACCTGCCGGCGCACCCGGCCCCAGAGGTCCAGCTCCCAACCGGCGACCAGGTCGCCCTGCCACAGGTTGAACGCCGACTTGCCTGCCTTGCCGGACGGGTCGCTGAGGCCTTCGGCACTATTACGGGCGCGGCTGTAGCCGCCATCCACATCGACCGACGGCGCCTGGTCGGCAGCCACCGTACTGCGCAAGGCGCGGCTTTGCAGCAGCCGCGCACTGGCGATCTGCAGGTCGAGGTTACGCTCGGCCACCTGCTGGATCAGCGCACTCAGGCGCGCATCGTGGAAGGTCTCCCACCAACGCAGTTCAAGCGCTTCTGCCTGCGGCTGGCTGGGTGCAGCTTGGCCCTGCAGCGGTGCCCATTGCTGCGGGGCCTGGCTGGCCGGGCGCTTGAAGTCGGGGCCCAGGGTGCAGCCGGCCATCAGCACGGCTAGCAGCAAGGGGCTCAAGCGTAATGCCGGTTTCATCGTGCACTCACCTCTTTGCCACTGAACGTGTCACCACGGGTGTCGATGGTCGCTTCCACCGACATGCCCACACGCAGGCGCGCAAGCAACGGCTGGCCGTCATCGAAGACGATTTTCACCGGGATGCGCTGCACGACCTTGGTGAAGTTGCCGGTGGCGTTGTCGGGCTTTACTGCGGCGAAGGTCACGCCAGTAGCAGGCGCAATGCTTTGGACATGGCCCTTGAGGGTTTCACCGGAAAAGGTATCGACGCTGATACTGACCGGCTGCCCCGGCTGCACATGGGTCAGCTGGGTTTCCTGAAAATTGCCGACCACATAGGCATGCTGCAGGGGCACCACCGACAGCAGCCGCGCGCCCGGGTTGACGAAGGCGCCAACGCGCAGGGCACGCTCACCGACCATGCCATCCACCGGGGCGGTAATGCGCGTGTAGGACAGGTCCAGCTGAGCTTTTTCAACGCCCGCTTCGGCACGCTTCAACTGCCCATCGGCACTGGCGACCTGAGCGCTGAGGATGTCCACCTGCTTGCGCGCGGCAACTAAAGCAGCCTGGGTATTGGCCAGCCGCGCGCGGGCCTGGTCGACCCGGCTACGCGCCTGTTGGGCATTCTGCACGGTGCCGGCGCCCTGCTGGGCGAGACGGCTGTAGCGTTTGACCTCGTGGTCGGCGAACGATGCTTCGGCCTGCGCCGCCTTCACCGCCGCCTCAGCCTGGGCAATCAATGCCGCCTGGCGTTCCAGGGTGGCACGGGCATCGGCGCTTTGCGCCTTGGCCACCAGCAACTGGGCCTGCGCGGCATCCAGGGCGGCCTGGTAGTCCCGCGCATCGATGGTCGCCAGCAACTGGCCGGCCTGCACCTGCTGGTTGTCTTCGACCAGCACTTGCTTGACGAAGCCGGCCACCTTGGGCGCCACTACGGTGTAATCGGCGATCACGTAGGCGTCGTTGGTGCTTTGCCGGTGGTCACTGCCGAGCAGCCAGGGGCCGACGATACCCGCCAGCACGGCCACGGCGAGTACCGAGCCGATCACGATTGTCTTGCGCTTGTTGGTCATTTTCAGCGGTCTCGAATTCATCCGGGTTCAGGCCACCGCGCGCGGTGGGTAGACCCGGGTAGGCACGAAAGGAATAAGGCAGATCAGCGCCACGGCGATACCGGCCATGACCAGGTAAAGGTCGGCCGAAGTGAGCACCAGCGCCTGGTCATGGATACGCTTGGCAAGGCCCGCAGCGTGGTCATCGATCAGCGGGGCGTTGCCCAGGCTGTCCACCAGGTGGTTGGAATGAAAGTGTCGGCGCAGCGTGCCGAGGGCATCCAGCAGGCCACCGGCGATCACTGCGGCGAGCCCCTTGACGGTGTTGAACCAGCTGGAGGCGAATGGGCCTTCCTGCGGGCTCATGCCATTGGTGGAGAGCATCAGCAGCGGCAGTACTGCCATCGGTTGGCCGAACACCTGAAGCAGGTAAAAAGGGTAGAAATCACCGCGGATCCACTCGGAGGTCAGCAGGCTGCTACCGATGCACGACAGCGCCAGCATCGCCAGCCCCGTGGCCAGCACCCAGCGGCAGTCCACCGCGCGCAGGTTGCACAGTGCCGCCGTCAATGGCAGGGCAATCAGTTGCGGCATGGCCACCAGCATCATCAGCGGGCTGGTTTGCGCCGGGCGATACCCTTGGATTTGCGCAAGGTAGGCAGAGGGAATGCTGCCCACACCGGAAAGCACCACCAACACGCCGGCCAGGGTGACCAGCGCGAAGCTCAGGTTGCGGCGCGACAGCATGCGCAACTGGAAAAACGGCAGCGGCTCGGACCATTCGTTGTACAGGAACAGCACCAGCAACAGCACGCCCCCGCCCAGCAGCCAGCAGATCAGCGGCGAATCGAGCCAGCCCCAGCGGTCCCCAAGCGACAGGCCCAGGACGATGCAGCTGATGGCCGGCAGGCCCAGCAACACGCCGCGCCAGTCGAACTGCTTGAAGCGCTCCAGACGCAGCGGGTCCTGCGGTAAGCCCCAGCCGACACAGAACATGGCCAGGGCCGAGGGCAGAATGATCTGCCAGAACGCCCACTGCCAACCGACGTATTCGGTCCACAACCCGGCCAGCGGCGTGCCGAGGTTGGGCCCGAAGGTGGCCGTCAGGGCATAGCAGGCCAGGCCGTAGACCTTGATGCCCGGCGGCAGAAAACGCAGCGCCACGCTCATGAGCATCGGTGGCAAGGCGCCCGCTGCAAAGCCCTGAAGGATGCGCAGCAGCATGAGGCTGTGCAGGTTGGGGGCCAAGGGCTGCAGCAATCCCAGCAGCGCAAACAGCCCGACCGCGCTCATGGTGAAGCGGCGCAAGGAGAAGGTAGTGGCCAGCCACGGCGCGAAGGCCATGGCCGAAACCGATGCGGCGCTGTACACCGCCAGCAGCCAGGCGCCCTCGTCGGCGCCGATGCCCATGGCCCCGCGGATATCGGCCAGGGAAATCTTGGTCACCGACTCGTTGAGGCCGGCGCACAGCACGGCCAGCAACACGCCGAACAGCCCGACCACCACGCGCAGGCCGAACGCCGACTGCACGGGCGCAGCCGGCGCAGGGGCGGCGGCGATCGCGGTGGCAGGGGCGGACAGAGAACTCATGGGTAGACAACTCCAGCAACAATTTTATGGCTGGGGCAAGTCTAAGAAAGTCGAATGCTTACGAAAACTGACTTATCGGCAGTTTTATATTGCGTATGACGCAATCCGCTTCAGCCGCAATCGGACGAAGCGGGGTTACGGATCAACACTGCAACAGGCTTTCAGGATCTGCCGCAACCAGCGGTGTGCCGGATCGTTGTGATAACGCGGGTGCCAGGCTTGCAGCACGGTTACCCGCTCCAGCGGCACGGGAATCTCGAACGAGCGCAACGGCAAACCGAGCTTGTGCACACTGTTGAGGATATTGGCGGGCATCGGCAGGATCAGGTCCGAATCCGGCAGCGAGAACAACGCTGAGTGGAAACTCGGTGTAATCAGCGCTACGCGCCGCTGCACCTTGAAGTTGGCCAGTTCGACGTCAATCGGCCCATTGGCGCGGCCACGCCGGGAAACGCTGATCTGTGGATAACTGGCAAAGCTCTGCGGTGTGATCGGCTGGTCGAATATGGGATGGTCGCGCCGCGCCAAACCCACGTAGTAGGTCTGGAAAAGGCTCTGCACCTTGATCTCCGGGCCCAGGTCGACGGTCGAGCTGATGATCAGGTCGGTGCGCCCGTCGCGCAGCACGCTATCGTCATCACCGCCGGGGCTCTCGGGCACGAAGCGCAGTACCGTGCGCGGGGCCTGCTCATGCATGCGGCGCAACAGCAGGGCGCCATACAGGGCAATGAACAGGTCATTGGTGCGGATGTTGAAGGCTCGGTCGAGCTTGGGCAAATCCACCTCTCCAGCACTGCGGAACACCTCACCGGCCTGCTCCACCAGCGCCGCCACCTGCTCGCGCAGCGCCAGCGCCCGAGGCGTCGGTACCAGGCCACGACCCGCGCGTACCAGGATCGGGTCGCCCAAGGCATCGCGGATACGCCCGAGGGTCCGGCTCATCGCCGCCGGGCTGAGGTTCATGCGCTGGGCCGCGCCAACCACGCTGCCTTCATCGAGCAGGGCGTCGAGGGCGACGAGCAGGTTCATGTCCGGGAGTGGCATGGCCGATTTCCGTGGCAGTTGTGGGAAAGCGATGTTAACAGGTCGCATGATTGCACCAGACGCAATGCGTTCGTGCGTGGTGGAACATTTATCTCGAGGGCGAGATGGGCCATAAATGATGCAGTGGCTGCACCGGCCCTATCGCCGGCAAGCCGGCTCCTACAGGTGCCCCACTGCCCTGCGATCGGTGCATTATTTGTGGGAGCCGGCTTGCCGGCGATGGGGCAGTACAGCCAACCGACCAGCCAGTTTTTCAGCAAGGACCCCCATGCCCAACCCCGTCCTGATCGCCATCGACGCGTCCCCTGCCTCGACCGCCCTGCTCACCCTCGCCCGCCGCTACTGCCGGCCCGACGAACACGAACTGCACGTGCTGCTGGCCATCGACTCGACTTTCGCGGTGCACGACAAGCCTGCGCCCTACACCGCCGAGGAACTGGAGCAATACCCTGCCGCCTGTGAGGAACAACGCCTGGGCGACCGCGCCGTGGCCGAGGCCGTTGCATTGCTAAAGCAGGCCGGCTTCACCAGCCACGGCTGCATGGTCGCCGGGCAACCGGTCGAGGCCATTGTCGCCAAGGCACGGGAACTGCAATGCGAGCTGATCATCATGGGCCACCGGCACCTGTCACGGCTGGGGCGGATGCTCGACCCGTCGATCAGCGCGAAGGTGATTGACCGTGTCGAAATACCGGTAATGGTAGGCCCGGCCTAGGGTTTGATTGAACGTGGTTTAGCTAGCCCGCTCCACCCTCGCTCGGTTTCACCACCACCGTACACGTCGTCCCCGCCGCCAGCAGAAACCCGTCCGGCACTTCATCAATGTGAATCCGCACCGGCACGCGCTGGGCCAGGCGCACCCAGTTGAAGGTCGGGTTCACGTCGGCAATAAGCTCGCGGCTCTGCGGGTTGTCGCGGTCGTAGATACCGCGGGCGATGCTCTGCACGTGGCCCTTGAGCCGTTCGCCGCTCATCATCTGCAGCTCAGCCTGGTCACCCACCTTCACGTGCGGCAGCTTGGTTTCCTCAAAGAAGCCGTAAACCCAGAACGAGTTTTCATCGACCACTGCCATCACCGCCTCACCGGTACGCGCATAGTCACCCTTGTGGATATTCAGGTTGGTCACGTAACCATCGACCGTGGCAACGATACGGGTGCGCTTGAGGTTCAGCTCGGCCGCTGCCAGTGCTGCCTGGGCCTGTTGATAGTCGGCCAGGGCGGCATTGGCGATGTTGCTGGCGTCGTCGCGGTTTTCCTTG
Source organism: Lelliottia jeotgali (assembly GCF_977070485.1). Classification (NCBI taxonomy): domain Bacteria; kingdom Pseudomonadati; phylum Pseudomonadota; class Gammaproteobacteria; order Enterobacterales; family Enterobacteriaceae; genus Lelliottia; species Lelliottia jeotgali. Next base: position 99,140 of record NZ_CDRVFO010000011.1, read on the forward strand.
GAGATCACCAGGTTGTCCATGTCGGCACGGCGGCGGGCGTTGACCTTGCGCATCTCCCAGGTGGCCTTGCGCGAGGCGACCAACGCCTTGGCCTGGTCGACAGCCAGCTGGTAGTGCTCGGGGTCGACCCGGATCAGCAGGTCGCCCTTCTTCACCCGCTGGTTATCCTTGACCGGTACGTCCACCACATAACCGGGCACGTCGGCGGCCACATTGATGATGTCGGCCCGCACGCGCCCGTCACGGGTCCAGGGCGTAGTCATGTAGTGCAGCCACAACTGGCGACCGATCACCACGGCCATGGTCAGCACCAGCAAGGTAGCAAACAGGCTGAAGAACTTTTTCATCGAAGGATTCTCACCAGTAGAGCGACAGCGCCAGGGCGCCGAACAGGCAGACGAACAGGCTCAGACGCAACAGCGCCGGATGCCAGAAGAAGCGGTAGCCATCATGGCTGGCAATGAAGCGGTCCAGGCCCCAGGCCAGGCCCAGGGCGAACAGGAACATCAAGGTCATGGTGGGCATGTACACGCCATGGAAGGCGATCTCACGGGGCATGATTTCACGGAACATCGTGCAATCCTTTCGTCGTAGCCAACGGCGACTGTGGGTCGAGCAGGGAGGAACGGATGAAGTGCAGGTAGCTCTGCGCGCGGCGCAGCACCGAGGTATCGAAGTGCCGGGCGAAGGGTTCGTCGGTGGCCTGCACGCGGCTGATGGCGTGGTCCACCGCCACCAGCGCGCGCTCGTGGTTGCTGGCGCTGGGCTGCAGGAACAGCCGCGCCAGAGCCCGGCCCATGACACGGATGGCCTGTCGCCAAGGCTGTGATTCGGCATACGCAGGATGGATTGGTGCGCGGGCCTGCTCCTTGCGCAGCTCGATGACCGCATGGCCGATTTCCAGCACGGTGAACATCCAGCCCATCAGCTGGCTTTGTACCTGCGGCTTGCCGGCGGCCAGACCATAGGCCTGGTGCAACAGGTCACGGGTGCGGCTTTCGAAAGCCGAGCCCAGACCGCGCAGGCGACCACTGATGGCGAACAGTACCTGCTCGCGCAGCTCCTGCTCCAGGCGGCTCCACAACCAGCGGCTGTTGGGCGGCAGGATGATCGCCCCGGCAGCAGCGCAGACGAACATGCCGAGGACCATGCCGATGTAGTCGTTGATGAAAGTGTAAGGGTCGTACACAGTCAGGTTGTTAGGCACCGAACCGATGGCGAAGAACACCAGCAGGCCTATGCCGTAACCCGCGTAAGCCGGCCGCGAAGACAGGAACGCGCCAAGCATGAACACCGGCGCCAGGACCATGCACAGCAGCGGGTAACCGTCGATCCAGGGGAACACGAAAAAGGTTTCGAAGAAGCCGACGAACGCGCCGATCGCCGTGCCGCAGGCCATTTGGAACGACATGCGCTTGGGGTTCGGCGAAGCCGCCGACAGGCCTACGGTGACGGTGGCGATCAAGGTCATCATGGCCCCACTGGGCCAGTCGCTGAGCAGCCAGTAGCTACCCAGCAGCAACAGCACCGCCGAGGCGCGCACGCCAGCGGCCAGCGACACCAGCCAGCTGGTCCGGGCCACGTAAGGCTCGTCCCACTGCTCGCGCTCGTGCGTGTGCGCGGCCAGGGAGGCATGGGTTTCGGCATAGCTGTACATCTCGTCGACGAAGCGATAGAGCAGCTCGAAAGCGGTATGAAAATCCAGCAGGTCGGACTCGCTGGGGTCGGTCAGCAGGTACTCGGCGCGCAGGCCGCGTACCTGGGCCTGCAGGCCCTCTTTGTAGGCAGCCAGTTCCAGCGTCAGGCGCAGCGCATCGGCATCGGTCAGCGCACGCCCTACATAGGGCTCAAGCAGCTCGACCAAGGTGTTCAGGCCCGGCTCGATGGCCCCGACGATCTGCAGCGGGCCGCGGGCGCGCAAGCGTTCAAGCAACCGGTGCAGGGCGTTGAAGCGCGTGGTAATGGCCATGAACTCGCTGTTCATGCGCACCAGCCGGCCAGAGCGCCTGCGCATGTGCGGGTCTTCGAAGGCGGTGACGTTGCGCAGGCTTTCCAGGCCGACCGCCTCGGCGACGAACCGTACGTTGCTGGTTTCGAAACGGTCACGCTGGCTGTCACCGCGCAAGGCTTCGACCACCACCCCGGCGAACACGCCAAAACGCTGGTACAACGCATTGCGCATGGCGGCGCTGGCCGATTGCGGCAAGATCGCGGCACTGACGAAGGTCGAGACGAGAATGCCCAGGGCAATCTCCAGCACCCGCCACACCGCAGCCATGAACGCCTGGTCAGGGTGCTCCAGCACCGGCAGGCCGATCATGGCAGCGGTGTAACCGGCCAGCACGAAGCCATAGGCGCGGAAGGTGCGGTAGCGCATGGCGCCCGCTGAACATAGGCCCACCCACAGCGCCAGGCTGGGCAGGAACAGCTCTGTGTTCTGCGGGAACAGGGCGATCAGCGCCACCATCATCGCCGAGCCAGCCAGAGTGCCGAGCACCCGGTAGAAGCTCTTGGCAAAAACATGGCCGCTCTGCGGCTGCATGACGATGAACACGGTGATCATCGCCGTGCGCGGCTGCGGCAACTCCAGGCGCATGGCCAGCCACAGGGTGATGAACGCAGCGGCCAGCACCTTGAAGATGTAGACCCAGGTCACCCCGTCGGTACGCGCCCAGGCAAAGAAGCCCCGGCGCCACTCCAGGCTGTGCAGCCAGCGCAGGGGCAGGCTCGATGTACTCATTCGGCGCGGTCCGGTTTGCGGTCGAAAACAGCCAGGGTGGCTGGGGTTTTCGGCGCCGTCTGGCGCTCCTGCTCAGGTACGTCCTTGCCGGCCTGCAGGCCACCACCCAACGCGGTCACCAGCTCGGCATGGGCGATCAGGCGCGCGGCCTGCACCTGCTGTTGCACCTGCTGCTGACGCAGCAGCAAAGTCTGGGCATTGAGCACGTTGAGGTAGTCGGTCAGCCCGCGCTGGAAGGCGACCATGGCAATATCGTAGGTTTTCTGTGCAGCGGCCACGGATTCGGCGGCGAAATGGGCCTGCTCCTTCATCGACTCACGGCGGATCAACTGGTCGGAAATGTTCTTCAGCGCGCCGATGACCGTCTGGTTGTAGTGCGCCACGGCCACGTCATAGCCCGCCGAGGCCACACCCAGCTGCGAGCGCAAGCGGCCGCCGTCGAAGATCGGCAGGCTGATGGCCGGCCCGACGTTGTAGTTGAACTTGCGCCCGGTAAGGAATTCCAGCGGCCCGCCACCGGTGGCCATGAAGCCCAGGCTCCCGACCAGGTCAACGTTGGGGAAGAAGCCGGCGTGGGCGACGTCGATACCACGCGCCTGAGCGGCCACCTGCCAGCGGCTGGCGACCACGTCGGGGCGCTGGCCGACCAGCTCGGCGGGCAGCGCCGACGGCAGTTGCAGCGGGGCGGCGAGGGCCAGGCTGGGGCGCTGGATCTGCGCCCCCTCCCCTGGCCCCTTGCCCGCCAGCGCAGCCAGCTGATTGCGGGTAAGCGCGATTTCTTCGTCGAGGCTGTCCAGTTGGCGATGGGTTTCGGGTAGCGGGGCTTCGGCCTGGCTGACCTCGAAATGGGTACCGATACCGCCGTCCAGGCGGCGCTTGGCCAAAGCCAGGATCTGCTCCTGCTGCTCCAGCTCGGCCTTGACGATGTCGCGCTGGGCGAAGTGCAGGCTGAGCTGAATGTAGGCACGCACCACATTGTTCTGCAGTTCCAGTTGCGCCTGGCGGGCTTCGGCCACGCTCATGTGGGCCTGGTCCACGGCCTGTTCGCTGGCATTGCGCTCGCGCCCCCAGAGGTCCAGGGCATAGCTGAAGCCGATGGCGGCGTTGTTGTCCCAGGTGTTGGCACCCGACAGGGCGCCCGGGCCATAGAACTGGTCTTCAGGCCAGTTGTGGCGTTTGAGCGACGCCTGGCCGTTGGCCTGCAGCTTTTCTGCCGACTCGACCACACCGGCCATGGCTTTGGCTGCGCGCACCCGCGCTGCGGCCATGGCCAGGGTCGGGCTACCGGCCATAGCCAGGTCGAGCCAACGGTTGAGCTGCGGATCTCGGTAGGCGTGCCACCACTGCTGGTCGGGCCAGTGGGCATCGCTGGCGGCTTCACGGATGGCCGCGTCGGTGGTCAAGGTATTGGCTTGGAGGGTCTTGCTCTGTGGGGCAATGCCCCAGGTTCCGATACAGCCGCTCAAGGTGAGGCTAAGGGCACAGGCACTGAACGCCTGAAGCGTTCTGATGATGCGACGCGGCACAGCTGCGATTTCCCGAGGAAGAGGTGGAGGGCTGGGCAATTCTAGGGGGCGGCCGTACTGGCGATAAGCGCAGATTCCTGCGAATCTTTGTTACCAAAACAGCGATAATCCGGCTTTGGTCGAAGGCACATGCAACCAACTTCGTGACACAATTTGCCCTCTACCTTGAGAGTGACCCATGGACACCCTGCAAAACATGCGTGCTTTCAGTTGCGTAGCCCAGCTTGGCAGTTTCACTGCCGCCGCGGCGCAACTGGATACGACCACCGCGAACGTGTCGCGGGCGGTCTCCAATCTGGAAGCCCATCTGCAAACCCGGCTGCTCAACCGAACCACACGGCGCATCGCCCTGACCGAGGCGGGCAAGCGTTACCTGATGCGCTGTGAACAGATCCTCACCTATGTCGAAGAGGCCGAAGCCGAGGCAAGCGATGCGCATGCCCGGCCTGCCGGGCAATTGAAGGTGCATTCGATGACCGGGGTCGGCCAGCACTTCGTGGTCGATGCCATCGCCCGCTACCGCGAGTCGCACCCGGACGTGACCTTCGACCTGACCATGGCCAACCGCGTGCCCGACCTGCTCGACGAAGGCTATGACGTGTCCATCGTGCTGGCCACCGAGCTGCCGGACTCAGGTTTCGTGTCGCAGCGCCTGGGCATCACCTACAGCATCGTCTGCGCCTCGCCCGAGTACGTGGCCAGGAACGGCTTCGCGCACAAGCCGGTCGACCTGCTGCAGCATGCCTGCCTGCGCATGGTCAGCCCGGTGATCCCGCTGGAAAAATGGTTATTCGACGGCCCGGAAGGCCAGGAGCTGGTCAACATCACCAGCTCGCCGTTCCAGGTCAACTCGGCCGACGCGATGAAAACCGCGATTCGCAGCGGCATGGGCATGGGCGTGCTGCCGATCTACTCGGCCATCGATGGCTTGCGTGATGGCAGCCTGGTGCGGGTGATGCCGGACTACCGACTGCAGGAACTGAACCTTTATGCGATCTACCCGTCGCGCCAGTACCTGGATGCGAAGATCAAGACCTGGGTTGAGTACCTGCGCAACTCGTTGCCGGAGATTCTCGCAGCCCATGAAGCGGACCTGAAAACCCACGAGTTGCTGATCGCGAACTGAAAGCAGCTGCATGCAAGCTGCAAGCTGCAAGCTGCAAGAAAAAGCAGATTGGTGCACGCGCTGCTTTTTCTTGCAGCTTGAAGCTTGTAGCTTGTAGCTTTTCCGTTGGAAGTAGCCCGATGAAAAAGACCGTCCTGGCCTTCAGCCGTATCACCCCGGCCATGGCCGAGCGCCTGCAGCAAGACTTCAACGTGATCGTGCCCAACCCCAAGCTCGGCGACATCAGTGCCCAGTTCAATGAAGCTTTGCCCCAAGCCCACGGCCTGATCGGCGCCGGTCGCAAGCTCGGCCGCGCGCAGCTCGAAGGGGCAGCCAAACTGGAAGTGGTGTCCAGCGTGTCGGTGGGCTACGACAACTACGACGTCGACTACTTCAACGAGCGCGGCATCGCCCTGACCAACACGCCTAACGTGCTCACTGAAAGCACCGCCGACCTGGGCTTTTCGCTGATCATGGGCTGCGCACGGCGCACGGCCGAACTGGACGCCTGGACCAAGGCTGGCCAATGGCAGGCCACCGTCGGCCCGGCGCACTTCGGCAGCGATGTGTACGGCAAGACACTGGGTATCGTCGGCCTGGGCAACATCGGCGCGGCCGTCGCACGCCGTGGCCGCTTCGGCTTCAACATGTCGGTGCTGTATGCCGGCAACAGTCGCAAGCAGGCGCTGGAGCAGGAATTGGGGGCCCAATACCGCAGCCTTGAACAACTGCTGGCAGAATCCGATTTCGTCTGCATCGTGGTGCCGCTGTCCGACGCCACCCGCAAGCTGATCGGTGCTCGCGAGCTGAAGCTGATGAAGCCGAGCGCCTTCCTGATCAACATAGCCCGTGGCCCGGTGGTAGACGAGGCAGCGCTGGTCGAGGCGCTGCACAACGGCACCATTCGCGGCGCCGGCCTGGATGTCTACGAGAAGGAGCCGCTGAGCGAATCACCGCTGTTCAAATTGCCCAATGCTCTGACGCTGCCGCACATCGGTTCGGCCACCGCCGAAACCCGTGAGGCAATGGCCAACCGGGCGATGGACAACCTGCGCGCCGCGCTGCTGGGTGAGCGGCCGCGGGATCTGGTGAATCCGCAGGTGTGGAAGGGCTGATAACTCGTATTTGCCGCGAGCAGACCAGGCCAGGCAACCTTCACATGGGTTGCCTGCGCCGCCTCAGAACCTTGCGCACCACGTACCGGGGCCGATGCTTGGTCTCCTGGTAGATCCGGCCTATGTATTCCCCCAATATTCCGATGCCGATCAACTGCACACCGCCCAAGAACAGCACTGCCGTCATCAATGACGGATAACCCGGCACGTCATTTCCGAACAGGATTTTGTCGATCACCATATACATCGCAAACACAAACGCCGACAGCGATACCCCTCCGCCCACGTAACTCCATAGCCGCAAAGGCACAGTGCTGAACGAGGTGATGCCATCCAGGGCCAGGTTCCACAGCCGCCAGAAGCTGAACTTGCTGTTGCCCGCCGTGCGTTCAGGTCGGTCGTACTCGACGATTTCGGTACGAAAGCCTACCCAGGACAACACACCTTTCATGAACAGCTGCTGCTCCGGCAACTGGCGGATGGCGGCTACCACTTTGCGGTCCAACAAGCGAAAATCACCGACGTTCTCTTCGATCCGAGTCGATGCTATGCGGTTGTGCAGGCGGTAGTACAAGCGTGCGCTCCACCGTTTGAACCGCGTGTCAGCGGCGCGACTACGGCGCTTTGCCAGAACCACCTCCGCCCCTTGCTGCCACACATCGATCATCTGCGCGATAAGCTCGACCGGGTCCTGCAAGTCGACATCGATCGGCACCACGGCGTCGCCATCGGCGTACTCAAGCCCGGCGAACAACGCCGATTCCTTGCCGAAATTACGCGAGAAATTGACGACGGTTACCCATTCGTCACGTGCCGCCAACTCGGCGCAGATGGCTTCGCTGGCATCGTTGCTGCCGTCGTTGACCAACAGGATTTCGACCGCCAAGCCCTGTAAAGACGGTTCGTTGCGCACCGTGTGATAGAAGCGTTCGAGGGTGTCCTGCTCGTTGTACAGGGGCACGACCAAGGTAATGTTCATGGCTGCCTCCGCTTGAACACCACTGCTCGTGAGTAGCCATAGGCGATGATCAGGCTGACGGCGGAAAACGCCACGAGGGTCAGCCAGGGTGACAAACCAGCCCGGTCCGATAGCGCCCCCATGCTCAGGCTCAGGCACCCCATGCCCGACACGAACGCCAGGTAACGCAGCCTGCTCGGCGCGCAGGCAAACGTGAAGCGAGCATTGAGGTAATAGGAAGCACTGACAGCCACTGTGAATGCCAGGAGGTTGCTCAATGCCTGGCTTAGCCCTGCAGCTTGGTGCAGCAGGAAGAAAACCGCCCAGTGCAACAGCGTATTTCCAACACCGATGAGGCCATAACGGTAGAAACGCAGGGCCATTACCATCGGTAGGTCTCGCTCTCGACAGGTGCTTTCATGAGCACATAGCCGTTACCGTCGACCAGGTGGATGTCGAAAAACTTGCTCTCCACCACCGCTGCATGGTCGCGCGCAAGTACCTGCTCACGGTCGAGTGGGGCGGATTTAGCGAAGTTGACCAGCCCGAGGCGCGGCATCATCTCAGGCAACAGCAGAAAATCGATGTTCATGACATAACGCAAAGCTGGCATCTGTTCATAGCTGGCGCTGGCTGCAGGCAACCAACGTCTGCTGCTACCGATGTCGAAAACATAGAATCGCTTGGTCTCGTACAACTGCGGCCGGCTTTCGATGGCATTGGCGAGCGAAGACGTCACCATGCGTTGCAGTTCCTTCTGCACGATCAGCGTTCGGCCGTAAGCGAACGAAAATGACAACATGAACAACACAGGAATAGCCAGCAGCCACCTCAGCCGACCGCCAAGCCCTGACAGTAGCCGATGCGCCAGCAGTGCCAGCATCATCAAGACCACCCCGAACCCCATCAACAGGCGTGCGCCACCGTCAAAATGCGCGAACACCATCATCAGGCCGTACACCAGCAACGCCACTACCGGGATGGGCAGCAGCAGCGCAGCCGTCAACACCCCCCGTTCCCATACAGGGCGTGGATCAACCAATACCTCACGCAAGGCGATCAGCAGCGCCACGAGCGCCAGCCCCGAAAGGCCGATGAACACCCACGCCGTTCCCGGCGTGATCAACAACGCCACGTGGCCCAAGATAACTTCCAGGCGCCGCAACACCTCAGGCCACCACTGGGCATCCAGAGGCAGCAACGCAGTGCGGGGGACATCTATGAACTGATGGGCCGTGAGCGAGTACAGCAGGCACCCGCCGAGCAGCTGTGCCAGCCGGCCGAAAAGATGACGGCAGACCTGGCGCAACTCGGCATGCCCGAGTACTTGGCGCATGACTTCGAGGCAGCACAAGCCAGCGAAGACGTTGATGCTGACCTGATAGAAACTCGCGGCACATGCCACCAGCACGCCGCCCAGCAGGCACTGCTGCCAGCGCTCGGCACTCAGCGTGATGGCCCAGACGCATGCAGCCAGCGCCAACGCCATACCGGGTGCGTCGTATTGGTACGACAGGTTCTGCAGAAAGAAGGGGTTGTACCATAAGGGCAACACCACCAGCACGGAGGTCGCCGTGGGCACCGGGAAGTAATGTGACACCAGCCGGGCGAGCGCCAGGGCAGTCACGCTGGCTGCCAGCAGAATAGGCAAAGGGAACAGATTCACAGCCCCGGCAGAGAAGCCCAGCGTGCGATGCATCAGATAGAGCAGGAAGCGCCCCTGCCCTGTCCAGGATTCATTGCCGGTAAGCGTGAGCCCAGCGTTCTGGGCGCGCCACACATCATCGATATAGGCGTAATCGGCAAGCACCAGCGGCAATAGATGAACAGCCAAGGCGAGCAGGCAGAGCATCTGGACCTGACGATGCGACAGTCGCTTGTTCCAGGAGAGCAATGGTGGCATTGACGTTTCCGGGCTAATGGCTCCCGGGCAAGTCTAAACAGACTACCCCGTGCCAACACCTGGCATTTATGTCAGTTGCAGCGCAGCGCTCAGCGTGCCAATGCACCTGCCAGCGTGGGTTTGCGCTTACGAAACACCAACACATTACCCGCCATGACAGCGACCAGCCCGAGCAAAGCGGGGGCTGTCCATTGATAGCCCTCGGCAAACGCCGACACATTCAGCGCCACCAGCGGGAACAACACCGTGCAATACGCAGCCCGCTCCGGGCCCATGCGCCCGACCAACGTCAGGTAGGCGGTGAAGCCGATCACTGAACCCGGGATCACCAGGTACAGCAGCGAGCCGATGTAACGCGTGTTCCACTCCATCGCAAATGGAATACCGCTGATCAGGCAATACACGGTCAGCATCGCGGCGCCATAGACCATGCCCCAGGCATTGGTGGTCATAGGCTTGAGGCCAGCTTTCTGCTGCATGCTCGAGAGCATGTTGCCTGCCGAAAAACACAACGTACCGAGCAAGGCCAGACCGAGACCATAGAGCGTTTCGCGGCTTGCCGCATGGTGCGACAGCTCCGGCCAGAACAGCAGCCCCAACCCCAAAAGACCAAGCGCGCCGCCACCGAGTACGTTGCTGGCGACCCTCTGCCCGAAAAAGAGGCGCGCATTCAGCGCATTCCACAGTGTTGCAGTGGAAAACACCACGGCGATCAGGCCGCTGGCAATCCACTGACTGGCGGTGAGGAAACACATGAAATTGACGCAGAACAGGCACAGGCCTTGCGCCAGGCACAGCAGATGACCGCGCCGATTCATCGGTTGCAGGCGGCGGGTGAGCAACAGGATGGCGAACAGAATCAGCCCGGCCAAGGCAAAGCGGTAAACGATCGAAACCGCAATGGCGACTTCGCCCAATTGCAGTTTCAGGGCGATCCAGGTGGTACCCCAGATCAGGACAGTGAGCAGGTACAGGGAGAGGTTCATGAGGGTTCCTTAGGCATACGACCATGCATTGCGGGGGGCACCATGCGGCCAACCTGTAGGAGCTGGCTTGCCGGCGATTGAGGGCGCAGCCCTCGCCAGGGCCATCAGTGTTCTCTTCGGCCAGTGATGTGCGCTTGCACAAACTTGCGCTTTTCAACGCTCAGGGAGCTGCCACGTCGGCGCATCGGCAGTACGATGGCAACAGAGGAATCGCCCATGACCCCACTCACCCAGCTGCACGTGTTCAACGCCATGCATGCCTCGCCCCACGCGCGGCTGGAACTGAGCGCGCACTTGGGCGACGGGCTGGCGGCGGCGCTATGGAGCAACCGTGACGATGCCCGCGACTATCAGGCGCCCAGCCACCACACGCTGTCGTGCTACATCGCCCACGGCACCGGCACCTTTCGCCGCCAGCGCCCAGCCGACAAAGGGGCGCCGGACAAATTGTGCATCATGCCGGCCGGCCACGAGTCCAACTGGGTGGTCAATGGGCAGATCCGCCTGGCGCACCTGTACATCAGCGAGGTGCAATTCGCCCTGGGCTGCGTGCGTCTGCTCGACCGGGAACCGCGGGAGATGCAACTGCAGGAAGCGACGTTTCTCGACGACCCACGGCAGTCGTTGCGTTTTCGCCAGTTGATCAGCCTGGCCTGGGAAGAGCCAGGCGAGCGCTTGCTGGCCAGCAGCCTGGCACACGAGATTGTCGATCACGCCGTGCTCAGCCAGGTAGGGCTGCGCCAGGGGTTACGCCTCAAAGGCGGGTTGGCACCGAACCTGCGCCGGCAACTGGTGGAATACATCGAGACACACCTGGATCAGCCCATCACCCTCGGTGAGTTGGCCGTACGTTGCAACCTCTCCGAGTATCACTTCGCACGCATGTTCCGCACCAGCTTCGGCTTGCCGCCGCACCAGTATCTGCTGGCCCGCCGGCTGCATCGGGCCTGCCAACTGCTGCGCCTGGGCCAGCTGCCATTGGGAGACGTTGCATTGCTGTGCGGGTTTGCCAGTGCCAGCCATTTCAGCAATCGCTTTCGCCAGGCAGTCGGCGCGACACCTGGCGACTATCGCGCCGCCTTCAGCCACTAGAACTCGAAGGTACTCGACAGGCTCACCTGGCGTGCATCACCTATGGCAACGAAGTATTGGTTCACCGCCGAGCTGTAGTAGACCTTGTCGAACAGGTTCTTCACGTTCAGTTGCAGGCGCACGTTGTGCTCGTCGAGCCGGGTCTCATACGTGGCGAAGGCATCGGCAACGGTGTAGCTGGGCAAGTCGAAGGTATTGGTCGAGTTGCCCGGGCGCTCGCCGACATGACGGGCTCCGGCACCGAAACGCAAACTGTCGCCGCCGAACAGGCTGCCGAAGTCATACACCGCCGACAATGAGCCACTGTGCCTGGCCACGTTCTGCAGGCGGTTACCCTCAAGGTCCGGGTCCTTGGTCACCTTGGCGTCGGTAAAGGCATAGCTGCCGATCAGGCTCCAACGTTCACTGAGCTGTCCGGTCAGGTCAAGCTCCACCCCCCTTGAACTGACCTCGCCCGCATTGCTGTAAACCGTCTCGCCGGTACCGCTGTCGAAGTTGGAGACCAGCACGTTGCGCTTGGTGATGTCGAACAGCGCCAAGGTGCCGGTCAGGCTGCCAGGCATGTCGAGCTTGGCACCCAGCTCCCACGACTTACCCTCTTCGGGCGCAATCGACGAATCCAGCACGACGCCACCGGTCAGCGGGGCAATGCTGGAGTTGGGTTTGAACGACTCGCTGTAACTACCATAGAACGACAACTGCTCATCGACCTTGTAGACGATGCCGGCATGCGGTACCCAGGCCTGGCCACTGGTGTCGGTATTGGCCTTGAACGGCCGGCCGCGGCCGGCGTACTGGTCGTACTGCTGAAAGCGGGCGCCGGCCACCAGTATCCAGTGTTCGTCCAGGTGCAGTGCGTCCTGCAGGAACAGCGCGTCGGTGCGCAGCTTGTCGGTCTGGTCACTGTCGCTGGCGCGCACCGTACTGCCCTCCACTTCCTGGCCATAGACCGGGTTCAAATAACTGAAGGTGGACTGAGCGGTCTGGCGAATCAGGTCGCCGCGAAAGACCTTGCGGTCTTCGTGATCAATGCCAATGAGCAGGTCATGCTGCATTCCGGCAAGCTCGACGTTGCCATTGAGGCTCAGGGTCGCGAACTGGTCGCGACTCATGGCGTTGTGGGTGCCATCGATGCTGCGCGTGAGCGTGCCCTTGGCTTCGTTGACACCGGTCACGCGCACCTGGCTGGCGTCGTAAGTCTCGCGGTTGAAGCTGTAGCCAAAGTGCAGTTTCCAATCGTTGGCCAGCTGGTGATCGACCTCCAGGCGATACAGGTCGGAGCGGCCTTCCATGTCGTTGAAGGGTTCATCCAGGCGACGCGTGGCCGGAATGTCCAGTGGGTGGCCGTTGCTGCCGAACGCGGTGCCCCGGTCGAACGGGTAGAGAAATTCACGGTGCTCATATGCCAGCACCACTTGGGTGTCCTCGCCCAGCCAGGCCAGCGACGGCGCCACCAGCGATTCGCGGTGCACGCCATAGTTACGCCAGTAATCCTCGTCCTCATGATCGACGATCAAACGGTAGGCGAAGTTGCTGTCGCCCAGTGCCCCGGTGCTGTCGACCCCGCCGCCGCTGCCGTTCTTGCCGCTGCCGTAGGTCGAACCGCGCACGGTCAGGGCGTTGTACTGCTGCAATTGCGGGCGCTTGCTGACCACGTTGATCACCCCGCCCGGGTCCTGGATGCCATACAACAGCGAAGCCGGGCCCTTGAGTACCTCGACCCGTTCGGTGCTCGCATTGAGGCTGCGCCCCTGCACGACGGGCATACCATCGCGCATGATCGAACCGTCGCGGTTATCGCCGAAGCCGCGCTTCATTACCGTGTCGGAGGTGCCACCGAAATTGTTGCCCTGGGTGATACCGCTGACATTGGCAAGGGCGTCATCCAGGTTGCGCGGGGCCTGGTCGCGGATGACCTGGGCCGGGACCACGTTGATGGCTTGGGGGATATTCTGGGACGGGCCCTGGCCACGCATGATCGAGGCGCTGGCCGGCGGCTGATAGCTGTAGGTGTCCATCTGCGAGGTCACCGTGGTGGCCTGCAGGTTGAGCGCACCGGAGGTGTCCACCGGTTCAAGCGTCAGGGTGCGGGCATCGACCCGGCGCCAGGTCAGGCCAGCGTTGCCCAGCAATTGCTGCAGCGCCTGTTCGGCACTGAACGTACCCTGCAGGGCCGGTGCCTGCACGGCAGGCAGTTCCAAGGTGTAGACCACGCTCTGGCCGGTGGCGCGGCTGAAGGCATTGAGCGCCTGGGGCAAGGGCTGGCTCGGCTGGGCGAACCTGTGCAGTTCAAGCTGCTCGGCGGCAAGGACACAAGGGGCAGCAGCCAAGGCCGAAAGCGCTGAGAGACCAAGCCAGAGGGGGACGCAACGGTGGATGAACTTCATGGACGCTGACCTGTGAGAGGGTTATGACTGCGAATGAATCGCACTTCCACTCATTACACGGATGTCACGTCCTGTTACCTCATCCGCTTTTGAAAATTATTTTTCCGATACCGTCGCTTAACGGATAACTGTCAACCGGCCGAGAACCGTCTGCCGCGAGAACCCCATCACCTTGCCCAGCGAATCCAGTGCCGCCAGTGGCTCGCGCACCGGGAAACTGCCGCTGACCTTGCGCTGCCCCAACTCGCTATCGAGCAGCACGATCCGCCCCGGGTAATAGCGCCCCAGGTCCTCGACTACCTGCGCCAATGGCACCTGGTAGTAATTGACCCAGCCCTGGCGCCAGGCCAGACGGCTGTCGCTGTCCACACTCGCCGTATCACCCGCCTGGCCTCTGGCATAGGCCAGTTGCTGGTTGGCCGTCAGCTCACGGGCGGCCTGCCCCTGAGCCGGCGTGACCGCCACCCGACCGTTGCGCACCGTGACCTGTGCCCCCTCAGCCTGCTCGCGCACTTCGAACTCGGTGCCCAGCACCCGCACCTGCCCCCCTGCCGCCTGTACTACAAACGGGGCACCGGTGTGCGTGACCTTGAAGAATGCAGCGCCATGCAACAGCCGCACATGACGCTGCCCCTGCTGGAAATCGACAGCAATGGCACTGCCCGCATCCAGCGTCACCTGCGACTGGTCAGCCAGCGTCACCTGGCGAATGGCGTCTGTGCTGCTGAAATCGGCCTGCAGATCCTGCAGCCAATACCCCGGATGCCAGCCCCCCGCAACGCCCACGGCCAGCACCAGACACGCCGCCACGGCCAGTGCGCGGGCGCAGGCGCGCCACCAGCGAGGCGGGGCAGGCACCTTGGCCATGGCATCCAGGTATCGTTGCAGGTCGGCGTGTTCTTCCTCGGCCAGGCGTGCCGCGGGAGCCGCACTCTTCTGCCACAGCGCCTGGGCCTGGGCATAGGCTTCACGGTGCCTGGGGTCGGCCAGCAACCAGCGCTGGAACGCCGCACTGTGCGCTACCTCAGGCTGCTCGTTGATCCTGGCCAGCCAACGCAGTGCTGCTTGCGACGGGTCGGGGGTGGTCAAGTCTGAATGGCTCATCGACGGGCGCTCCCTGGCCTGCGCATCGGGGTCGCGGGTTCGGCAACACTGGCCTTGCACGCTTGGAGGGCGCGCATCATATGCTTTTCCACGGCGCTCTGGGACAGCTGCATGGCCTTGGCGATTTCGCCGTACTTGCAGCCGTGTATGCGGTTGAGCAAAAAGATCTGCCGGGTGCGCTCGGGCAGGGCGCGCAGCGCCGCTTCGATGCGCTGCAGGTCATGATCTACCTCCAGGGCCTGCTCCGGTGCCTGAGCCAGGCATTCATCAGGGGGCAGCGACGCTTCGGCGATCCGCTCGCGGCTGCCTTCACTGCGCAGGTGGTCGATGGCCAAGTTGCCGGCGCAGCGCAGCAGGTAGGTATCCAGCGCCTCGACCTTGACCTCGGGGCGGCGCCAGAAGCGCAAGAACAGCTCCTGCACCAGGTCCGATGCAGTGGCGCGGCAGCCTACCCGACGGCTGACCAGGGCTTCCATGCGTGCGCGCTGGGCCATGAAGACCTGGACGAAACGTGCGCGCGTACTGTCGCTGTCAGGCTCGATCAAGGCATCATCCGCCAGATATGACCAGCAGCGGGCCCAGTATCAGGCTGATCGCCGCCAGCCCCAGCAACAGGCGCGGCTGGTAAGGCAAGGTGAAGACCCACAGTGTCACCCCGGCCATCAACACAGCGACCCACTCAACCAAGCCATGCGCCCACCCACGCAGGTGCACCGACAGCAACAGTGATGCCAGCAGCAACGACCAACCCGCCATGCGCAGGCTACGCAACTGGCCGATAGCTGGCTTGCGCCCGAGCAGGTCGCTGAAGTGCTTTTCCATCGCCAGGCACAAAGCGGCGAACCCGGCAAAACCGATCAGGGCGACGCTCAGCATCCGTTCACCTCGACCACTTCGGCCGATGCCTTGGACACCTTGAGCTCACGCTTGGCCGCAGCCTTCGAGGCACGCAGCATCTTGCCTGCGGCCCAGGCCAGGAAAAGACCGGTGCCCAATGCCGTGAGGTCCAGGCCCGCCATCGCCCAGTCGCCGACGGCTACGCTGTGGTTCAGCCCCTGGCCGGTGGTCAAAGCATTGAGCAAAGGCAGCAGCGCAAAGGCCAGCGCGCCCAACCCAAGCTGCTCGCCCCAGGCTCGGCGCCCGGGGCGCAGCACGGCATGTGCCAGCGACAACAGCCAGACCACGAAGAACGTGTTCACCTCCCAGTCCGCCCGCCCTTGCAGCGCCGCAGGCAGCAAGCGGTTGGCCCAGAAAAAGCCGGCCACCGCGAGCAGCAGGCCACTCATGCTGGCAATGTTGAGCACCTCGACCAGACGCAACTCAGCGGGCATGCGTTCGCGCTTGGCATGCTTGAGCTGGCGCTTGCCAAGCCACATCACCAGGCCTGTGCCGATCACCGCAGTACCCGCCACCCCGAACACGAAGTACAACCAGCGCAACCAAGGCCCGGCGAAGTTGCCCATGTGCAGACCGACGAAGCTGAACGAGGTCATCATTGCAGCGCTTTCCGGTGCCCTCTGGCTCAGCAGTTCGCCCGTGCTGCCGTCGAACATCCAGTTGGCGCTGCGCTTGTAGGCGATGTTGTCGGCCGAGGCCTGGGCGAAGCTCACGCGAGCGTTGCGGTCGCCCGGGTTGTGCACCTGTATGTAACCCATGCGGGCGCCGGGGACCTGCACCTGAACCTTGGCGTACAAGCCTGCCAGCGGCACCATGGGCGCAGCGACGTTGGCCGCCTTGGGCACATCGTCACGGCCGAACAGGTCGTTGAAATAGCCGTTGGTATTGCCGCCATAGCTGGCCATGATGCTGGCCGGCATCACCATGTACATGAAGATCACCAGGCTGCTGTAACTGATCATCAGATGGAACGGCAACACCAGCACACCAATGGCGTTATGCCCGTCCAGCCACGAGCGCTGGCCCTTGCCGGGGCGGAAGGTGAAGAACTCCTTGAAGATCTTCTTGTGGGTGATGATCCCGGTGACCAGGCCGAGCAACATGATGAACGCGCAGAAGGTCGCCAGCCAGCGCCCCCAGGGGTGGGGCATCTGCAGCTGGAAGTGGAAGCGGTAGAAGAACTCGCCGCCGCGGCTGTCGCGGGCCTCTACTGGCTGCCCGGTCTGGGCGTCGAGTTGCTTGCTGACAAAGCCACGGCGCCCGCCACCCGGATCACGCCAGCCGACGCTTAACGCGGCTTCGCGCTCGCTGGGCAGGCGGATCATCCAGTTGCCCGAATGCGCCGCGTTGGCCTCCAGATAGCGCTGGGCCAGGCCCAGGCTGGCCACCGGGTCGAGCGCGTGGCGGCGGACTTCGGGCTGTGCCCAGTGGCTGATCTCTTCCTTGAAATACGACAGTGTGCCGGTCAGGAAAATAGCGAAAAGCAGCCAGCCGAAAATCAGCCCGGCCCAGGTGTGCAACCAGGCCATCGCCTGGCGGAAACCGTCCTTCATGGGTTTTTCATCCAGTAGGCCAGCCCGTTGACCAGCCCCAGCAGCAGGCTCGGCAGCAACACGCCGAGCCAGGCATGCCAGGAGCTGCGGCAGGCAAAGCACCAGATGAAGGCCAACAGGTAGAAAACGAACGACAGCATCATGCCGGTCATGGCCGCGTCGACTTGCGCCAACGGCACCAGCAGGGTGATGCAGACACTGGCCATGGACGCCAGCAGGTATCCACCCAGCACCGCCGCCAGGCAACGTGAGGTCACGGCCAGGCGGTAGCTGAGGGGCAGTCCGGCGGCATTGCGCTTCATGGCGGAGGTCCGGGAAACTCTGGGGGCTGCAATAGTAATGATTTCAATTCGCATAAGCAAAGTCTGAAAGACTACGGGTTTTTAACCGGTCTTATGTCGTCAAAGGGCTGCCCGGTAGCCTCTGCGGGGTTAATTGCAACAGAAAATTTATTTTCACAAAGGGCTTGAATTCAGGCTTCGGTTGCCTGACCTTAGAGTCAAGAGGCGAAGAATTACCAAGGGCCTCAAGGGCCTAGGCACGCCTCCATGCGAGCAAGCTGAATAAGGATTGAATCATGCAAATCCAGGTCAACAGCAGCAACCATATCGAAGGCAACATCCGTCTCAACGAGTGGGTCCGCAGTACGCTGCAAACCACACTCGAACGTTACGAGGAGGACCTCACCCGCATCGAGGTGCACCTGCGCGACGAGAACGGCGCCAAGCCCGGGCCGCATGACAAACGCTGCCAGATGGAGGCTCGCCCCAAAGGCCATCAACCGATTTCCGTGACCCATACCGCCGCTTCGCTGGATCAGGCGGTGGATGGTGCAGCCAGCAAGCTGAACAATGCGCTGGACCATTTCTACGGCAAGCTGCGCAGCAAGCGCGGCGTACTGGAACTGAGCGATCCCGACGCCTGACCCTTGCCAGTAAGCAAAAACGCCCGGCCATGTGCCGGGCGTTTTCATTTTCACCTTCGTCCAGTTGGGTCAGTACTTGGCAACCTGCAACAGTGGTTGCGGGAACAGGTTGTCCAGTGTCTCCAGCAACCGTGCGTAATAGATGGGCTTGCGGAAGAAATCCAGCACCTGCAGGCGCAGCAGGTCGCTGAGGTCTTCCGCACCGGCGTGGCCCGACATGACGATCACCGGCAAATGCTGCCGGGCCGTATGGTCGCGCAGGCGCTGGATCAGACCGATGCCACTTTCTTCCGGCATGCGTAGATCCGTAATGACCAAGGCAACGTCCGGATAGCGGGTGAGCAGTTGCAGGGCAGCTTTCACCGAGCCTGCCGTGTGGCAGTAGTACCCCTCGTTCTCGAGGAGTTCGGCCAACTCAAGCAGATGCTCTTCCTCGTCATCGACCAGAAGAATCTGCTGACGCGAGGAAGAGTTCTGCATGTGCGGCTCCTGTTGATCCGGTCCGACGAGACATCGCCTGTTATTGGTCTAGTTCAGGGCCGTCTGGATTGCGGTGAACATGGTACTGATGTTGCCGGAGATCCCGGGAACGAACCCGGCTAATATCACCGCGACCATAGCCGCGATGACTGCGTACTCGATACCCGAGGCACCGTCTTTGCGATGCAGGAATTGTTTGCAGTGAAGGATGACCTGTTTCAGCAACATGACCAGCTCCTTGCGGCGACATCGCCGGCGACAATGGTGTCAAAGTGACCCCTGTTTGCCATCAAAGGATTGCCAAGCTGGAGCCGTCTGCAAATATAAAAAAGTATTAGTCATCAGGTGATAATCCAAAAGCATTAGATCCTTTTATTTCATCAACTGACTGTTTTGATTGGGTTTACGTTCTGGCTACAAAAAAAGCCGAGCGCCTAATGGCGAATGGCGATGGGTGGGCTACCGTGCAATAGCGAAATAGTGACTTTTTGCCACCACCCGATACGTGCACGGAGGCCAGCCATGAGCAGTCGTTTGACCATGATTCTGGCTGCCCTTTTCCTGCTCGGTGCACTGCTCGCGGGATACTGGGGGATCGTGCTCAGCCGCCCCCCTGCACCACCCCCGCCGGTAGCCCCAGTCACCGAGCAGCCGGCTGCGGTGGTTGCAGCGCCCGCCCCGCAACCGCCCGAGCCGCAGCGTTTCCCCATCGTCGTGCTGCGCAAGGCGCTGCCGGCCAATACGCCCTTGACCGCAGACGACGTGCTGCTCGAGCGCTTGCAGGTAGTCCCTGCCGGTGCCTTCCAGCAAGTGGACCACGTGATCGGACGCAGCAGCGCCAGGCCACTGGCCGCTGGTAGCTGGCTGGACGAGTCGAGCTTCCAGCCTGGCGGACCGCTGGCACGGATGATCCGTGCCCACGAACGGGCCGTTGCGGTAGGCGTGGACGAAGTGGTCGGCGCCGCCGGGCAACTGTACCCGGGTGATTTTGTCGACGTGCTGCTATACCTGCGCGAAGAGGCCAACAACCCGCAGTCTTCAGCCCAGGTCGTGTTGCCGGCCCTGCGCGTGCTGAGCGTCGGGGAACAGATGGGCGTTACCAATGACGGCCGCCCGGCACTGACCGCCGAGGAGCTCAAGGCCCGACGCGAGCAGGCGACCCCAGGCAACCTCGCAAGCACCCGCACCGTGGTGCTGGCAGTCCCTGAAGCCTTGGCCAGCCGCCTGATGCTGGCAGCCCAGGTCGGCACCCTGCGCCTGGCCGTGCGCAGTGCCGCCGAGCAGCGGCTGGCCCGCTATTGGGCCGAAGCGGATAGCCAACCGCAGGTAGAAAGCATCAACCGGGAACTCTATCGGTTCAGCCAGCTTTCCCAGACGCCATTGGCCAAAACCGCCTCAACCGCTGCAGCAGTAGCAAGCATGCAGATCATCCGTGGCGCACAGGCCGCGGACGCCAACAAGACTCCCTGACAAGGCAAGGATGCAGTATGCGTAGTTCCGAGCGTTGCAGTTCAAAACGGTTCTTCAGCCTCGCGTGCCTTGCCCTGCTCACGGTTGCGCTGCTGCCGAACGCCCATGGTGCCAGCAAAGGCTGCGAAGCATTTGCCCAACTGCCTTCAGTGATCGAAATCGACCAAGGCCTGCAGCAAGAATTGCGCTTGCCGCTGGCGATCACCCGGGCCGCCGTCGGCGACCCCAAGGTTGCCGACGTGCAACCCAGCGGTGACCGCGCCGTGCTGGTGACGGCCGTGGGCCAAGGCAATACCACGCTCATGCTGTGGACAGCCTGCGCACCGGGGCCACACCGGGCCATGCTGTTCGTCAAAGGCCAAGCCAGCGCCGCCATGGCCGAAACGGGCCTGCCGCCGTCGCTGGATCCGGAGTTGCCAAGCCAGGTGCAGGCCGATATCCGCTTCGTCGAGGTGCGCCGCACCAAGTACAAGGAAGCCGGCGCACGGCTGTTTTTCAGCGGCTCGAACAACAGCCTGATCGGGTCGCCGGGCACCGTGCCAGGCACTTCTGTGACACCGGGCGCCGTGCCTGTCACGTCGCCGCAGATCCCGCTCAACGACGGGGTTTTCAACATCGTCTGGGGCGGCGGCAGCAGCCGTTTCCTGGCGGCCATCAATGCTCTGGAAAACAGCGGTTTCGCCTACACCCTGGCGCGGCCCAGCCTCACCGTGCTCAGCGGCCTGACTGCAAGCTTCCTGGCCGGTGGCGAGATACCGATCCCGGTGCCCAGCGCCGGCAGTGACAACTTCTCGATCGAGTACAAGGAGTTCGGCGTGCGTCTGGCACTGACGCCGACCGTGATCAGCCGCGACCGCATTACCCTGAAGGTAGCGCCTGAAGTCAGCGAGCTGGATTACACCAATGCGGTGACCATTGGCGGCACAAGCGTACCGGGGCTGAGCATACGGCGCACCGATACCAGCATTTCCCTCGCCGATGGCGAGAGCTTCATCATCAGCGGCCTGGTCGGCAACAACACCCGCTCCGCCGTGGACAAGCTCCCCGGGCTGGGCAACTTGCCGATCCTTGGCGCGTTCTTCCGGCAATCGGCCCTGGTGCGTGAGGAGACCGAGTTGCTGATGATCGTCACCCCGCACCTGGTTCAACCGCTGGCGGCCAATGCCCGCCTGCCGGAACTGCCAGGCGAGGGGTTGCGTACCTACGACCCCAGCTGGGGCCGGCTGTTCTTCATGGAAAACGGCAACTTCGATGGCCAAAGCGGGTTATCACGATGAACGAGAGCCTCAACCAGACCTTTCTGGGCATCACCCGCAATGAAGAAGACCTGCAGTGGCTGCAGAGCGCGCTAGCACCCCAAGGCCAGGTGATCGGCGCCAGTGGCGGCAGCCTCGACGAACTGCTGGCGCTGATCAATGCGACATTCAGCACCCTGGTGTTCATCGGCCTGGACCGTGAGCAACTGGTCAATCAGTGCGCACTGATCGAGGGCGTGCTTGAAGCCAAGCCGCTATTGGCGATCGTCGCTCTGGGCGATGGCATGGACAATCAACTGGTGCTGCACGCCATGCGTGCCGGCGCCCGCGATTTCGTCGCCTATGGCTCGCGGGCCAGTGAAGTGGCCGGGCTGGTTCGGCGCCTGGGCAAACGCATGCCCACCGTCACCAACAACCCCAGCCTGGGCGGCCTGACCGTGCTGTACGGTGTGCAGACCGGTGCCGACGGCGCTTTGCTGACCACGCACCTGGCGCGGGTGGTACAGGAAAGCGGCCAGCAGACCCTGCTGCTGGACCTGGGCATGCCACGGGGCGACAGCCTGGCGCTGCTGGGGCTGGAGGCGTCGTTCTATTTCGGCGATGCACTGCGCCACCTGCGCCGGCTCGACACCACCCTGATCGACAGTGCTTTCACCCGCGACAAGAAAGGCCTGCGCCTGCTGACCTTCGCCGAGAACGACGACCCCCTGCGCCAGACCAGTGCCGCCGAGCTGTACATGCTGCTCAGCGCACTGCGCCAGCACTTCCAGCACATCGTCGTGAACCTGACCGGGCATGCCGACAGCGAGGCCCTGCGCACCATCATCAGCCACTGCGACAAGCTCATCATCTATACCGACCAGAACATCCTCGACTGCCGACGCAACCTCGAAGTGCTGGAGCTGTGGCGCGATCATGGCATCAAGCTGGAGCATGCCAGCCTCTTGGTCGACCGCTACCTGAGCAATGTCGCCCCGGACGCCGAGAGCCTGGCCAAGCGCTACGCTCTACCGCTGCTCAAGGTCATGCCCGACAGCCCCGAGGTGCGGCTGAACGTGAAAAACCAGGGCCTGAGCCTGTTCGAGCTGGCACCGCGCGAAAACCTTACCCAAGCCCTGCGCGGTCTGGGTGAGCGTTTGGCGCAGCGCTCGGAAAACCTTGCGCCACCGGCCTTTACCTGGCTGCGTCGGCTATGGGGCAGCAAATGAACAGCGACCAACCCTTCGGCGGCCCCCACCATGCCTCGGGCGACCCTTATGCGCTCAAGCGTGCGCTGCACCGCTTTGCCATCGATGCCATCGAAGACAGCGGCCGCAACCTGCTCGAAGGCGCACGCCCGGCACTGACGCAGTTTGTGCTGGAGCAGGTGGGCGATTACGTGGCACGCCTGCGCCTGGCAATGTCACGCTACGAAATGGAGCGCCTGGCCGAAGAACTGGTCGACGAGCTGACCGGGTTCGGGCCGCTGGAGGTGCTGCTGCGGGACGCCAGTGTCACCGAGATTCTGGTCAACGGGCCGCACAGGGTGTTCGTCGAGCGGGCCGGGCAGTTGCAACAGACCGACCTGCGTTTCATCGATGCCCAACACGTCGAGCGCGTCATGCAGCGCATCCTCGCACCGCTCGGGCGGCGCCTGGACGAATCGTCGCCGATGGTCGACGCGCGCCTGCCGGACGGCAGCCGGGTCAACGCGATCATTCCACCCGTGGCCCTGGACGGGCCATGCCTGTCGATCCGCAAATTCCGCCAGGACATGCTCAAAAGCGCCGACCTGCTCGCCACCCGCGCCATCGACCAGCACATTTTCGACTTCCTCGAGCGCGCCGTGGGTCGGCGCTGCAACATCCTGGTCAGTGGCGGCACCGGCACCGGCAAGACCACCCTGCTGAACATCCTCAGCCAGATGATCGCCCCGCGCGAGCGCCTGGTGACCATCGAAGACGTCGCCGAATTGCAACTGCACCATCCCCACGTGGTACGCCTTGAGACCCGCCCGCCAAATGCCGAGGGGCACGGCGAGATCAAGGCCAGCGAGCTGATCCGCAATGCCCTGCGCATGCGCCCGGACCGTATCATCCTCGGCGAGATCCGCGGCACCGAGGTGCTGGACGTGCTCACCGCGATGAACACCGGCCACGACGGCTCGATGAGTACGGTGCACGCCAACACCGCGCAGGACGCCTTGCTACGCCTGGAAACCCTGGTTGGCCTGAGCGGGCGGCAGATCGCCGAGAAGACCTTGCGGCAGATGATCTGCGCGGCACTGGACGTGGTGATCCAGCTGGCCCGCCTGCCCGACGGGCGCCGCTGCGTCAGTGAAATCCTGGAAGTGGTCGGCGTGCGTGACGACGTGTACGTGACCAGCACGCTGTTCCGGCTCGACCGCCGCGGCGGCGACGTGTTTCTGCGGGAGGCGCCGAACCCCGCAGGCAGCAAACTGCGCCATGAAGGTGTGCAATGACCGGCCCCTTGCTGCTGGCGCTGTCGCCCTTGCTGCTGGGCGTCTCCCTGATGCTGTTTCGCCGGGGCCTGTACAAGCGCAGCGAACAGCGCATTCTCCAGCGCCTGGGGCGGGCCTTTGAATTGGTCCGCAGCGGCAATGCACGGCGCGACTGGCTCGAGCCGCTGTTGCAACGTGCCGGGCTTGGTGCAACCGACTGGCAACCGCAGCGCTGGCTGCTGGCCTGGCTCGGTCTGGCGCTGGTGGCGCTGCTGGGGGCCGGTTGGGTGGCCGGGCTGATGGTGCTGGTCGGCCTGCCGCTGCTCGGCTATTTCACCCTCAGTTGGCTATGTCGACGGCGCGTGCACCAGCTTGTCGAACAGCTGCCCGCTTTGCTGGACTACAGCGTGCGCAGCCTCAAGGCCGGGCGAACCCTCAATGACGCGGTCCTTGGTGGTATCGACGGCTCTCGCGAGCCCTTGCGCTCGACCATGACCCGGGTACGGCGCAACGTACAGCTGGGCGTGCCGCTGGACGATGCGGTCAACGAACTGGCCGAGCTTTACAACCAGGACGAGTTGCGTCTGTTCGCCATGGGGCTGCGCATCAACCAGCGCTACGGCGGCAATACCAGCGAGCTGATGGAGAACCTGATCAAGCTGATCCGCGAGCGTGAACAAGGCAGCCGCCAGCTCAAGGCGATGACCGGCGAAACCCGCATCACAGCGATGATCCTGGGTGCCTTGCCGCTGTGCATGGTCGGCTACTTCCTGATGGCCAATCCGCACTACCTGCTGACCATGTGGCAAGACAGCAGCGGCCAGATGATGCTGCTGCTCGCCTTCGCCCTGCAGGTGGTCGGCTGCCTGGTGCTGTGGCGCATGATGAGGAGCCTCTGACCATGGCCTTGTTGCTATGTGCCGTGTGCCTGTTCATCGCCGCCGGCCTGCTTGGCTTGCAGGCCGCCCGCCAGCTGCGTGCCCGCTACCTGGTCGCTCGCAGGCTGCAGGGGCGGCTGGCGCGCGAGGAGCGCCTGGGGGACTGGCTGCACTGGCTGGGCAATAGCCCCCTGGGGCAACGCCTGCAGAAACTCGACGGGGAAACCCAGGCCTTGCTTGACCGTGTCGGCTGGCGCCGCAGCCGCCAGCGGGCGCTGTTTGCTGCCATGCAACTGGGGCTGCCGCTGGTGGCGGTCATACTGACCCTGATCCTCCAACAAGCCGCACTGGGCAGTGACGGCACGCACTGGCTGGTCTGGCCGTTGTTTGCCTTGGGTGCCAGCTACCTGTTGCCCAAGCGCTTGCTGGCGGTTGCCGCCAGGCGGCGCCAGCAGCGCATCGCCCTGGAAGTCAGCCTGATGATTCCGCTGCTACGCATTCTCTTCGAGACCGGCCTGGCCGTAGAGCAGGCGTTGCGCGTGCTGAGCCAGGAAGGCCAGGCGCTGCTACCCGAAATCAGCGAAGAGTTGCGCCAGGTGCTGCAACGCGTTGACTCAGGCCTGGCGCTCGGCCCGGAGCTGGAAAAGAGCGCGCGGGTACTGGCCGTGGATGAGTTCATCGACACCTGTGTGATCCTTCAACAGTTGCTGGTACAGGGCAGCGGTGCGATGAAATCGCTGCTCGCGCTCAAGGACCTGCTCGATGACCGGCGCCTGACACGCATGCAGGAACGGGTATCGAAGATGTCGGCAAAGATGTCGGCTGTGATGATGGTATTCCTGTTCCCGGCACTGCTCATCGTCCTGGCCGGGCCGGGATTTTCCGCCTTGACGCGGGCCTTGGGCCCCTAGGGAGTAATGGATGAAAGCGACCCTGTTGTTCACCGGCCTGCTCTTGCTGACAGGATGCGCCGGCCAGCAGCCTGAAGGGTTCGGACACTTGTTCGGCACCTCGAGCTGCGGCAAGCCGGACGCCGACCAGCAACTGGCGCTGAACCTGGCGGACGAGATGCTCAACGATGGCCGCCCGCATGCGAGCCTGGCGCACCTGGAGCAGTTGCCCAACACCCTCGACCAGGTACGCCTGCGCAAGGCCAGGGTCTCGCGCCTGTTGGGGCGCAGCGAAGCAGAACCTTTGTACCGCAGCTTGCTCGGCGGCTGCCTCGCGGCCGAGGGTGAGCATGGCCTGGGCCAGCTCGCCTCGGCCCGGGGCGATGACGTACAGGCCTTGCAGAACCTGCAGCGAGCGGTACGTCTGGCCTCGACCGACGAGCGGGTTCGCAATGATCTGGGTGTGGTGCTGATGAGCATGGGCCGGTATGAACAGGCACGGTTCGAATTCCTGACCGCCATAGAGCTCAAGGATGACAACCCGCTGCCCGCCGTCAACCTGGTGACCTTAGCGCTGCTGCAGGACAACTGGCAGCAAGCCACTGACCTGGTCGGCCGCCTGCGGCTCAAACCGGCGCAGTTTGCCCAGGCCCAGGCACGCGCCAGCCAGATCAAAGCCACCGGGCGCGGGCCGATAGCCTCGGCCGGTGGCGCAGGTGTGATGGTCAACTGAGCAAAGGAGAAGGTCATGATCAGGTATGTGATGCTGCTGGCCTGCTGCACCGGTATTACCACGGCCTGGGCAGAGGATTACCCACGCCAGCAACCGCCTGCGCTGACGGCAACCGAAGCGCTGCTGCGGGTGCAGTCCAGTGGCGAACAGGCGTCCACCCGCCTGCAGGTGCAGACGGCGCGCGAGCGCGATCTGTCCAAGCAGCGCTGGCTGGAAACCTACAAGTACGCCATTCCGGATTTCTATCGCTGGACCAAGATGACTGAGTCGAACAACTGACCGGGCCTGGCGCTCTCACTGCAGGCACACGCTGGTCAGCAAAAAGCCCACCAGCACAAAGGGCGCGAATGGCTGTTTTTCAGCCTCCTGCCCTGCCCTGCGCCGCGCCCACCGTCGCAACAGCGCCCAGACCAGCAAGGTGCCGCCGGCGCCAATGAACGTACCGAGCACGTAGTCCTGGCTGGTGGCCAGCCCCAGCGCGGCGAGCAATTTGACGTCGCCGGCACCGAAACGCCCCATCACGTAGCCGGGCAACGTGAGCAGCAACACAATCGCCAGAGCCCAGCCGGCATCACTGGCCCGGGCGCCGATCCAGCTGTGCCCGGTAACCGCCAGCCACACCAGCGCACAGGCTGCGACGCCCAAGGTCAGAAGGTTGGAAATCTGCCGTTCGCGGACATCTTGCCCGCTGCACAAGGCAAGCCACAGCAGCAGGGCAATACTGGATATTGGCAATTGGCCATCCCTGTTCGTAGAAGGCTTCTATGCTGTAAGTCGAGACTCATCGTCAGGGTAGACGCAATCATGCAAGCAGGCCCGGCAGCACGGCAAAAAGGCGCGGCAGCCATCGAGTTCGTCGCCGTCTTCATGATCTTTTTCACAGTGTTCTACGGCCTGGTCAGCTACACCCTGCCAATGCTGATGCTGCAATCGTTCAACCAGGCCAGCAGCGAAGCCGTGCGCCGCTGCGTGGCCCTGGACCCGAGCAGCGAGACCTATGACGACGATGTACAGGCGCTTGCCCATGCAGTGATCCGCGAGCAGTTGGCCTGGATGCCCGAGGCACTCGACTTCCAGCCGGCCGATGCGCAGGTGAGCGTGGATGATGACAAGCTGCTGAAAGTGACGATCAATTATCCGAAAAATAAACTGCACAAAGTACTGCCGCTGCTGGTGATACCACTGATTGGCGAAGTGCCCCGCTTGCCTGAGAGCTTGCAGGCCGAAGCGAGCCTGCAACTGTGAGCGGCCTGTTCGATCGCTGGCTGGGCAGCCATGCCGCAGAGCCCGCCGCGCAAATGCCGCATGCCGTGGGCCTGCAGGTGTGGCTGGACGATCAGGGGCACGTGCTACGCCTGGCCGGGCCCTTGCGCACGCTGCTGGCCGTACCCAGCCACGCGCAGGCGCGGGTGCACGACTACCTGTATCAGCACAGCTGGCTGGCCCTCGAAGGTGTGCCCGCCGATTGGCAAGGGCAAGCACTGGACCTGGATTTTCAAACCGTGCACGGCCAGGCCCTGCAGACTCGTGGCTGGCTGCAACACCAGGCTATCGGCTGGATGCTGCAGCTGTTCGATATCAGCGACCTGCTGCGCCAAGGCGCTCAGCAGGAGCAGTGGCTGACCCTGCGCCAGCTGGCCGCAGACGTCGGCCAGGCCGTACGTGACTGCAGCGAAGACTGGCTGACGCAGACTACCGCCGAGCAACTGATGCGCCTGGCCGAGCACTGGCATGCCGGCTCGGTACGCCTGATGTTGGCAGACCAATCGGGCTGGCGGGCGCATACCTGCAGCGAAAGCGACTGGCCTTGGCCCGATGACCAACGCCTGCAGCCGTGGCTGCAGGCACTTCCCGCCCATTTTCAGCAGGTCGCGCCTGACTTGCCGCAGTGGCGGGCCACTTGCGCTGGGTTACCGCTGTTCCTTGTGCCTTACAGCCACGGCCATGAGGTTCAGGCCTGGTTGCTGTGTGCGGGCGCGCCATCGGTGCCTTCACCAGAGGCGGCCATGGCGCTCTTGCAAGCCTTGCTCGAGCCGCTGCTCGCGCGCCTGCGGCAACACCAGTTGCAGCAGCGCTCGCGCCATCTGGACGAGCTGCAACAGCAACTGGGCGCAGGCTGGTGGCAATGGCCGGTACAAGGGCCGCTGCATTTCGATCCGGCCCTGGCCGCCAGCCTTGACCTGCCCAGTGCGGTAAGCATCGAGCAATGGTTGGCGCGCCTGCACCCGGCTGATCGGGAGGCTGCGCAAATGGCCTTGGAGCAGCTGCGCAACGGTGTTGCATTGAGCTTGAACGTGCGCCTGCTCGAAGCCGACCGTGGAGCCGAGCCGCGCTGGCTGCACTGGGTCGGGCAGTTACACGGCGGGCAGGCGCACGGCTTTGTGCTCGACATCAGCGCACTGAAAGCCCAGGAGCTTCAGGCCAGCGCCGCGCGTGCCCGGCTGGAGAACCTGATCGCCAGTTCGCCTGCGGTGATCTATATCCAGCGCTGTTGCGAGGGCGCGCTGCACAGCGAATTTTTCAGCGCCAGCCTGACGCCGATGCTGGGCTGGCCCAAAGATAGCGAGCTGGCGCGCCAACCAGGCCAGGCGGTACACCCGCACGACCGGGCGCTGTGGCTTGAGCGAACACGTACGCTGCTGCGCGATGGCCAGGTACGCAGCCGCTATCGCCTGCGCGATCATCTGGGTGGCTATCACTGGGTGCTGGACGAAGCCCGGCTGTTGCGTGACGACCTTGGCCAGCCGGTCGAGGTGGTCGGCCTGTGGCTGGATGTCAGCGAAGCGACCGAGGCAGCCGAGCGTGTGCGCCAAAGTGAGGAACGCTACCGGGTGCTGGTGGAGGATTCACCCGCGATGATCTGCCGCTACACCCCGGACCTGCAGCTGCTGTTCGGCAACCGGCCGCTCGCCGAACAGCTGGAGTGTACACCTGAGCAACTGAGCGAGATGAACCTGGGCCAATGGATGTCCGACGGCCAGCGTCTGTCGTTCATACAGCGGCTGGCTGCGCTGACACCCGAGCAGCCGCTGGGCAGCGCGGAGATCTGCCTGCAACTGCCAGGGCACAGGCATGCCTGGTGGGTGTGGGCCGAGCGGGGGCTGTTCAATGAGCAAGGCCAGCTGCTGGAAGTACAGGCAGTGGGGCGCGACAACACGCAGGTAAGGCAAAGCCAGCAACAATTGATGCAGGGCGCCAAGATGGCCACGCTCGGCGAGTTGGCGACAGGGCTGGTGCATGAAATCAACCAGCCTCTGAACGTGATGCGCCTGGCCATTGCCAACACACTCAAGCGCGTGGAAAGCGGGGTGGTCGAAGTCGAGTACCTGACAGGCAAGCTGCAGCGCATCGATGCACAGGTGGGGCGCGTGGCCAGGCTGGTGGAGCACATGCGCACCTATGGCCGGCGCTCCGCGCTTGAGCACCAGGTGTTTGCAGCCTGGACTGCGGTGGATGGCGCAGTGGCGTTGCTGGCTGAAGGGCTGCGCGGCAAAGGTGTGGCCTTGCAAGTCGAAGAGCCGGATTTCTGCCCGGAGGTGCAAGGGCATGAGGACCAGCTTGAGCAGGTGCTGATCAACCTGATGGTCAACGCGCGGGACGCTTTGCTCGAACGTCAGGTGGCCAGCCCCCGGATCGGCATCTGCCAGCGTATCGAGCAAGGGCAACTGTGCCTGCAGGTGGAAGATAACGCCGGAGGTATCGACCCACGCCTGATAGAGCGCATTTTCGAGCCATTCTTCACCACCAAGCCTGCGGGCGTGGGTACCGGGCTGGGGTTGTCGGTGAGCTTCGGCATCGTCGAAGCCATGGGGGGCAGGCTCGAAGCGCTCAATGGAGTTGACGGCGCCTGCTTCCGGTTGTTGCTGCCCATCTACAACACCAACTGAGCACGGCCGGTGGAACAACTGAGGTTGGCGCCGACGTCGGTATTGACCAGGTCGATTCCCAGGACTTTCAGCAGCACATTGACCAAGGGGTCGATCAGGGGGCTGAGCAACCCCCTTATCAAAGGTTCGATGATGCCTTTGACCGTACCGAGTACATTGCCGGCGATCACCAGTACATCGCCGAGGCCACTGTTGGCAGTGGGTTTGAAGGCCTGGAGCTGGACGCCCAGCAAGGTATCGCTGAGGCTGCCGACCACATTGTCATTGACGGGGCGCATGTTCAGGTAGGCGGCGGGCTGCCCGATATTGGGCGGTTCGCTAACCGGGCCCTGGAACACCAGCGGGTGCTCTACCGGGCCACTGCCCAGCAGCTTGCTGTCGACCCGCAGGCCAAGGCCGCCACCGGCGTAGGGTATTCGGCTTTCGCAAGTTCCGAGTATCAGCAACTTGGTGCAGCGCTTGGTGCCGATATCGATCAATGGCAGCGCCTTGACAGCGGTAGTGCCGGTGGTGAAGAACGCATTAGTGGAATCGAAACGCCCTACCGCCAGCTTGGCAGCAGCGCTCTGCGCCTGAACGGTCAAACGCTTGGGCGAGCATTTGAACGTGTCAGGAGACTGCGGGTCGAGGCGTGCCGTGGCTTCGGCGACCTCAAGGCCAATGTCCAGCTGAAGCTTGTCGGGCACCAGCACGATATCGGTGACAGTGCACGGCACCCCCAACAGGCATAGCACCGACTCCAGTGTCGAAGCCAGGTTCAGGCTGAGCAGGTTGTTGAGCACGTTGGTCAGTGGCGAGACAAGGTCGAGCACCGCATTGACCAGGCCGAAGACGGTATTGAGCAGCGGCAGGTCGAGCGAAATCATCGCCCGCACCTGAGCCGTGTGAACCCTCAGTTCATCCGTACGCGGATCGCCGACCGCCGATACCTGTTGCGGCTCGATCACTTTCAGCCGCACCCGGCCGTTGATCAGGCCGAGCACGCTAATCGGCAAGTCGGCAGTGGCTGCGCTTTCGCTGGCAGCCAGCTGGATCACCCCCTGCACCAGCTGCAGCAGCTGGATGCTGGCGTCCAGCCCCGCTTGGGCAGTACCGTTCTGAATATCGAGAATGTCGCCCAATTGCAGCAACGTGCTGTTCCCGGCCCCCAGGGCGACCTTGCCCAGGTTGGTGACGATATCGGCGGCGGCACCGCTTTGCTCAAGTACCTTGACCGCCGCTTCCAGCAATTGTGTGGCAGTGGCGTCGGCATTGAGCAGCTGCTCGTAGTCGCCGACGGTCAATTGCAGGTCGACAGCCAACTGGTCGAGGTAGTTGAGCACGTTGAGATCGGTTGCGGCTATGCCTTTCCAGCCCGCGAGGCCAAGCTGCACATTGCCTCCCAAAGCGCCGAGCAGGCCATCGAGCAACGCCGACTGGCGCGAATCAACCGTGGCCAACGTAGTGCGAATGCTCAGCATGGCCTGTGGCGGCAATGGTTTCGATGCCACAGCATGGGCCTGCAAAGTCGTGGTCAGCGGCACCTCCCCCCCTTGGGTCAGGATGTAGATGCCAGCGGCAAAACTGGTGGTGACTGTGTTGCTGACATCGACCCGTATCGCTTCGTTACGGGCATTGTCACTGGTAAACGTGCGCAGGCTATTGGCACCGGTCTGCAGGTAACCGCAACTGGCCACCAAGGGGCTGCCGGGCGTGTGGCCGTTGCGGGCCGCGGCTACGCTGGCAATGGCCGTGGCCTGCGGGCCATTGCCCGTGCACACGGCAGACTGGCCTGCAGCTTCCAGCGCGGCCATGTCGGCGATGCGTTGCAACTTGCGCTGTTCAAGGTAAAGGCGGCCGCTGTCGACCACTACCAGCATGAAAAGCAAGGCCAGGGCCAGTGTGGTGACAGCCATCAGGCCGATCGCGCCACGCTGGCGTGCAGCGGAAGAGGGAACCACGGGCACTCCTTTGCAGGCCAGAGGCCAGCCATCGCGGCTTTGGTCAAAGGAGTGTAGCCACACTAGTGGCTAATTGCCTTGTCCTGATGACGCCAAGGCTACCGGATCAAATGCCCTGAACCAACCCGGGATCTACCCGGTCAATTCCTGCAATCACCTATTGCAGGCCCAGACCATGAACAATCCCTTCGAACAGATCAGCGCCGCCTTCGCCCCCGAGTATCGCGTCAACCTGAGCATCGAGCGCCTGGACGGCAGCATCATGCTGACCCTGTCAGATGACGCCGGCGTGGTCGCCAAGCGCCTGATCACCCAGGCCCAGCGCAACGACCCGGTGCGCCTGCAGCGAGTCATCGACAGCATACGCCTGGGCTTGGCCATCGAACTGGGGCAGAACCCTTTGCAGGTACTGGCCGCCCTCACCCGCGACCCGCGCCAGCAGTCAGGTCACTCCATCGCCAACTGACGGCTACTTGCCCTCTTCCACTGCCTTGCCATTGGCGTCCAGCACCTTGGTCGAGGGGTAACGGTACGAGGCGTAGCGCACCACCAGGATCGAAAACGCCAGCAGCAGGATGCCCCCGCACAGGTACAGCAGGCCCTCATCCGGCGCCTTGTGGTGCGACACATCACCGATCAGCAGGCGGGTGAGCGCGGTGATCGCCACATACAGCAGGAAGCGGATAGGCATGTGGTTGGTCTTGAAATAGATCCCGACCATCGCCCCAAGCTCCAGGTAGATGAACAGCAGCAGGATGTCATCGACGCTGATGCCGCCCTTGCCGAGCATGTCCAGGAACGTCATCACCGCCGCGTAGGCGGTAATGGCGCCGATGCCGAACAGGGCAAGGTAGTGAAACCCCTCTACACACAGATTGCCCAGCGAGTCGGCCGAGCCATGCAGGCCCTTGCGCAGCTTTTCTGCCCATTTGATGTTCACGATGTGTGATTCCCCGATACGACATGAAGGATGATGCGTCACGCGTGTGACGCTTGTGCCATGCAGTTAAAGGGCCAGGCCCCTGCTTTGGAAGGCGGCCGATTGCCGCAAGGCACCTGTGGGCTACGCTTTTTTGCGGCAAGGGTTGCACCTGAGGTGCCATTGCCATTACTGTATGCGCATACAGTAATCGATAAACCAACCGCAAAAAGGCACAGAGGTGATGAATGGCCGTCGAAGTGGTGTACCGCAGCAGCCGCGACCCGGAGCGCTTGTTCATGGATAAGGCCGAAGCAGATCGTCACGACAAGATGCTCGAACTGGCCGAGCGCCTGGCCGAGGTGCTGCACAAGGCGGTGCCTTCGCTGACCGAGCAGCAGGTCGAGGAAGCCGGCATTTACATGGCGAAGAACCGCGACGTGTTCGCGCGGGCATTCAAGAGCCAGCCGGACGCGTTGAGTGAGTTGTTGGAAGCTGATGCTGCAAAATGATGTCGACGGCCGGGCCGCCGTGCGGCTTCAGCCGTATAGCAACCGCTCCGCCAGCATTTGCGCCACGCGCGCAGGCGAGCGCTTCTCGGCCTGAGCATGAGCGTACACCTCGGTCAGGCGCGTCGGGATCCGTGCCAGGTGCGCGGTGATGGTGCCCAGCTCCTCGCCGCGGTGCTTCATTGCCACGTAGATCAAACCACCGGCATTGATCACGTAGTCCGGGGCATAAAGAATCCCGCGAGCCTCCAGCTGGTCAGCCACTTGCAAGGTGGTCAGCTGGTTGTTCGCCGCACCTGCCACCGCAGCGCAGCGCAGTTGCATCACCGTCTGGCCATTGAGCACCGGGCCCACGCCACATGGCGCAAAAATATCGCAGGGCGTACTGATCAAGGCATCGTTGGTCACCGGATGGGCGTTGAACTGCTCCACCGCCAGCCGCACCCGACCGGGGTCCAGATCACTCACCAGCAACTCGGCACCTGCTGCGTACAATTGCTCGGCCAGTGCGTAACCCACATTGCCCAGGCCTTGCACCGCAATGCGCAAGCCTTTGAGGTCGCTGCTGCCCAAGCGGGCCAGGCAGGTTGCACGGATGCCGGCGAATACCCCCATGGCCGCATGCGGCGAGGGATCACCCGAGGCCGTTGTGCTGGTCACATGGGGCGTACTCTGGGCGATGCAATCCATGTCCAGCGTGGAGGTGCCGCTGTCCACAGCGATGATGAAACGCCCCTGCAGGGTATCGATGAAGTGCCCCAGGGTCTCGAACAGCGCCGCGCGATTTTCCACGTGCGGGTTGCGCATGACCACCGCCTTGCCACCCCCCAATGCCAGCCCGGCCAGCGCCGCCTTGTAGCTCATGCCTTGCGCCAGTCGGATGGCATCGGCCATGGCGCTCTCGTCGTCTGCATAGGGCAGGTAGCGGCAACCTCCCAGCGCCGGGCCTCGAATCTCGTTATGAATGGCCACCACAGCCTTGAGGCCGGTTTTCGGGTCGGTGAAGAGGTGTAGTGACTGAGTGCGGGTGCTTTGCATCAGCGCGAACATCGGCGGGCTCCCCTGGGAGGTGCTCCTAGCAGTATAGGCATCCACATACACACCAAGCTGCGACCGGACCACTGGACGAATCACGACGCCAGCGCTATTACTCAAGGGTATGCGGAGATGCCCCCATGAACCCACGCCAAGCCTGCCTGGCCTGCCTGGAACGCGAACCGGTCGCCTTGCTGGAAGCTGCCTTGTGGATTGCCGCCGAGCACGATCGCAAGGTCGAGCCCGCAACCAGCCTTGCCAGCCTGCACAACCTGCAAGCCGAAATCAGTGCCAGCCTGCCGATGCTGCCTGTGTGCGAGCTGGCTCAGCCACTGCTGCGCCAACTCAATGCGCTGGGCTTCCAGCAGGATGAATTCCACCCACTGCGCCCGCAGGCGGCACTGATGGACAGGGTTTTGCAGCGCCGCCGGGGCCAACCGCTGGCGCTAGCCATCATCACCCTGGAGCTGGCCCGGCGCCTGTCCATAGCACTGGAGGGTGTGGCATTCCCAGGGCACTTTCTGCTGCGCGTACCCGGTGCCGATCACCTGCTCGACCCTTGCGGTGGCCGGCGCCTGTATCCCAATGATTGCCGCGAGTTGCTGGCCCGCCAGTTTGGCCCCCATGTGCCGCTGACAGCCGAGCACCTGCGCACGGCCAGCCCGGCCCAGATGCTGCAGCGCCTTTCGCGTAATTTGCGCCAGCTGCATATCAGCAATGACAACCACCTGGCCGCGCTGATCGACGCCGAACGGGTCATGCAGCTGGGCCCGGTGCAAGTCAGCGACTACATGACCCGCGCCTCGCTCTACCAACACCTCGACTGCCCGCAGGCCGAACGCTTCGACCTGGAGCATGCCTTGCTGCTCACCGAGGATCCGGTCCAGCGCCTGAAGCTGTCCGAACGTATCGGCCAGCTACCGCTGGCGAACCGTTCGATTCACTGAGCCGGGGTATCCGGCTGGCAGGACGGATGCGCCTTGGCGAATGCAGCATGCCTGGCGGCCAATGCCGCAACCCGGCTGATACGCGGATAGCTGCCAAGGCCGATGTTGAAGCGCTCGGCGGCATAGAGCTGCGGAACCAGATAGACGTCCGCCAGCCCCGGCGCCTCACCAAAGCAGTAACCATCATCGCCGATCAGCTGCTCTACAGCCGCCAGGCCTTGGCCAATCCAGTGGGCAATCCACTGGTTGACCTGTGCCTCGTCATGGCCCAACTGGCGCAACTGGTTGAGCACACTGACGTTGTGCAACGGATGGATATCGCAACCTATGATCGCCGCCACACCGCGCACCTTGGCCCTCGCTGCAGCACCATTGGGCAACAGTGCAGGCTGTGGATAAACCTCTTCCAGGTACTCGATGATCGCCGGTGACTGCACCAGCAGTTGGGCATCGTCGGTGCGTAGAGCCGGTACCCGGCCCTGCGGATTCACCGCTCCATACTCGGTACCGCGCTGCTCGCCCTTGAGCAGATTGACAGGCAGGGCCTGGTAATCCAGGCCCTTGAGCGCCAGGGCAATGCGCACCCGGTAGGAGGAGGTGGAACGGTAGTAGGTGTACAGCTCCATTGCCCTGCTCCCTCAGTTGGCGGCGATGATCTTGCCGCGGCACTCACCAAAGCCGATGCTGGCCACACCGTCACGCTTGCAACGGGCACGCAGGATGATCTCATCGCCGTCCTCGAGGAACTTGCGCTGCTCGCCACTGGCCAGCTCCACCGGCTGCTTGCCACCCAAGGTGGTCTCCAGCAGGCTGCCGTAGGCATCGGGCGAAGCGCCGGACAGCGTGCCCGAGCCGAACAGGTCGCCTGGCTGCAACTGGCAGCCGTTGACACTGTGATGGGTAATCAGCTGCGCCACTGTCCAGTACATGTTCAGGGTGTTGCTCAGCGCCAGGCGGTGGGCCGGCAAGCCCTGCTCACGCATGCGCTCGGTGATCAGCAGCACTTCCAGCTCGATGTCGAAGGCGCCACTGGCCTGGTCACGCGGGTCAAGCAGGTAGGGCAACGGTTGTGGATCACCTTGCGGGCGCGCCGGCTGGGCGCAGCGGAAAGGCTCCAGGGCCTCGGCGGTGACCACCCAGGGCGACAGCGTGGTGATGAAGCTCTTGGACAGGAACGGCCCCAGCGGCTGGTATTCCCAGGCCTGGATATCACGCGCCGACCAATCGTTGAGCAGGCACAGGCCAGCCAGGTGCTGATCGGCTTCAGCGATCGGAATCGCCTGCCCCATCTCGTTACCCCGGGCAATCCAGATACCCAGCTCAAGTTCGTAATCCAGGCGCGCGCACGGGCCGAAGCTCGGTTCGGTGTGCCCGGCGGGTAGCGTCTGGCCCTTGGGGCGGCGTACATCGGTGCCTGACGGGCGCAGCGTCGAGGCGCGGCCGTGGTAGCCGATCGGCACGTACTTGTAGTTGGGCAGCAGTGGGTTATCGGGGCGGAACAGCTTGCCGACGTTGGTAGCGTGCTGGATGCCTACGTAGAAATCGGTGTAGTCGCCGACCTTGGCTGGCAAATGCAACTGGCAATCACTGGCAGGATGCAGCGCGCCCTTGAGCACAGCCTGATGCTCGCTGTGTTCGCCCAACAGCGCCAACAACCGCTCGCGCAACGCCACGCGGGCCTCTCGGCCGAGGGCGAAAAAAGCGTTCAGCGCGCCACCACGGGTAGCCTCCACGGCGGCCTTGGCCTGGCCTTCGAACAGCCCGGCAGCCAACACGGCCTCCAGGTCGAGAATCGCATCACCGATGGCAACGCCGCAGCGCAGCGTTTCACCTGGGCGGCTGAAGATGCCCAACGGCAGGTTCTGCAGCGGGAAGTCGCTGTGCCCGTTGGCGTGCTCGACCCAGCTACGGGCAATGGCGGACTGGTTCATGGGTTATCTCCGGTTCGGGTTGAAGGTGCTCGGCAAGGTGGCCCAGCAACTATCGTAGTCGGCCTGCAACTGCGGGCACTCGAGCGCCTGCAGGCTCGGGCGCAGCACCTGGCTGGTCTCGAACATGAAGGCCATGGTGTTGTCGATCTTGTGCGGTGCGAGGTCGGCGGCAATGGCTTTTTCGCAGGTCTCGGCATCGGGCCCGTGGGCGCTCATCACACCGTGCAGCGAAGCGCCACCGGGCAGGAAACCTTCGGCCTTGGCATCGTAGGCACCGCTGATCAGGCCCATGAATTCGTTCATCAGGTTGCGGTGGAACCACGGTGGACGGAAGGTGTTCTCGGCCACCATCCAGCGCGGAGGGAAGATCACGAAGTCCATGTTGGCCAGACCATGCACGCTGGTCGGTGACGTCAATACGGTGAAGATCGACGGATCGGGGTGATCGAAGCTGACCGTGCCGAGGGTGTTGAAACGACGCAGGTCATACTTGTAGGGCACGTTACTGCCGTGCCAGGCGACCACGTCCAGTGGTGAGTGCTGCAGCTCGCAGGCCCAGTGTTCACCCAGAAACTTCTGCACCAGCTGTACCGGGCCTTCAGCCTCCTCGTAGTGCGCTACCGGGGCCAGGAAGTCTCGGGGGTTGGCCAGCCCGTTGCTGCCGATCGGACCCAGGTCCGGCAGGCGCAACGGCGCGCCGTGGTTCTCGGCAATGTAGCCCCGGGCCTGGCCATCAGGCAGTTCGACGCGAAACTTCATGCCGCGCGGTACCACGGCGATTTCCTGCGGCTCGACCTCCAGCAGCCCCAGCTCAGTGGCGATGCGCAGGCGACCCTGCTCCGGCACTATCAGCAGTTCACCGTCAGCGTTGAAGAACACCCGTTCCATCGAGCGGTTGGCGCAGTAGATATAGACACTCACCCCCGCCGGTTTGTCCGCAGCCGAATTGGCCACCATCGGCAGCCAGCCTTCGATGAAGTCAGTCGGTTCAGTTGGGAGCGGTTGAGGGTTCCAGCGCAGGCGATTGGGGGTGACGCCGCCCAGCGGCCCGTTCAGTGGCTGACGCGCCAGCCGTTCAAAGCGCGGGTGCAGGGCGGACGGGCGAATGCGATACAGCCAGGTCCGGCGCAGTTCGCTGCGCGCCATGGTGAACGCCGTACCCGACAGTAGCTCGGCATACAGGCCGTAGGGGGCCTTCTGCGGAGAATTTTGCCCGACGGGCAGGGCCCCGGGCAGGGCTTCACTGGCGAACTCATTGCCGAAGCCGCTCAGGTACTGAAGGTCGGGCGACGTGTCGCGGTTCATCGATGCCTCCGGATTTTGTTTTTATCGTAATCAGATTACGAATAACGTAATTTGCTCCGTGCAACCCGTCAAGCTATAAAGGCGCGACTCGACGAATCCGGAAAACCCAACCCATGGCCAAAGCCAGCTCCCCCACCGACAACGGCAAGCAGAAGGTCCGCTCGGCGGAAGTCGGCACCGACATCCTCAAGGCCCTCGCCGAGCTCTCGCCGTCCACCTCCCTGTCGCGGTTGGCCGAGCACGTGCAGATGCCCGCGAGCAAAGTGCACCGTTACCTGCAAGCACTCATTGCCAGTGGTTTTGCCGAGCAGGATGCGGCCACCAACCACTACGGGCTTGGCCGTGAAGCATTGCGCGTGGGGCTGGCAGCGTTGGGCAGCATTGATGTGCTGAAGCTGGCGGCGCTGCCCTTGTCGCAGCTTCGCGACGAGCTCAACGAAAGCTGCTTCATCGCCGTGTGGGGCAATCAGGGAGCAACGGTGGTCAGCATCGAGCCTGCTGTACGGGCGGTGACGGTGGTGACCCAGATCGGCTCGGTGTTGCCGCTGCTCAGTTCCTCTACCGGGCTGGTGTTTGCCGCGTACTTGCCTGAGCGCGAAACCCTGGAGCTGCGCGACAAGGAACTGGCCGTGCTGCAGCAAAGCGCGAGCGATTACGACCGGCTGCTGGCAGGCATTCGCGAACGGGGCCTGCACCATGTGCACGGTTTGCTGATGCCGGGCGTGGATGCGCTCTCGGCCCCCGTGTTCAATGCCATGGGGCAGATCGCCGCGGTGATGACCGTG
Source organism: Lelliottia jeotgali (assembly GCF_977070485.1). Taxonomy (NCBI): domain Bacteria; kingdom Pseudomonadati; phylum Pseudomonadota; class Gammaproteobacteria; order Enterobacterales; family Enterobacteriaceae; genus Lelliottia; species Lelliottia jeotgali. The sequence goes on from NZ_CDRVFO010000011.1 coordinate 138,836, forward strand.
GTAGGGCCGACCTCGATCTTTCACGCCGATGAACATGGGCCGGCGGCGCAGCGCCTGCTGGCAGCAGCGCGTGATACCAGCTGGCGCATGGGTTACGCACCGAAGGCCTGAGACGGGCTGTGGCACTGTTGCCTGAAACGTAAAGGTGAATGTCGCAAGCGGCTATTTTTCCTGCCGGATCAAGCGCTTATTCTTGAATCACTGGCCGGCATGAAGGGCACTCCCCCCGCCTTTCAGGCCTGCGAGGTTCACCGACGTTGATTTTGAAGCTCCTTGATCTGACGTCTCGATTGGCCGCTGCGCTTGCAGCGGCTTTTTTTTGTCGGTTGTTTACAGTGCGTTGGTGGCGCATGCCTTGACTGTTCTGGCGGCCAGCAGACCGAGCGCCGACCGCGATGGAGCTCGATCTCAAGGACGCTGCAGCGGATACTGCTGCAGGTTCGCCATCATCTGCTGCAACGCCTGCAAGCTGTCCTGCGGGTGTATCGCCTCAGCGAAATCACCAATCTGCGCCCAGCTGTCAGCCACCTGCTCAGGGCTAAAACCTTCCCTCGGGTCGAAGCCGACACCCAGGCTACGCTCCCAGCGCACCTTGCCAATCCAGCCCCCGCCCACCTCGAACAGCTCACCGCTGCTCTGACACTGCTCGCTACCCAGGTAAACCACCAGGGGGCTGACCAGTTCAGGCTTGAGGCGTTCGAACACCTGTGCCGGTATCAGCCCTTCGGTCATGCGCGTGCCACCGGTAGGCGCGATGGCATTGACCAACACGCCGTGTTTGCGCCCTTCGATGGCCAGGGTACGGGTCAAGCCATATAAGCCAAGCTTGGCCATGCCGTAATTGGCCTGGCCGAAGTTGCCATAGATCCCAGAGGTCGAAGCGGTGAAGATCACCCGCCCCCAGTTCTGCTCGCGTAAATGGGGCCAGGCAGCGCGGGTGACCTTGTAGGCGCCCTCGACATGGACTTGGTAAACCTGATCCCAATCGCTGTCGTCCATCTTGTGGAAGGTCTTGTCGCGCAGGATGCCGGCATTGTTCACCAGCACATCGACCCGCCCAAAACAGTCCAGCGCCTGTTCGACGATGCGTGCGCCGTCACCAACGGAGTCGTGATTGGCCACAGCCATGCCTCCAGCGGCGCAGATCTCATCGACAACCCGATCGGCCGCTGAAGCGCTGGCGCCTTCCCCGTGGGTAGACCCCCCAAGATCGTTGACCACCACCTTGGCGCCACGCGCGGCGAACAGCAGTGCATGGGCGCGGCCCAGGCCACCACCGGCCCCTGTGACGATCACCACACGGTCTTGCAGACGTACCGGCTCGCTCATGCTCCTGGCTCCAGATAGGTTGAAGGACTCGAGTGTCCACCAGCACCTGCCAGCGGACAATCAAGCTCACTCAGGCTGAATGCCAGGCGATAACGCGCAACGATGTCAGTCGCTCAGGGCCAGGCCATTTTTTGCGGGAGGTAGCTCAGCGGCTGTTCGCGAAAGGCCAGGTAGTGGCGCAATACCTGCGCAGGGGCTTCGGTGTGCGGGTAATGGCCAATGCCCTGCAATTGCACGATGTCCGGGTTGGGCACCAGTTGCCGGTAACGCTCGACCATCTGCGCTCCGCTAAGCGGATCGACCACGCCGTTGATAAAACGCAGCGGCACGCCCTCGCGCTGCAGCGCACCCACCCAGCGTTCGCGATGCAGCCTGCGCTCGGTCACGAAACCTACCAGTTTGTGCAGGATGCGAGTGCCGCCGTTGGAAGCGATCAGGCTCCAGAAGTCATCCAGCGCGCTTTCGCTGGGGTGAGTGCACGGCCCATAGACCTGGCTGACGTTGCGCACCAGGTCGTCGCGCCCGAACGAACGCGCCACCAGCCAACCCAGGCGGCTGAGCAGCAACTTCTGTATCAACAGCACCCGGCAGCTTTCAGGGAACAGACCGCTGTTGAGGAACACGCAACTGGCGATGTCCGCACGCTGTTCATGGTGTCGAGCCAGCAACTCTTGGGCCACACTGCCGCCGTAATCGTGTGCCAGCAGGTGCACAGGCTGGTCGACCTCGAGGTGGGCGAGCAAGGCCTGCTGCAGGTCTGCTTGCTCGATCAGGCTGTAGCCATGGTTGAGCGGCTTGGCCGAATCGCCAAAGCCGAGCATGTCGCAGGCGATGAGGCGAAAGCGCTGGGCCAGCGGCGTCCAGAGGTAATGCCAATCCCAACTTGCCGTCGGGAATCCATGCAACAGCAGCAGAGGCTCTCCTTGCCCTGCGGACCAGTAGCGTATGCTCTGGCCCCGGAATGAAAAACACTGACTCCGGGTACGCCAGACGCACAATGGTATCTCGGCCAAAGGCATCAGGTTCGTCCCGGTATGCAACGGTTGTGGTTATAGGGCAAGGCTGCGTTCATTGCATGTCACCTCGGCACATACATGTGCTCTCTATGTCGAGGCTGAGTCTAGTCAGCCGCCCACTCGGTGAAACTTGCGTTGACAGCCAGCTTGATGACCGAGCGAGTCAGTGGCACGAACGGTCACAGCCGAAAGGCTCGCCACCACAACCTCAGGCCGTCAGGGCCTGGGCAAATGCTGCCAACCACGGTTCGGCGTCAGTCTCCGGGGTTACTGTCTCGCTGGCATCGAGCTTGAGCATCGGCTGCAGTTCACGCACACCCAGTTCGGCAAACAGCTCACGCAACTGCTCGCCACCGCCGCAGTAAGTATCGCCATAACTGGAATCGCCCAAAGCAATGACCGCCCCCGGCAAGCCACGCCAGGCTGCGGGCAGGGTGTCACGGATGCTGCTGTACAGCGGCATGAGGTTGTCCGGCAGCTCACCCATGCCGGTGGTGGAGGTCACTGCCAGCAACGCTTCTGGCGCAAAACCTTCGAGATCCTGTTGGGTGGCGCGGGCAGCGTGCCAGGCATCATGGCCTGCAGCCTTGAGCAGCGACTCGGCATGACGGGCAACTTCTTCGGCAGTACCGTATACGGAGCCGGAAATAATGGCGATTTTCATCGAGAGATGGATTCCGAAACTGAGTGAAAACGTAGGATACTAGCATCCGACGGTGGCAAAAGGCCGCCTAACCTATGCCCCCTTTGCCTACTGGCCCGGACATGATCAACGCACAACTGCTGCAATCGATGGTCGATGCGTCCAACGACGGCATCGTGGTCGCCGAACAGGAAGGCGATGACACCATTCTGATCTACGTCAATCCGGCGTTCGAGCGCCTGACCGGCTACAGCCGCGACGAGATCCTTTACCAGGATTGCCGTTTCCTGCAGGGCGATGACCGGGACCAACTTGCCCGTGCACGCATCCGCAAGGCGCTGGCCGAAGGCCGTCCATGCCGCGAAGTCCTGCGCAACTACCGCAAGGACGGCAGCGCCTTCTGGAACGAGTTGTCGATCACGCCGGTGAAATGCGATGCCGATCATCGCACGTATTTCATCGGCATCCAGAAGGATGTCAGCCGCCAGGTCGAGCTGGAACGTGAACTGGCTGAGATGCACGTTCGTCGGAATTTCGACAAGCGCCCGGAACCAAGCGCTTAAGGCAGAGTCAATCCCGTTGAAGAAGCCGTCAACTCCGAGTTCGATCATGCGCGCCAATGCGCTTTTGACCCAGGACGAGCTGGATTTCATCCAGGACATGCAGCATTCCCCGCAATTGAACCAGACCGACCCGATGTCGAGCCTGCTGGTCAATGGCGACCGACGTATTCAGTCGTTGCTGGCTCGGCTGGTGGCCAACGAGCAAGTCACCCTGCAGGCACAGTTCAACAACCAGCAGATCAACTTCCCCCTGCACCTGGTGGAGGACGAGTTCCACGCCGTGCACCTGCAGATCGGCTCGCCGGAAATCTACGAAGACGGCCCGATGTTGCGCCCTTGGCGCCTGTCGATGGACCAGCCCACTGCACTACTGGATGCGCAGGGCAAGGTCAGCGGGCTCTTCGTGCGCGAGATTTCTTTCAAAGGGGCGCTGCTAGAAATTCGCGGCCTGCCCGAAGCGCCTTCGCGCTTCGACCTGCGCTTCGCGCCAGGGGGCATCCCGGCCATCGTACTGCACGGCAGGCTACGCCGGCGTATTGGCCCGGATCTCGCTGCCTACGACCTCAGCCGCAGCTCGGCGCAAGAAACCGAGCGCTTGCGTGAATACATTCTGCAAGCTCATCTTCAGGCCCACCCGGAGTTGCACGCTCAGCTGTCGAGCTGACCGGCCAGGTATTGCCGCAAGCGCCGCCGCATGAGGCTTACCTCTGCACCCAGGCACGCCACCGGGCTGCCGGCCAGGCTTTCCTGGGCCATTTCGGCAGCCTCCCCCGCCAGTAGCAATGGGCACTCAAGCCCGGCAGCCAGGCGCCTCAAGCGCTTGCTGAGCTCAGCTGTCGGCGCGTGGTTGGAGAACAGTACCAAAGCATCGGGCCTAAGCTTTCCAGAGACGACCGCCAACTCATCCAGCGGCTGCCCAGGCATCAACAGCGTTACACCGACATCATCGCTGCACAACAACAGGCCGGTGACCAGCAGTTCCAGTTCCAGGCACTGCCCCGGCAACGGTGCCAGAAGCACGCAGCGGCTGCGCTGCCGACGCGTGAGCTGCAGGCGCGAGAACACCCGGGCACGCAAAAACTGATCGAGGAACAGCCACTCGCTGGCCTGGCCGAACGCACCTTGCCCAGCCGCCAGGTCGTGCCAGACGGGCATGAACACATCAGCGAAAACCTGGTCCTGACTGATGCAGGCAAACACCTGGTCGAACAACCGGTCAAGGCTCTCGGCATCGAAGCGTTGCACTGCCTCGCGCAATTGCGCCTGCCAGCGGATGGCAGAATCGGCTGCAAACGCGTCATGCACGTTCGCCTGGTCACGCGCCAGGATACTGCCGACCTTGCTGACCGCCACACCGCGCTCCAGCCATCCAAGAATGCGCCGGATATCTTCGATGTCAGCCAGCGAATAAAGGCGGTGGCCACTGTCGGTGCGTGTTGGCTGGATCAGCCCATAGCGCCGCTCCCAGGCACGCAGAGTCACGGCATTGACCCCGGTGAGCCGGGAAACTTCACGTATCGGGAACAGGTCCTGATGCTGCAGGCCTGCTTCGACTTCCGCTGTAAGTCCCTGATTGTCCATCTGCACTGAATGACCTGTGCGCAATAAATTGGAGGTGCAGTCTACTACGAGAGGAAACGTCGCAGGTTAACCACCCTCAGTAGCAGACAGTTGCCAATAACGAGCGATCAGCCATAATCCGCGCCCGATTCTTGCATAGACGCTTGCGTCGCCCACCACCCCGGGCCACGCAGCCAAGGGGCCGGCTACCCGCCAGCCCCGTCGCCAGGAGATACACGATGTCTACCCCACCCGTCACCCTGATGGTGTCGCGTCGCGCCGCCCATGGCCGCTACCAGGACCTGCTGGCCTGGCTGCACGAAGGCGAGCAGTTGGCCACCGACTTCCCCGGCTACCTCGGTTCAGGCATCCTCGCACCGCCGCGCGACAGCGATGAATTCCAGATCATTTTCCGCTTCAGCGACGAGCCCACCCTGCATGCCTGGGAGCATTCCGCGTCGCGCCGCGCCTGGCTGCGACGTGGCAACGGCCTGTTCGAGCGCCCCAAAGAGAGGCGCGTCAGTGGCATCGATGACTGGTTTGGCACCAATACAGTGCAAAAACCACCACGCTGGAAACAGGCGGTCGCGATCTGGCTGGCATTTTTTCCCGTCTCGCTGCTGTTCAATGTGCTCTTCGGCCACTGGCTGACCGAATTTGAACTGGTGCCGCGCGTGATGCTCAGCACCCTGGCACTGACGCCGCTGATGGTGTACCTGTTCATCCCGCTCTCCACCCGCCTGCTGGCCGGTTGGCTTCATGCCTCTCCCCCCTCAGGCGCCGCACTGCGCAGCCGCTGAGGCCAGGCCATACAAGAGGGAAACAGTTCGGGTATGCTGGGCGGCAACGACAGGAAAGACAAGTTGACCGCCCGCACATGAACAGCCCAATTCTCGTTACCGGAGCCAGCCAGCGCGTCGGGCTGGCCTTGGCCCTTGAGCTGGCAGAGGCCGGCCATACCGTGGTCAGTGCCAGCCGCAGCCTCCAGCCCCAGCCTGCGCACCCTAACATCGTGCAGTTCCAGGCCGACCTTTGCCTGGCGGCCGACCGCCAGGCGCTGATCGACCACCTGCAGCAGCACTACGATGGGCTGCGCGCAATCATCCACAACGCTTCTCTGTGGCTCGACGATGGCCTGGACAACCTGCAGACCATGTTCCGCCTCCACGTCGAGGCGCCCTACCACCTGAACCTGGCGCTGGGTGATTTGCTGAACAAGGTCGACAATGCCGATATCATCCACATCTGCGACGAAACCTCCTCGCGGGGCAGCAAGAGCCATATCGGCTATGCCGCCACCAAGGCAGCGCTGCAGAACATGGTGCTGTCGTTTGCCGAAAAATATGCGCCCAAGGTACACGTCAACGGTATCCTGCCTGGGCTGCTGATCCTCAAGGAAGGGGGCGACGAAGCCTATCGCCAGCAGACCCTGAAAAAGGCCCTGCTGGAATTCGAACCCGGCGCCGGCCCGCTGATCGAGACGGTCAAATACCTGCTCGAAAGCCAATACAGCACCGGCAGCCAGGTGGTCATCAACGGTGGCCGCCACCTGAAGAATCGCATGACCTGAGAGAAGCCCATGACTGCGCAAGAACAACTCGAACTCGAGGCCGCCGCCTTCCGGCGCCTGGTCGCACACCTGCAGAACCGCACCGATGTGCAGAACATCGACCTGATGAACCTGTCAGGTTTCTGCCGCAACTGCCTGTCCAAGTGGTACAAGGCCGCGGCCGACGAACGCCAGGTCGACATCAGCCTGGATGACGCCCGTGAAGCGGTGTATGGCATGCCCTACGTCGAATGGAAAACCCAGTACCAGAAAGAAGCCAGCGCCGACCAGCAAGCGGCGTTTGAAAAAGGAAAACCTCGTGACTGATCTGAACACCCTGCGCGCCAGCCTGGCCAGCGGCAAACACGCCTTTGCCGACACCCTGGCGTTCATCGCTGCCAACTACAGCTACCAGCCACAGGCTTTCACCAACGGTGGCGTGGAAAACGCCGCCGGACAGAACGAAGGCTCGTGCAAGACGCTGGGCCTGGCCCTGCTGGAAGGCCTGAGCGACCAGGAGGCGCTGCTGGCCTTCGGCGAGCACTACCGTGACGTGGCGGCCACGCCTGAGGGCACTGACCATGGCAACATCCGTGCGCTGATCGCGCATGGCCTGGCAGGTGTGAAGTTCACCGCGCAGCCGCTTTCGCGCAACGCTTGATACTGCCGGGCCGGGCAGGCCCCATCAGCTGATGATCTGCCCCGGCCCGTCGGCCGGCAACCCGCCGCGCTGCAACCACGCCAGCGCAATCGGCCACAGGCTCTCGCGGAACCGGTCATGGAAAAACGCGAAGTGGCCAATGTCCTCGGCCGCGATATCCGCAGGTGCAATCCGCAGATGCCGACGCTCGGCGCCTTCCAGATAACCTAGCAATCGCTCTGTAGCGGCCACCGTGCCAAACGGGTCATCGGCCAGGCTGATCGCCAACGTCGCCGCACGCACCTGGGCAAACGGCAAACGCTCCAACGTGCGCCCGCTGGGCCTTTGCTCATAGCGCGCTGTACGGGTGGTCCAGTCCTGCACCACACCTGCAGGTGTGTCTTCCATCCAGCCCAGGCGTTTGCCGGGGAAGTAACCGAACACACGGGTCAGCAACGGCATCGCCACGTGCCACTTGCCGAACAGCCGCCATCGCTGATCAGCCGCATAGTCGCGCCAGTAGGCGAACTGCGCACCCACCATCACCACCCGCCTGATCCGCCCGGCAGACGGCGCCAGCCCTACAGCGCAACCGCCGAAGCTGTGCCCCACGACATCCACCGGCTGGCAGGGAAATGCCTGGGCGGCGTGCGCCAGCATGGCTTCGAAATCCAGCCTGCCCCAGTCGCTCCAGGAGGCCTGGAAACCGCGCAAGGAAGGCGGCCGGGATTCGCCGATACCGCGGTAGTCATAGGTCAACACGTCGCAGCCTTGGGCGAACAGGTAATCGGCAAAGCGGGCGTAGTAACGGCAGCGCACGGACGTGGCGGCATTTATGATCACCAGCGGGCGCTGGGGATTGGCCTGGGCGTGGCGCCAGTAGAAACCACCAAGGCTGTAGCCGTCGGCTGTGGTCTGGCGAAAAGGCGTGGCCGGTAGGGTGAGGCTGCTCATGGCGCGCTTCCTGTTGTTGTGCGCCAACGCTAGCAAAAAATTAGAGGGCTGTACCGACCCTTTCGCGGGGCCGGTACAAGCCATGGGGCTTACAGCTCGACGCAGTCGAACTTCACCTCGGTCGCCACATCTTCGTCGTAGTTGACGTCAGCGCGCTCGAAGCCGAACAGGTTGAGGAACTGCTTCTTGTAACCGGCGTAGTCGGTCAGTTCGAACAGGTTCTCGGTGGTCACTTGCGGCCAAAGGGCCTTGCAGGCGCCCTGCACATCGTCGCGCAGTTCCCAGTCGTCCAGGCGCAGGCGGCCCTTTTCGTCCAGCTCCGCCGGGGAGCCGTCAGCACGGTACATGCGGTCACGGAACATGCGGTCCAGCTGGTCCTGAGTACCTTCGTGAACGCCCTTCTCCTGCATGATCTTGAAGACCATCGACAGGTACAGCGGCATCACCGGAATGGCCGAACTGGCCTGGGTGACCACCGACTTGAGCACGGCCACGTTGGCGCTGCCACCGACCTTGCCGGCCAGGCGCTGGGCGGTTTCGTCCAGGTCCTGCTTGGCCTTGCCCAGGGCGCCGTGCCAGTAGATCGGCCAGGTGATGTCACTACCGATATAGCTGAAGGCCACGGTGCGAGCCTGTGGTGCGAGCACGCCCGCGGCGTTCAAGGCGTCGATCCACAGTTCCCAGTCCTGGCCGCCCATGACGGTGACGGTGTCAGCGATTTCCTGCTCGGTGGCCGGCTCGATGCTGGCCTCGATGATGGTGTCCTTATTGGTATCGATGGCGGTCGACTTGTACGGCTGGCCGATCGGCTTGAGCGCGGAGCGGATCACTTCACCGGTCTGCGGCAGCTTGCGCACCGGCGAGGCCAGGGAGTAGATGACCAGGTCGACCTGACCGCCCATTTCGTTCTTGATCAGCTCGATGACCTTGGCACGGGCTTCATCGGAGAAAGCGTCACCGTTGATCGACTTGCTGTACAGGCCCTCGGCCTTGGCGAACTTGTCGAAGGCAGCAGCGTTGTACCAGCCGGCAGTGCCAGCCTTGGTCTCGGTGCCTGGTTTTTCGAAGAACACGCCCAGGGTATCGGCCTTGAAGCCGAAGGCGGCGGTAATGCGTGCCGCCAGGCCGTAGCCGCTGGATGCACCAATGACCAGGACCTTCTTCGGGCCATCCTCGCGCACGCCCAGCTTGCGGGTGGCTTCGATCTGGTCACGGACGTTCAGCTCGCAGCCCTTCGGGTGAGTCGTGGTGCAGATGAAACCGCGAACCTTAGGATGAATGATGGCCAATGTCTGTACCTCGTCAGGTTTATGCCGGGGAAGCGCCGCCTCGGGCGATTCCGATTGATCAGAGGGTGAGACTACCCCCACGGGTTATCCGACACATATTACGGGGTGATCAAAGGGATGCAAAACGATGCGCCCCCGATGAACACTCTGGCGCTGGCAAGATTCGGTGGTTAAGACCAAAGACCGGAGACCAGCTCCGGAGCCATTGATTGGTTTTTCACATCAATGGCAAAGAAAAACAAACTTAACAAATGAGCCAAACCCGCCGAAGCTGGTGGCACTGCGCCCGCTGGGCGCCCACCTGCACACGGAGAACAACAACATGAACGACGTGGTCATCGTCGCCGCAACCCGAACCGCCATCGGCAGCTTCCAGGGTGCCCTGGCCAACGTGCCCGCGGTAGACCTGGGCGCTGCCGTGATCAAGCGCCTGCTGGAGCAGACCGGGCTGGACCCGGCACAGGTCGACGAGGTGATCCTCGGCCAGGTACTCACCGCCGGCGCCGGGCAGAACCCTGCTCGCCAGGCCGCGATCAAGGCCGGCCTGCCCTACAGTGTACCGGCGCTGACCCTGAACAAAGTCTGCGGCTCGGGCCTCAAGGCCCTGCACCTGGCTGCACAAGCCATCCGTTGCGGTGATGCCGAGGTGGTAATCGCCGGAGGCCAGGAAAACATGAGCCTGGCCCCCTACGTGATGCCTTCGGCGCGAACCGGGCAGCGCATGGGCCATGGCCAGTTGGTCGACAGCATGATCACCGACGGCCTGTGGGATGCCTTCAACGACTACCACATGGGCATTACCGCCGAAAACCTGGTGGAGAAGTACAGCATCAGCCGTGAACAGCAGGATGCGTTTGCTGCCCAATCGCAGCGCAAGGCGGTGGCCGCCATCGATGCCGGCCGCTTCGTGGACGAAATCACACCCATTGTGATGCCGCAGAAAAAAGGCGACCCAAAGGTCTTTGACCGTGACGAGCAGCCCCGTCCTGACACCACTGCTGATTCCTTGGCCAAGCTGCGCCCGGCCTTCAAGAAAGACGGCAGCGTCACCGCTGGCAACGCCTCCAGCCTAAACGACGGCGCCGCTGCGGTGCTGCTGATGAGTGCAGGCAAGGCCAAGGACCTTGGCCTGCCGGTACTGGCCAAAATTGCCGGCTACGCCAGTGCGGGGGTGGACCCGGCAATCATGGGGATTGGCCCGGTGTCGGCCACCCAGCGTTGCCTGGACAAGGCTGGCTGGCAATTGGCCGAGCTTGACCTGATCGAGGCCAACGAGGCCTTTGCCGCACAGGCGCTGGCGGTGGGCAAGGCGCTGGAGTGGGATGCCGAGCGGGTCAACGTCAACGGCGGGGCAATTGCCCTTGGGCACCCGATTGGTGCCTCGGGGTGCCGGGTGCTGGTGACCTTGCTGCACGAGATGATCAAGCGCGACGCCAAGAAGGGGTTGGCCACGCTGTGCATCGGCGGGGGCCAGGGTGTCGCTTTGGCGATCGAGCGTTGATCACGGTTTAACGCAGACAGCATTGCCCCCATCGCCGGCAAGCCGCCGATGGGGGTGGTACAAGCAGCAAATCCTCAGGCTGTGGCGCGCAACTCCCGAGCCGCTGCCACCATGTTCACCAACGCCGCCTCGGTCTCGGGCCAGGCACGGGTTTTCAATCCGCAATCCGGGTTGACCCACAGACGCTCAGCCGGAATACGCAGGGCTGCCTTGCGCAGCAACGTGACCATCTCCTCGCGGCTCGGTACGCGTGGCGAGTGAATGTCATACACACCTGGGCCGATCTCGTTCGGGTAGTCGAACTTCTCGAACGCCTCCAGCAATTCCATGTCCGAACGCGATGTCTCGATGGTGATGACGTCTGCGTCCATCGCAGCGATCGACTCGATCACATCGTTGAATTCGCTGTAGCACATGTGGGTGTGGATCTGTGTTTCGTCACGAACGCCCGAAGCGCAAAGGCGGAAGGCCTCGGTGGCCCACTCGAGGTAAGCAGGCCAGGCACTGCGGCGCAGCGGCAGGCCTTCGCGGAAGGCTGCTTCGTCGATCTGCACGATCTTGATATCAGCTGCTTCCAGGTCGAGCACTTCATCGCGGATTGCCAGCGCCAGTTGACGGGCCTGGGTTTCGCGGCTGACATCCTCACGTGGGAACGACCACATCAGCATGGTCACCGGGCCGGTCAGCATGCCCTTCATGACTTTGCGGGTCAGCCCTTGTGCATAGCGGATCCAGGCCACGGTCATCGCCTCAGGCCGGCTCAGGTCACCGTAGATCACCGCAGGCTTCACGCACCGCGAACCATAGCTCTGTACCCAGCCAAAACGGGTGAACACGTAGCCGTCGAGTTGCTCGGCAAAGTATTCCACCATGTCGTTGCGCTCGGCCTCGCCGTGCACCAGTACGTCCAGGCCCAGGTTTTCCTGGATCTGTACGGCATGGCGGATTTCACTGTGCATGGCTTCGACGTAATCAGCTTCGGTCAACTTGCCCTGTTTAAACGCCTGGCGTGCCAGGCGTATGGCAGGGGTCTGCGGGAAAGAGCCGATAGTGGTGGTCGGATAGGCTGGCAGGTTCAGCCCGGCTCGCTGCTTGGCAATACGCTGGCCGAACGCCGACTGGCGCTGGCTGTCGCCAGGCTTTATAGCGTCGACCCGCGCCTGTACAGCAGGCTTGTGGATACGTGGCGAGCTGGCGCGGCCAGCCTGGATGGCGCGGCTACGCGCCAGTGCGGCGGCAACTTCGGCAGCGTCCGGTTGGTTGACGGCCTTGGCCAGCACGGCGACTTCCTGGCATTTCTGCACGGCGAAGGCCAGCCAGCTTTTCAGCTCGGTGTCGAGCTGGTCTTCACGGCCCAGGTCCACGGGGCTGTGCAACAGCGAACAGGATGGTGCAACCCACAGGCGGTCACCCAGACGCTCGGCAGCGTGACGCAGTACATCAACGGCTTTCTCCAGATCGCAGGCCCAGACGTTGCGGCCGTTGACCAGGCCCAGTGAGAGTATCTTGTAGGCCGGCAGGCGGTCGAGGATGGTCGGGTACTGCTCCGGCGCTCGCACCAGGTCGATATGCAGGCCGTCGACGGGCAGGTTGGCGGCAAGGCCGAGGTTTTCTTCCAGGCCGCCGAAATAGGTGGCCACCAGTTTTTTCAAAGGGGCGCGCTGGAGGATGTTGTAGACGCGCTCATAGGCGTTTTTCCATTCCTGCGGCAGATCGAGTACCAGGATCGGCTCGTCTATCTGCACCCACTCCACACCCTGACCAGCCAGGCGGTTAAGGATTTCGTCGTATACCGGCAGCAAACGGTCGAGCAGCTCCAGCTTGTCGAAGTCTCCACCTTTGGCCTTGCCCAGCCACAAGTAGGTCAGCGGGCCGATCACCACCGGTTTGGCGGCATGGCCCAAGGCCTTGGCTTCGTCAACTTCCTCGAACAACTGCTCCCAGCTCAGGGCGAATTGCTGATCGACGGTAAACTCAGGTACCAAGTAGTGGTAGTTGGTGTCGAACCACTTGGTCATTTCCTGGGCGTGGGCACCGCCGCAGCAATTGGCACTGCGCCCGGTCGCCACGCCACGGGCCATGGCGAACAGGGTTTGCAGGGTGGGCTTGGCACCGTCATGGCCTCGGAAACGCTCGGGGATGACGCCGAAGGTCAGCGAGTGCGTCAGTACCTGGTCGTACCAGGCGAAATCGCCGACGGGCAACAGCTCGATGCCAGCATCCTTCTGGGCTTGCCAGTGAGCCGCGCGCAAGTCGCGGCCTACCTTGCGCAGGCCGGCTTCGTCCAACTCACCTTTCCAGAAGGCTTCCTGGGCTTTTTTCAGTTCGCGGTCGCGACCGATACGCGGAAAACCCAGGTTATGTGCCAGTGCCATCTCTTGTCCCTCAGAATGCAAAAATGAATGAGGGGGATTTTCCGGCCAGGCACATAATGAGACAAACTCATTTAATTTGAGATGAAATTAAGATCCTTTCATGATGAATGTGCCGGGCACGTCTTGTTCAGAGCAGGCTCGTACGCTCGCAGACAAGCCTGCGCCCAAGACGCGTCGCACAATGCCTCACTGAACAATCCAGGTGCCCCATTGCCATGAGCCTGCTGAAATCGGCGCTGCGCGAAAAAACCTTCGTCTGCGTCATGGAGTTCGTGCCCAAGCCGTCGGCCGAACGCTTCGCTGCGATGGAGGCGATCATGGCCCGTGGGCACTTGTGCGGCTGGCCAATGACCGTAGCCATCGGCGACCGTGTCGGCAGCCCGCTGGACCTCTCGCCATTGGACGCCCTGTCCAGCTTCAGTAAACCCGTCCCTGCCCTGCCCCACTTTTCCGGCAAAGACCGTGAACAACATGATCTGCTCGCGCAACTGAAAAGAATGGACGCCGCCGGTCTCGACCAATTGCTGCTACTGACCGGCGATCGCCTGCCAGGCCACCAGCCAGGCGAGCGCCCGGTGCGCTATCTGGAATCGGTCGCCGCACTGCGAATTGCTCGCAAGGCCTGCCCCCACTGGCTGCTGGGCGCTGCACTCAACCCATTCAAATACCGCGAGGAAGAAGGCGGTGCGCAGTATTTCAAGGCAGCGAAAAAGCTCGCTGCGGGCGCCGATTTCCTCACCCTGCAATTGGGCTTCGATGCCAGCAAGCATCAGGAGGCCATGCAGTGGATGGGGCGTCAGGCCGAGCCCAAGCCGCTACTGGCCTGCCTGATGAGCCTGAGCCATGGCCGTGCAGCGATGCTCGAGCATGTCGCCGGCGTTACCGTCTCACCGTCGATGCGCAACATGCTTGAGGCCGAAGCGGCCGTATCCAAAGCCTATGCCCAGGCACGCGGCCTTGATCGCCTGGCCCTGCAGATCATTGGCGTAAAGTTGATGGGGTATGCCGGGGTGCACCTTTCAGGTGTTCACGAGCTCAAGCAACTGCTCGCTCTGGAGGCGCGCATCGAGGACTGGCAAGCACGTGTCCATTCACAGGAACAGTGGGCAACGGCCTGGGCCGGGAGCTGGCAGATGCCAGGCCTGCCAGCGGTGACCTTTCACCCACCACAAGCAGACTGGCGACAAGGCCAGTCGAGGGTCAGCGCAACAGCCAGAGAGAAACTGCGTTATCACCTGCTGCATGGGTTTCACGCCCTGTTGTTCAGCCATAACAACTGGCTGAGCAAGGCCTTTGGCTGGGCCGTGCGCCGGCCGCTGTGGGCCAGCGACAGCGGCGCCCGCTGGCTGCACAGCCTGGAACGCAGCGTGAAGCGCCCGCTGCTGGGCTGCGACACCTGTGGCAGGTGCCGTCTGGAAGACACCTTGTACATTTGCCCCGAAACCTGCCCCAAGGGCCTGGCCAACGGCCCCTGTGGCGGTACTGCGCTGAACCGCTGTGAGTTCGGCGACCGCGAGTGCATCCACAGCGTCAAATACCGCACCGCCAAAGCCGTGCAACAGACCGCAGTGCTCACCGAGCGGCTGATCCCCTGCATCGAGATACAAACGCGTCACCGCAGTTCATGGCCGCAGTGGTTCGACGCCCAGGCACCTGGCCGGCTCAGCTCGCAGCCAACGCTTCGAAACCCGCCCGAATCTTCGCCTCAGGCAGTTCATCGGCAATGAACACCATCACGCTTTCGCGCGTTTCGCCTTCGTCCCACTCGGCGTCCCAATCGAAACCATAGAGTTTGAGTACGCCCTGGAACACAAGGCGACGGTCTTCTCCGGCAATGTTGAGCACACCTTTATAGCGCAGCAATTGCTTGCCGTGAGTCTCGAGCAAGTCGTTCATGAAGTCGCTGAGGCGGTCGATGTCCAGAGGGACCTCGGTACGCAGCACCAGGGTCGAGATACGATCAGGTGTGGCGGGTTTGTACACTGGGCGCAGAGTTGGCTTGAGGTTGGCGCCCAGGTCAGGGTTGAGGTTGAACCCGCGCACGTCGAGCAGTTCGGCCAGGTCGATACGCCCGTGCTCGACCACGCGCAGCGCCGCACGGCCATTGATGCGCGCCAGGCGCTCGCGCAGGGCGTCCACCGCCGTCGGCTCGACCAGGTCGGTCTTGCTCAGCAACAGGCGGTCGGCAAAGCCCACCTGGGCCTGGGCGATGGTCTGGGCAAGATGCAGTTCGGCATGGGCCGCATCGACCAGGGTAATGATGCCATCGAGGATATAGCGGTCACGCAGTTCCTCTTCAACGAAGAAGGTCTGCGCCACCGGCGCGGGGTCGGCCAGGCCAGTGCATTCGATCACCAGGCGATCGAAAGCGATCTCCCCGGCGTCCAGGCGCTCGAGCAGCAGGAACAAGGCGCGGGTCAGGTCGCCATGAATGCTGCAGCATACACAGCCGTTGGCCAGGGTCATGACCTGCACCGGCTCGTCACCCAACAGCTGGCTGTCGATGCCTGCCTCGCTGAACTCGTTCTCGATCACGGCGATTTTAAGGCCGTGCTCGGCTTTTAGCATGTGCTTGAGCAAAGTGGTCTTGCCAGCACCGAGAAAACCGGTGAGCACGGTTACGGGAATTGGCGTCTGCACGCAGAAATCTCCTGAAGCTGAAAATGACTGTGGGAGCCCACAGGCTCCCACAGGTTCACGCAGTGTGCCGAATCAGCAGCACTTAGGGCCGGACTTGCCACCGTAGCGGGCTTCCTGGCGTTCCCGGAAGAACGCCTCGTAGCTCATCACCGGCTTGTCCGGGTGCTTGGTCTGCATGTGCTCGACATAGTTGTCGTAGTCGGGCATGCCGACCATCAGGCGGGCTGCCTGCCCCAGGTATTTACCCAGTCGACCCAGGTCGTTGAACATCGCAGCATTCCTCTCAAGCGTCAGGCAGTGCCTGGAACGGGGTTTCCTTGTCGGTACGTTCCTTGCGGCCGAGGGCGGCGTAGCCGACCTTGACGGCAAAGAACAACACGCTAAACACCACAATCAGGAACAACACGGTGAGCCCGGCGTTGGTGTAGGCGTTGTAGATCACATGCTGCATCTGCCCGATGTCCTTGGCCGGGGCAAGCACCTGGCCGGCATCCAGGGCGGTGCTGTACTTCTCGGCCAGGGCCAGGAAGCCAACCGCAGGGTTCGGGTCGAACAGTTTGATCAGGCCTGCAGTGGTTGTGCAAATCAGCAGCCACACTGCTGGCAGCAAGGTGACCCACATGTAGCGCTGGCGCTTCATCTTGATCAATACCACCGTGCCGAGCATCAGGGCGATACCGGCCAACATCTGGTTGGAGATGCCGAACAGCGGCCAAAGGGTGTTGATGCCACCCAGCGGATCGATCACGCCCTGATACAGCAGGTAACCCCAAAGCGCCACGCAGCCGGCAGTGCCGATCAGGTTGGCCGTCCACGACTCGGTACGTTTGAGCGCCGGCACGAAGCTGCCAAGTAGGTCTTGCAGCATGAAGCGGCCGGCACGGGTACCGGCGTCCACCGCAGTCAGGATGAACAGTGCTTCGAACAGGATCGCGAAGTGGTACCAGAAGGCCATGGTGTTTTCACCCGGCAGCACCTGGTGCAGGATCTGCGCAATACCCACCGCCAGCGTCGGTGCACCACCGGCACGGGCCAGGATGGTGTGCTCGCCGATGTCCCGGGCTACGGCCTCAAGCTGCTCGGGGGTGATCAGGAAGCCCCAGCTGCTGACCGTCTGGGCCACCGACACCACGTCGGCACCGACCACTGCGGGCGGGCTGTTCATGGCGAAATAAACGCCTGGCTCGATGACCGAGGCGGCTACCATGGCCATGATGGCGACGAACGATTCCATCAGCATGCCGCCGTAGCCGATGTAGCGGGCGTTGGTTTCGTTGTCCAGCAGCTTCGGCGTGGTCCCAGAGGAAATCAGCGCGTGGAAGCCGGACACCGCACCACAGGCGATGGTGATGAACAGGAACGGGAACAGTGTGCCCTTCCACACCGGGCCTGTACCGTCGGTGAACTGGGTCAGCGCAGGCATTTTCAGCTCTGGCGCGATGATCAGGATACCGATGGCAAGGCCGACGATGGTGCCGATCTTGAGGAAGGTCGACAGGTAGTCACGCGGCGCCAGTACCAGCCACACCGGCAGCACCGCAGCGACGAAGCCGTAACCCACCAGCATCCAGGTGATCTGCACACCGGTGAAGGTGAACGCCGGGCCCCAGACCGGATCTGCGGCAATCTGGCCCCCCAGCCAGATCGACGCCAGCAGCAGTACCACGCCGACGATCGAAATCTCACCGATACGGCCCGGGCGGATGTAGCGCATGTAGATGCCCATGAACATCGCGATCGGGATGGTCGCCATCACCGTGAACATGCCCCATGGGCTTTCAGCCAGGGCCTTGACCACGATCAGCGCCAGCACCGCCAGGATGATGATCATGATCAGGAAGCAGCCGAACAGGGCGATGGTGCCAGGGATGCGCCCCATCTCCTCGCGCACCATGTCGCCCAGCGAGCGGCCGTTGCGGCGGGTGGACAGGAACAGGACCATGAAGTCCTGGACCGCACCGGCCAGCACCACGCCGGCGATCAGCCAGAGCGTGCCAGGCAGGTAGCCCATTTGCGCCGCAAGCACGGGACCGACCAGGGGGCCGGCGCCAGCGATGGCGGCAAAGTGGTGACCGAAAAGAATGTGTTTGTTGGTCGGGACGTAGTCCAGGCCGTCGTTGTTGAGCACCGCAGGGGTGGCTCGGCGTGGGTCGAGTTGCATCACCTTGGTGGCGATGAACAGGCTGTAGTAACGGTAGGCGACCAGGTAGATGGCCACCGACGCGACCACGATCCACAAGGCATTGATCGCCTCGCCTCGACGCAGGGCGACCACACCCAGCGCACAAGCCCCTATGACCGCCAGCGCCAGCCACGGGATGTGGCGTAGCAGGCTGTTATTGTTGTTCATGGCATGCTTCCAGCTAAGTGGTTGGAATAGACAGCCCCTTGAGTCTAGGGCTTGCTTGAAGGGTTTACCATCCCGATTTGGCATGCAGCCACTGGCGAGCACAGGCTCTAGAACGCTGCTACCCACACAACCTCATGCCTCTGAGGCACCACGCGCTACTGGCAGGCCTGTCATTTTTGCCAGTTGTGCATGAATGGGGCATCCGCTTTCAATGATCAGGCCATCCGATTGCCCTTGGGCGACACGCGATTGGCAAATCTGCAAACGCTGAAATTGTGCGTCGATCATCTGAAAAGCCAGCAAAAAGGAAACGCTCATGACCACGGAAAAGGCCGGCACCACTCAACCCTCAGCCCCCATCGCCCCCACCCATGGTTCGATTGCGAGCCCAAAGTCCCGCGCCACCTTCGCTGAAGAAAGAGGCCTTATCGAAGGGAATCTTCACAACGGGATCGAAAGCGGCAAGTTCTTTCCGGAGACGACCGGTGGCCTGACCGACCCCTTCGCCAAGGACGACGTAAGAAATATCGCACCGCCGGCCGATGGCAAGATTGCCAGCGGCGGGCAGCCCCGCGCGGCCTACCTGGATAAAACGGATGTCGATTGGGACAAGCATGATGTTGCCAGCGACGCATCCCTTGATTTTGTCTGGAGGTTCAGTGCGCGCCACAAATATCGCCGTTTCAACTACTTCATCACCAAAGCCGACTGGAAGGCCGGGGAGCCGCTGACCCGTGCCCAGTTCGAACCGCAGCCGTTCGCCACATTCCTCAATGAACGCCAGCCTTACTGGGGCTTCACCGACGAGGAAATGTGGCCGGCGGAACCCACCACGCATACCCTGAAGCTACCTGAGCGCCAGGGCTATCACGTACTGTTGGGCGTATGGGAAATTGCCGAGACCGACAAGGCCTTCTATCAGGTAGTCGATCTCAATTTCGTTGCCAAGTAACGGTGTCGCCAGGTGACTCGGCCGACTCGGCGATAAGTCACCCGTGTCACCCGTCATCCGGCAGGAGTGCCCGTGGCTAGTCTATAGTCAGTGCTACTGACGAGGGCCCGCCATGACCACTCCTTCCGACGATCGCCGGCGCTTCCAGCGCATTGATTTCGACGCCCCTACCGAACTGCGCCAGGGCGATCGCCGCTGGCCGGTCAAACTGCTTGATCTGTCACTCAAGGGCCTGTTAATCGAGCGCCCTGAACCGTGGAACGCCGACCTCACCCAGGATTTCGATGCGATCATCCAACTGGACCCCCATACACGTGTGCAGATGCAGGTGGAACTGCGCCATGAAGAGGCGAAGCGGCTGGGGTTCATTTGCCTCTACATCGACATCGACTCGATGAGCCATTTGCACCGTCTTGTGGAGTTGAACGTGGCCGACAGCACCGAAATGATGCGCGAGCTGCGGCAACTGATCGAATAATGGGATCTCTTAGCTAGCTAATAGCTTTCCCAACTTGTGTTTCTTGTCTACCCAGACAGCTTTAAGGCTGGGTAGCGTAGCGTTGTACACACCCCTCTAGCACCGTATTCGATGAGTTGGTACGCGATCTGCATTGCGTTCTTGCACACCCTGCAAGCCTGCTTGTTCGCGCTCCAATCAAAATATTGTATACAATTTATGTAGCAATCATTTGTAGGAAGTGTCTACAGTAGTGGCACAACAATAAACAGTGAGCCTGCTCAATGACTACGTCCCCTAGCACGTCTCCCGCCAAGCGCCCCGAGGACGAAAACCTCGGCCTTGGAGCCAACTTGGCCTATGGCCTTCAGCATGTGCTGACCATGTACGGAGGGATCGTCGCAGTACCCCTGATCCTGGGGCAGGCTGCGGGCCTTAACGGCGCCGAGATCGGCATGCTGATCGCGGCCTCGCTGTTTGCCGGTGGCCTGGCTACGCTACTGCAAACGCTCGGCCTGCCCTTCTTCGGATGCCAGCTGCCGTTGGTGCAGGGCGTGTCGTTCGCAGGCGTGGCAACCATGGGGGCAATTCTCAGCAGCCAGGACGGTGGTGGCTTGCCAGGCGTGCTGGGCGCAGTCATGGCAGCATCGCTGATCGGCTTTCTGATCACCCCGGTGTTCTCGCGCATCACCAAGTTCTTCCCGCCACTGGTCACCGGTATCGTCATCACGACCATCGGCCTGACCTTGATGCCGGTGGCAGCACGCTGGGTGATGGGCGGCAACAGTGCTTCGCCGGAATTCGGCAGCATGGCCAACATCGGCCTGGCAGCGCTGACGTTCGCCATCGTGCTGCTGCTGAGCAAACTGGGCAGCGCGACCATTTCGCGCCTTTCGATCCTGCTGGCCATGGTTTTCGGTACCCTGATTGCCTGGGCGCTGGGCATGACCGACTTCAGCAAAGTCGCCGAAGGCCCGATGTTCGCCTTCCCCACCCCTTTCCACTTCGGCATGCCGACCTTCCACATCGCGGCGATCCTGTCGATGTGCATCGTGATCATGGTGACCCTGGTGGAAACTTCGGCCGACATCCTGGCCGTAGGTGAGATCATCGACACCAAGGTCGATTCCAAGCGCCTGGGCAATGGCCTGCGCGCCGACATGGCCTCGAGCATCCTGGCGCCGGTCTTCGGCTCCTTCACCCAGAGCGCCTTTGCACAGAACGTAGGCCTGGTGGCCGTGACCGGGGTCAAGAGCCGCTACGTGGTGGCCACCGGTGGTGTGATCCTGGTGGTGCTGGGCCTGCTGCCGGTGATGGGCCGTGTGATTGCAGCAGTGCCGACCCCGGTACTGGGCGGCGCAGGCATCGTGCTGTTCGGCACTGTGGCTGCCAGCGGTATCCGCACCCTGTCCAAGGTCAACTACAAGAACAACGTCAACCTGATCATCGTCGCCGCCTCGCTGGGCTTTGGCATGATTCCGATTGCCGCGCCGAACTTCTACCACCACTTCCCGAACTGGTTCGAGACCATCTTCCACTCCGGCATCAGCTCGGCAGCGATCATGGCCATCGTGTTGAACCTGATCTTCAACCATTTCACGGCAGGCAATTCGGACCAGCAGTCAGTGTTCGCCGCGGGCTACGAGCGCACCATCCAGTACTCGGACATCTCTGCACTGCGCGATGGCGATTACTTCAAGGAAGGCAAGCTGTTCGACGCCGAGGGCAATGAGGTGCCGGTCCTGGAGCTGGACGAGCATGGCAATACGGCGCCCAGGCGAACGCCGGTAGCCGAGCACTGACCGCTGACTGAGCGGTGACCCAGGGGGAGCCGATGCGCATCGTCGGCTCCCTTTTTTTGTTGGCCTATCCTGGCCCATTGCCCCGCCGCCAGCGGCTTATTCGAACAAGGCGTCCAGAGCTTGCTCCAGCCGGGTTACTGCGATCACCTGCAGCCCCGCCGGTGATTCCTTCGGTGCGTTGCCCTTGGGCACGATGGCCCGCTTGAAGCCATGTTTCGCCGCTTCTTTCAGGCGCTCCTGCCCACTGGGAACCGGCCGTACCTCGCCCGACAAACCAATCTCGCCAAATACCAGCAGCCCATGGGCCAACGGCCGGTTGCGCAGGCTGGACATCACCGCAGCCAACAAGGCCAGATCCGACGCGGTTTCAAGGACCTTCACCCCACCGACGACATTGAGAAACACGTCCTGGTCATGGGTGGGAATACCACCATGGCGGTGCAGCACCGCCAGCAACATGGCCAAACGGTTCTGGTCCAGGCCCAGGGTGACACGTCGCGGGTTGGCCAGGTGGCTGTCATCGACCAGCGCTTGTACCTCTACCAGCATCGGCCGGGTACCTTCCCACGTGGCCATGACCACGCTGCCCGGTACTTCTTCCTGAGCCCGGTTGAGGAAGATCGCCGAAGGGTTGGAAACCTCTTTGAGCCCACGGTCGGTCATACCGAAGACACCCAATTCATTGACCGCACCAAAGCGGTTCTTCACCGCGCGCAACAAGCGCAAGCGGCCATCGGACTCACCCTCGAAATACAACACGGTGTCGACCATGTGTTCCAGCACCCGCGGGCCCGCCAGCGAGCCTTCCTTGGTGACATGGCCGACAAGGAAGATCGCCGTGCCGCTCTGCTTGGCGTAGCGCACCAGCAATGCCGCACTTTCGCGCACCTGAGCAACACCGCCAGGCGCTGATTGCAATTGCTCGGTGAAGATCGTCTGGATCGAATCGATGACCATGACCCGGGGCTTTTCCTGACGCGCCGTAGCGATGATCGTTTCAATACAGGTCTCGGTCATCACTTTGAGCTGGTCCTGGGGCAGCCCCAGGCGGCGTGAACGCATGGCCACCTGCTGCTGCGACTCCTCGCCGGTGACATACAGCGCCGGCATGCCCACAGCAATGTTGCACAAGGTCTGCAGCAGAATGGTCGATTTGCCGATGCCCGGATCACCACCGATCAACACCACCGAGCCGTCGACCAGGCCGCCGCCCAGCACGCGATCGAGTTCGGTGCTGCTGGTGGTGAACCGCGGAATTTCCTCGACGCTGACTTCGGCCAGGGTCTTGATCTGCGCCTGTTGCCCGGTCCAGCCGGCGCGACCGCTGGGTGCCGCTGCGCCGCCGCTCTCGATCATGGTTTCGACCAGGGTGTTCCAGGCACCGCATTCGCCACACTGGCCGGCCCATTTGGGAAAGGTCGCGCCACACTCAGTGCAGCCATACAAGCGCTTGGCCTTGGCCATGGGCAGGGTCTCCTGGAAAAAATCGCCATGATAGCCGACGCAGGCGTGTCTCGAGCGCGTCGGCATGCGACAAAACTATTCGTTCTAAGCGCAGTCACTACCCCTGAACAGGACGCATGAAGCGTTGTA
The DNA here is from genome assembly GCF_977070485.1 of Lelliottia jeotgali. Taxonomy (NCBI): domain Bacteria; kingdom Pseudomonadati; phylum Pseudomonadota; class Gammaproteobacteria; order Enterobacterales; family Enterobacteriaceae; genus Lelliottia; species Lelliottia jeotgali. Next base: position 162,049 of record NZ_CDRVFO010000011.1, read on the forward strand.
GTGGCTTACACTGCGTAAACATCACCATTTGTTACAAGGGAATCGAACATGGGAATGATCAGTGAGTTCAAGGCCTTCGCGGTCAAGGGCAATGTCGTCGACATGGCGGTCGGTATCATTATCGGCGCTGCATTCGGCAAGATAGTCTCCTCATTCGTCGGCGATATCATCATGCCGCCACTGGGAATATTGATCGGAGGCGTGGACTTCAGTGACCTGGCCATTACCTTGAAGGCGGCTGAAGGCGATATACCGGCCGTGGTGCTGGCCTACGGCAAGTTCATCCAGACCGTGATCGACTTCGTGATCGTGGCATTCGCCATCTTCATGGGTGTCAAGGCGATCAACCGCCTGAAACGCGAAGAGGCCGTGGCGCCGAGCGCACCGCCGACCCCTACCCCTCAGGAAACGCTGCTGACCGAGATTCGTGACTTGCTCAAGTCGCAGAACCAGAATCGCCTGCCTTGAAAAATGGCAAGCTGCAAGCTGCAAGAGTAGGGCCGCTCAAGGGCAACGCTCGCAGCTTGTAGCTCGCAGCTAGCAGCTAGCAGCTAGCAGCTACCAGTAGTTCTCCACCGCCACCTGTCCCGGCCGCTTGCTCAGGCTCAGTTGCAGGTCACGCGCCTTGAGCACCTTGCGGGTCTCATCGATCATCTGCGGATTACCGCAAAGCATGATCCGTGAGTGCTCGGGCGACAGTTCCAGCCCCGCCGCCTTTTCCAGCTCGCCATTCTCGATCAGTGTAGTGATGCGTGCATTCAACGCCCCCGGATACTGCTCACGGGTAACCACCGGGATGAATTGCAGCTTGCCTGCAAATTCTGCCAGGTAATCACGCTGTTCAAGCCCGGCAATGTCATCCACATAGGCCAGTTCCTTGGCCTCGCGTACCGAGTACACCAGCTTGATGCTGTCAAAACGCTCCCAGGCCTCGAAGTCCTGCAGGATCGACATGAACGGCGCAATGCCGGTACCGGTCGCCAACAGCCACAGGTCACGGCCACCGACGAAGCGATCAAGGGTCAGGTAGCCAAATGCCTGGCGGTCGATCAGCAGTGAATCGCCCTCGCCAAGACGGCTGAGCTCGCTGGTGAACTCGCCGCCCGGGACCACGATAGAGAAGAAGTCGAGATACTCGTCATGCGGCGCGCTCACCATCGAATAGGCACGCCAGACCACACTGCCATCTGCTTTGGTCACGCCAAGCCGAGCGAATTGCCCGGCCCGAAAGCGAAACCCCGGATCGCGAGTCACCCGCAGGCTGAACAGGCCAGGCGTCAGTGGCTGGACGTCCAGCAGGGTCTGGCGGGTGAACTTTTCGGCACTAGCGGTCATGACGGGCTCCGTGGATAGCGTACGCACAGTGTCGCGCAAAGCGGCCAGGATAAAAACCGTTCGATTGTAGGGGCACAGGCAACCACCGAGCCGTTTTCATGGGCAGATGAGACCTCTATAACAAAAAAACCGAACATTCCGCTCGGTCTTTTCCTACAATTGCACCGGTATGCAAACGGATTGAGTCTTCAGGACGCAAGGGAGAGGGTCAATGCCTCACTGGAATCACGAGCATTTACATCGTTTGGTCAACGAAAGCACTCCCCAGAAGGTGTTCGACCTCGCGGTACACCTGGCACAAGACTTGGGCATGGAGTTCATGGGGCTCAAGCTTCGCATTCAGCTTGCGGCCCAGGCACCCAGGCTCTACCTGTACAGTAACTATCCGCTTGCCTGGATCGAGCGTTATCAACGCGACGAGTTCTACAAGCAGGACCCGGCAGCAGCACTCAGTCACACGTCGACCGAGCCTGTACTGTGGACCGATGAGTTGTATAGCGAAGCCCCGGATTTTCGTGAGCAGGCCTGCAAACATGGCCTGCGCCACGGCTGGACTCAGTCGCTGCATGACCTCAGGCACAACGAGACTCAGGTCAGTGTGGCAAGGCCCTGTGGCAAGATCGACATCCATGAGCTGTACGACAAGGCCGGCCAAGTGCAATGGCTGTGCCATACGCTGCATGACACCATTTGTGAGCATCACCTGGCCAAGTTGAGTTCGCCGCTGAAGATGAGCGACCGCGAACTCGAGGTGCTGAAATGGTCGGCCGCCGGCAAGACCGCCGCCGACGTTGCCTGCATTCTGTCCCTGTCGCAAAGCACGGTGAACTTCCATATCCGCAGCGTAATCACCAAGACCAACGCCTCCAACAAGGCCGGCGCCGTCGCCATTGCCATGATGCGTGGCCTGATCGATCAGTAGCACGGCCTGCGACCAGCAGCAAAGCGCTGTAGAATCGCTACCAAAGCCCGTGACGATCCGTGACGGGCAGATCCGTGCCCGAGCCAGATGCCATGCCCCTGTTGACCACCCCCTACGCCGAACTCGACCTGATCCGCCAGCCGGACCAGGCCAACGACCCGTTGCAGGCCTTTGATGCCGCCGATGAATACCTGCTCGAGCAGTTGCATGCTCAGCAGCTGGCTGCCGCGAGCAGAGTGCTGGTACTAAATGACAGCTTCGGCGCGCTGGCCGCCAGCCTGGTCGACCACGTGTCAGTGGTCAGCAGTGGCGACTCGCACCTGGCCCACATGGCCCTGGAAAAAAACCTCGCACGCAACGGCAAGGCTTTCGACAGCGTGCCCTTCGTGCCCGCCAGCGAGCACTGGCAGGGGCACTTCGATCGCGTACTGGTGCGCGTGCCCAAAACCCTTGCACTGCTCGAAGAGCAACTGATCCGGTTGCAAGGTCATCTGGCGCCCGGCGCCCAGGTCATCGCTGCGGCCATGATCAAACACTTGCCACGGGCTGCGGGTGAGCTGTTGGAGAAGTACATCGGCCCGGTACAGGCTTCGCTGGCGCAAAAAAAAGCGCGCTTGCTGACGGCCAACTTCGCCCAGCGCCCTGGCGCCAGCTCCCCGTACCCGACCCGCTATCGTCTCGACTCACCGGCGCTCGAACTGCTCAACCATGCCAACGTATTCTGCCGCGACGGCCTGGATATCGGCACACGGGCCTTCCTCCCACACCTGCCACGCGACCTGGGCAATGCACGTGTCGCTGACCTGGGTTGCGGCAACGGCGTGCTGGCCATCGCCAGCGCGCTGGTCAACCCCCAGGCGCACTACACACTGGTGGATGAATCGTACATGGCGGTGCAGTCAGCGCAGGAAAACTGGCAAGCAGCGCTGGGCGATCGCGCGGTGACGGTGCTGGCAGGCGATGGCCTGGCGGGGGTGGAAAAGCAGTCGCTGGATGTAGTGCTGTGCAACCCGCCGTTCCACCAACAGCAGGTGGTGGGCGACTTCCTTGCCTGGCGCATGTTCCAGCAGGCGCGCGAGGCATTGGTGGTCGGCGGTGCGTTGTATATCGTCGGGAATCGCCACTTGGGCTACCACAGCAAGCTGGCGCGCCTGTTCAGGGGAGTTGAACAGGTGGCCGCGACACCGAAGTTCGTGATACTCAAAGCCCGCAAGTGAAGCTGAGGGCTGCACAGTGCAGCCCACAACCATCAATGCGTGGTCAGCCCCGCCGCGCTCATGAACAGCCGCATCACATAGGCCGCCACGCCCAGAGCGGCCACGCTCACGGCCCAGATCAGCAACAACCAGCCCAGGCGTTGCCACAGCGGTTTCTTCTCTTCCAGGCCATGTTTGCCAGCCATGATGGGCCCTCCTAGTGATAGCCGTCTTCGTGGGTGACCTTGCCGCGGAACACGTAGTAGCTCCAGAAGGTATACCCCAGGATGAATGGCAGGATGAACAGTGTGCCGACCAGCATGAAGCCCTGGCTCTGCGGCGGCGCAGCTGCATCCCAGATCGAGATCGACGGCGGGATGATATTCGGCCACAGGCTGATGCCCAGACCGCTGTAGCCCAGGAAGATCAGTACCAGCGTCAGCAGGAACGGGGTGTAGTTGGCACTGCGTGCCACTGCCTTGAACAACCCGTAGAACGTTACCAGCACGAGAAGCGGTACCGGCATGAACCAGATCAGGTTGGGCATGCTGAACCAGCGACCGGCAATCTGTGGGTAAGCGATCGGCGTCCACAGGCTGACGATGCCGATCACCACCAGCAACACCAGGGCCAGCGGCCGCCCGAGCTTGTGCATCTGCGCTTGCAGCGGTCCCTCGGTCTTCATGATCAGCCAGGTGCAACCGAGCAAGGTGTACGCAACGATCAGGCCCAGGCCACTGAACAGGCTGAACGGGGTCAGCCAGTCGAGCGTGCCGCCGGCGTAATGCCGGTCCACTACCTTGAATCCCTCGATGAACGCACCCAGCGCCACCCCCTGGAAGAAGGTCGCCACCAGTGAACCGCCGATGAACGCCTTGTCCCAGATGTGGCGCTTGTCGTCCTTGGCCTTGAAACGGAACTCAAAGGCCACTCCGCGGAAAATCAGGCCGATCAGCATCAGGATCAGCGGCAGATAAAGTGCTTCGAGCACCACCGAATAGGCCATCGGGAAGGCCCCGAACAAACCGGCACCGCCCAGGATCAACCAAGTTTCGTTGCCGTCCCATACGGGGGCGACGGTGTTCATCATCACATCACGGTCCCGCTCAGCCTCGACGAAAGGGAAGAGCATGCCGATCCCTAAGTCGAAACCGTCCATCACCACGTACATCATGACGCCGAAAATGATGATCACGGCCCAGATCAGCGGAAGATCGATTCCCATGGCTCAGTTCTCCTTGCTCAGGCTGGGGGCAGTGGCCTTGCGGCCTTCATCGGCTGCGGACAGCGGCCGTGCCGGCGTACGCTTCTGGCCAGGGCCACCAGGCGTGTGCTCATCGCCCTCGCCCGTCTTCGGCCCTTTGCGCACAAGGCGCATCATGTAGCCCAGGCCAGTGCCGAACAGCGCGAAGTACACCACCACGAATGCAATCAGGGTAAAGCCCAGCTGGGCGTAGCTATGGTTGGACACGCCCTCCGACGTACGCATCAGGCCGTACACCACCCAAGGCTGACGGCCGATCTCGGTGGTGAACCAGCCGGCCAAAATGGCGATCAGGCCCGACGGGCCCATCCACAGTGTCAGGTAGAGGAACGGGCGGGAAGTGTAGAGGGTGCCGCGTTTGCGCAGCCAGAGGCTCCACAGGCCAACGAAGATCATCAGGAAACCAAGCCCCACCATGATCCGAAACGACCAGAAAACGATGGTCGAATTGGGACGGTCCTCGGGCGGAAACTCCTTCATCGCAGGCACTTGTTTATCCAGGCTGTGGGTAAGGATCAGGCTACCGAGCGCCGGTATTTCGACCTTGAAGCGGGTGGTTTCGGCCTCCATGTCCGGGATGCCGAACAGGATCAGCGGGGTCGGCTCACCAGGAAAGTTCTCCCAGTGGCCTTCGATTGCGGCAATCTTCACCGGCTGATGCTTGAGGGTGTTAAGCCCGTGGAAATCACCGATCACGGCCTGGATGGGGGCAACGATCAGCGCCATCCACATGGCCATCGACAGCATCTTGCGCACCGCCGGGTTGTCCCGGCCGCGCAGCAGGTGCCAGGCCGCCGAGGCGCCAACGAAGAAGGCAGTGGCAACAAACGCGGCGGTGGCCATGTGCATCAGGCGGTAGGGGAACGACGGGTTGAAAATGATCGCCAGCCAGTCCACCGGGACGACCCGACCATCGATGATCTCGTGGCCTTGCGGGGTCTGCATCCAGCTGTTGGACGCCAGGATCCAGAAGGTCGATACCAGCGTACCCAACGCCACCATCACCGTTGAGAAAAAGTGCAGGCCCCGGCCCACACGGTTCCAGCCAAACAGCATGACGCCGAGGAAGCCTGCCTCAAGGAAGAAGGCAGTCAGCACCTCATAGGTAAGCAGTGGGCCAGTGACAGCGCCGGCGAAGTCGGAAAAACGACTCCAGTTGGTACCGAACTGGTAGGCCATGACCAGGCCGGAAACCACCCCCATACCGAAGTTCACGGCGAAGATCTTCGACCAGAAGTGGTAAAGGTCACGATAGACCTGCTCATGGGTCCTCAGCCAAAGGCCTTCTAGAACCGCCAGGTAACTCGCAAGGCCAATGGTGATGGCCGGGAACAGGATGTGGAACGACACGGTAAAGGCAAACTGAATTCGGGCGAGCTCGAGGGCTTCTATTCCGAACATGATGCTTCCTCTTCAGGTAATCCGGCTTCCGGGCTCGTGGCCCGTTGCCCACTGCCCCCGCGTTAGTGTCGAGTGCGGCACGTTGGAATTGTTCTGTTCGATCGCAGGGATTTCGGCCCACAGGCCAATTCGTTGTTTCTGGAACGATTGATCCAGATCAACGATTGATAGCAAGCATAGTCCTGAATCGCCCGCCAAGCGGTGCGGTTGTTTGCCGCGTGACCGGTTGCCCCACCCCCTTCCAGAGCCGATGGAACCATGCCGGCAACGGCAAACAGCAACCGTTTGTTACAAACAGGTGATAATCTGCCGCCCCCTCTACTGCGCCGAGGCCACAGGTTTCCGATGTCCGATTCTGCACCGCAGTTGTTGCGCCATCACCGCCCTTTCATTGCCTTCTGGCTAGCCCGGGTGTTCACCGCCAGTGGTTTCCAGATGCTCACCGTGGCCATTGGCTGGCACCTCTACCAGTTGACCGGCAATGTGCTCGACCTGGGCCTGGTCGGCCTCGTCGAATTCGCGCCGCGGGTGCTGTTCATGTTGCACACCGGGCATGTCGCCGACCGCTATGACCGGCGCAAGGTCGCGGCCCTGTGCCAGACCCTGCAGGGGCTAATCGCCCTGGTGCTGGCTTTGGGCAGCGCCACTGACAACGTCAGCCGCGAACTGATCTTCGCCCTCGCCTTCCTGCTCGGAGCCACCCGCTCGTTCGAGATGCCCGCCACCCAGGCGCTGCTGCCCAATGTAGTGCCGCCGGGGCTGTTTCCTCGGGCCGTAGCGGCGTCAGCCTCGGCCACCCAGGCGGCAACCATCGTCGCCCCGGCCGTGGGTGGGCTCCTGTATGCCGTCGGCAGTACCTGGGTGTATGGCCCGACCGTGGCCCTGTATGCCATTGCCTGCCTGCTCATGCTGAGCCTGAATTCGCGCCAGCAAGTGCCGCAGCGCGGTCGCGCCAACCTGGAGTCGCTACTGGCAGGCGTGCGTTTCATCCGCAGCCGGCCAGACATTCTCGGGGCAATCTCCCTCGACCTTTTCGCCGTGCTGCTGGGGGGCGCCACCGCGCTGCTGCCAGTGTTCGCCAAGGACATCCTGCTCACAGGGCCGTGGGGCCTGGGCCTGTTGAGGTCGGCGCCAGCGGTGGGCGCGCTGTTAATGTCGTTCTGGCTGGCGCGCTTCCCAGTGGAGCGCAAAGTCGGCCGCACCATGTTCACCGCAGTCGGGGTGTTCGGCGTGGCAACCATCGCCTTTGGCCTGTCGACCTCATTCTGGTTCTCGCTGGCAGTACTGGTGGTGCTGGGCGCAGCAGACATGATCAGCATGGTGATACGCGGTGCGTTCGTGCAGCTGGAGACGCCGGACGAGATGCGTGGCCGGGTGAGTGCTGTCAACGGCCTGTTCATCGGTGCCTCGAATCAGCTCGGCGAGTTCGAATCGGGGGTCACGGCGCACTGGTTCGGCACGGTGCCGGCGGTGGTGCTGGGCGGCGTCGGCACCTTGGTAGTGACCGGTGTGTGGATAAAGTTGTTCCCGACACTGGCTACGCGGGATCGGTTGCACAATGGTTGACGGGGGCCTGAACGGCCATAGGCCCCTGCCAGTCATGCTGGTATGATGCGCGGCTTTTTTCCTCCCCACGCAAAACCACGGCAGCCGTTACGGTCTGTGCTTTGCTGATGGGGTCGATACATTCACGGCGCCGGGGGCGCCTCGGGGAGCGGGCATGCTGGAAAGGCTGTTTCAACTAAAAGCACACAACACCAACGTGCGCACCGAGATTCTTGCGGGCGTCACCACCTTCCTGGCGATGGCCTACATCCTGTTCGTCAACCCGAGCATTCTCGGCGAAACCGGCATGGACAAGGGTGCGATCTTCGTCGCCACCTGCCTGGCTGCCGCCATCGGCTCGGCGACCATGGGCCTGATCGCCAACTACCCGATCGCCTTGGCGCCGGGCATGGGCTTGAACGCGTTCTTCACCTACACCGTGGTCCTGCACATGGGCCACACCTGGCAGGTCGCGTTGGGCGCGGTGTTTCTCTCGGCGGTGATGTTCTTCCTGCTGTCGATCTTCCGCATCCGCGAGTGGATCGTAAACAGCATCCCGCTGCCGCTGCGCTCGGCCATTGCCGCAGGCATTGGCCTGTTCCTGGCACTCATCGCCCTGCATAACGCCGGCATCGTCGTCGATAACCCGGCTACCCTGGTGGGCATGGGCGACCTAAAGCAGCCGTCGGTAATCCTTGCCACGCTGGGTTTCTTCCTGATTGTCGGCCTTGAATCGCTCAAGGTGCGCGGCGCGGTGCTGATCGGCATTCTCGCCGTGACGGTCGCAGCGATCGCGATGGGCGTCACGCCGTTCGGCGGTATCGTGTCGATGCCTCCTTCGCTGGCACCGACATTCCTGCAGTTGGACATCGCCGGGGCCCTCGACGTGGGCCTGGTCAGCGTGATCTTCGCGTTCCTGTTCGTCGACCTGTTCGACAACTCCGGCACCCTGATCGCCGTGGCCAAACGCGCCGGCCTGATGGGCAAGGACGGCCACATGCCGAAGATGGGCCGTGCCCTGATCGCCGACAGCACTGCGGCCATGGCCGGTTCGCTGCTGGGCACCTCGACCACCACCAGTTACATCGAGTCGGCGGCAGGCGTGAGCGCCGGTGGCCGCACCGGCCTGACCGCCATCGTGGTGGCCGTACTGTTCCTGCTGGCGCTGTTCTTCGCCCCGCTGGCCGGTAGCGTACCGGCCTTCGCCACCGCACCGGCGCTGCTGTTCGTCGCCGTGCTGATGGCTTCGGGCCTGGCGGAAATAAACTGGGACGACGTGACCGAGGCCGCACCGGTGGTGGTCACCGCCCTGGCCATGCCGCTGACCTACTCGATCGCCAACGGCATCGCCTTCGGCTTCATCTGCTGGACCGCCGTCAAGCTGATCTCCGGCCGCCGCCGCGACCTGAACCCGGCACTGGTGATCCTTTCCATCCTGTTCGTCATCAAGCTGGGCTGGTTCAACGCATGAGTGCTGCCTTCGACCCTAGCGCCTACGACGCGCAACTGCAGGCCAAGGTTACCCGCCTGCGCGAGCTGCTGGCCCCCTTCGGTGCGCCGCAGCCCGCTGTATTCGACTCGCCGCGCGAGCATTACCGCTTGCGTGCCGAGTTCCGCCTGTGGCGCGAGGACGGCCAGCGCCACTATGCGATGTTCGCTCCGGGCGAGAAGCACAAGGCCATCCTGATCGACGATTTCCCCATCGCCAGCGAACGCATCAACGCATTGATGCCACGCCTCAAGGCTGCCTGGCAGGCAAGTGAAGAACTGAGCAATCGCCTCTTCCAGGTGGAGTTCCTCACCACCCTTGCCGGCGATGCGATGGTCACGATGTGCTACCACCGCCCGCTGGACGAGGCCTGGGAAGTGGCAGCACGGCAGTTGGCCGAAGAACTGGGCGTGAGCCTGATCGGCCGCTCGAAGGGCAAGCGGCTGGTCATCGGCCGTGATTACGCCGTGGAAAAACTCGACGTGGCTGGCCGCGTGTTCAGCTATCGCCAGCCGGAGGGCGCATTCACCCAGCCCAACGGCGCGGTGAACCAGAAGATGCTGAGCTGGGCGTATGACGCCATCGGCGAGCGCGATGACGACCTGCTGGAACTGTACTGCGGCAACGGCAACTTCACCCTGCCCCTGGCCACCCGCGTACGCCAGGTGCTGGCCACCGAAATCAGCAAGACCTCGGTCAACGCCGCCCTGAGCAATCTAAGCGAGAACGCGGTGGATAACGTGCGGCTGGTGCGCCTGTCGGCGGAAGAACTTACCCAGGCGCTGAACGAGGTTCGCCCGTTCCGCCGGCTGGAAGGGATCGACCTGAAGAGTTATGCGTTCGGTACCGTGTTCGTCGACCCACCGCGTGCGGGGATGGACCCGGATACTTGCGAGCTGACACGGCGCTTCGAGCGCATCCTCTACATCTCGTGCAACCCAGAAACTCTGGCGCAGAACATTTCTCAGCTTCAAGATACCCACCGTATCGAACGTTGCGCGCTGTTTGACCAGTTCCCGTATACCCATCATATGGAAAGCGGGGTGCTGCTGGTTCGGCGCTGATCCGCGTAGTGGCGGGGCCTCGCTGGCCCCGCTATACGCAGCCAGGAGAGTAGTGCCGATGGACCAGTTAAGTGCCATGCAGACCTTCCGCCGGGTCGTCGACCTCGGCAGCTTCAGCGCCGCGGCCAGCCAGGCGGGCCTGTCGCATACCGCTCTGTCACGCCAAGTGACGCAACTTGAGCGCCATCTGGGCACACAATTACTGGCACGAACCACCCGCCGTCTGCACCTGACAGAAGCCGGTGCGCTGTTCTACCGCCACTGCGTGCAGATCCTCGAAAAGATGCAGGCGATGACCCTGGAGCTGTCCGAACATCAAAAACAGCCCTCTGGCACCCTGCGCCTGGGCGTGGCTACCGCCTTCGGCGAGCTGGAACTTGGCCGCTGGCTACCGGAGTTCGTCGAGCGCTATCCCCAGTTGCAGATCGAGCTGCACTGCAGCGACCGATTCATCGACTTGCTGGAAGAAGAGATCGACATCTGCCTTCGGGTTACCGATCACCTGCCTGACTCAAGCCTGGTAGCGCGACGGCTGGCCACCAGCGAGGTACTGCTGGTGGCCGCTCCCCGCTACCTCGAACGGCACGGTACACCTACCTCGCCAGACGATCTGGCCAGCCACCCACTGCTCGGCTATAGCCAACTACTTCACCCTCAGCGCCTGCTGCTTGCCAACGAGGCAGGTGAGCAGCGGCAAATCCTTATGCCCCGACGCGTAAGCGCCAACTCGCCAATGGCCCTGCGTGCTGCGGCTATCGGCGGCTTAGGCATCGCCAGCTTCGATTGTTTCATCGTTCAGGATGCCCTGGCTGATGGGCGCCTGGTGCCAGTGCTGGCCGATTGGCGGCTAGCAGCACGGGGCCTGTATGCGGTCTATCCACAGAGCCGTTACCTGGCGCCCAAGGTGCGTGCGTTGCTCGACTTTGTGCAAGCCTTCTATACGCGCCCACCGTGGCGACCCTGACCTGTGCTTTTAAGGTACAAGTCATGGCTAATCAAGGCCGTATTTGTGCGCACAGAGTTTATTTAACCTTCGCTGCACCGTCATTCCAGCGAAGGAGCTTCACCATGAAATCATTGCAGGCAGGCATGGCCGTTCTCACACTCGCCGCGTTGGCAGCCACCGCCCACGCAGGGGAAAAAACCGTATCGGTAACCGATAGCGCGAAATTGAAGTGGCAGGAAGTACCCAATACCCAGGGCGCGGTCAGCTATGCCAACGTCGAGGGCGACATTTTTGGCAAGGGGCCGTATTCGGCGTATGTGAGATTCCGGAAAGGGACTGACAACGGCTTGCACCAGCACAGCCAGGCACTACCGACAGTAGTGTTGAGTGGTACGTTCTATGCGGTAATCGAGGGCAAGCGCACCGAGTATTCGGCCGGGGCATACTACAAACTGCCTGTCGACCTTGTGCATGAGAGTGGCTGCACTGGCGCTGCCGATTGCCTGCTGTTCCAGTACCAAGGCGATGCATTCGACCTCAAGCCGGTGAAAGGCTGAAATTGGGGCTGCATTGCAGCCCCAAAATCACCTGTCAGAAGTCGAAGAAAACTGTCTCCCCTTCCCCCTGAACACGGATATCGAAACGATACGCCGTCTTGCCGTCCACCTCGCAACGCTTGGCAATCAAGGTTTCACGGCGCTGTGGCTGCTCGATAAGGTTGAGCACCGGGCACTTGGCGTTCGCTTCGGCCTCATCATCGAAATACAGCCGCGTGTGCAAGTGGATATTGATGCCGCGGGCAAACAGGCTGATGTTGATGTGCGGGGCCATCGGGACACCGGCAGCGTTGTTCACCACGCCGGGCTTGACGGTCTGGACGGTCCACTCACCGGCATCGAAGGTGGTGGCAGTACGACCGAAGCTGTTGAAGGCGTTCTCCAAGTTGTAGTCATCTTGGTACTGGCCGTTGGTATCGGCTTGCCAGAGCTCAAGGAACGAATCGCGAATCAAGTGGCCGTTACCGTCGTATACATGACCGATCAACAGGATGTGTTCACCCGGCGCCTCTGGCTTGGCCATGCGGTTCCAGATTTCCTGGTCACGGGTAGGGTTACCGGCCGCTTCCAGTGCCAGGCCGATGTGCACGTAGGGGCCGGCGGTCTGCGAGGGGGTTTCCGGCAGCAGTTCGATTGGCATGGCGGGGTCCTCAGCAGTTTTCGAAGTGGGTCTTGCGCTGGCCGCGCAGCACGATGTCGAAGCGGTACGCCAGGCAATCCATGGGGTTGGCGTTACTCATGTCGAGCTTGGCGATCAGTTGCTGCACCGCTTCAGGGTTGGCGATCGACTTGACGATAGGGCACATCGGGATCAGCGGATCGCCCTCGAAATACAGCTGAGTGATCAGCTTGGTGGCGATTGACGGGCCGCTTATGCCGAAGTGGATGTGCGCCGGGCGCCAGTCGTTCGGGCCGTTGCGCCATGGGTATGGGCCGGGCTTGATGGTGCGGAAGCTGTAGTAGCCTTCACTGTTGGTCAGGCAGCGGCCGACGCCACCGAAATTCGGGTCCAGCGGGGCCAGATAGCGATCGTTCTTGTGGCGATAGCGGCCACCGGCGTTGGCCTGCCACATTTCTACCAAGGTATTGGGCACTGGCTTGCCGTACTGGTCGACGACACGGCCGGCAACGATGATGCGCTCACCAATCGGCAGGCCGCCGTTGTTGAAGTTCAGCAGCAGGTCATGGTCGTGGGCGCCGAAGCCCAGGTGGGTGAAGTCCGGGCCGGTGGTTTCGCTGATCGACTGCGGGATGCTGACCAATGCCTGGCGCGGCGAGCGGGCAATGGAAGTCTTGTAGTCGGGCGTCAGGGCCTTGGGGTGCCAGTTGCGATCACGGATCACGAAGCGGCTGTTGTCCTGGGCGGGCATGCCGTTTTCCTCTCTTGGAGTTATCAAAGCGCCTGTGGTTCGCAGGCGGACTTGCAGTTTCGGATAGGTCGCCCCAGATGAATATTGAATTCCGCCGACCGTTACTTAACCAAATGGTTATGCATTAGTACCTTTGGCTGCCGTGAACTAACCTTTGTCTTCATGTTTCACGCTCTGGAGTGCAATTCATGGAATGGCGAAAAGGCCGTCGTAGCGACAATGTGGTTGATGCCCGTGGCCAAGGTGGCGGCGGTGGTGGCATGCGCTTTGGCGGCGGCAAGGGTCTGGGGCTCGGGGCCATCCTGCTGATCGTCGGCATCGGCTGGCTCACTGGCCAGGACCCGCTGCAGATCCTCGGCCAGCTGACCGGGCAGATGGAACAGCAGCAGGCGCCAAGCGGCGCGGGCACCAAGGCCCCAGCGGCCAACGACGAGCAGGCCCAGTTCGTCGCGTCGATCCTGGGCGACACCGAAGACACCTGGAAGGCTCTGTTCTCGCAGGCTGGCAAGCAGTATCGCGACCCTAAGCTGGTGCTGTTCAGCGGCCAGGTGAATTCCGCCTGCGGCTTCGCTTCAGCGGCGGTGGGGCCGTTCTACTGCCCGGCCGACCAGCGGGTGTACCTGGACATGTCGTTCTTCCGTGAAATGGAAACCCGCTTCGCCGCCGCAGGCGACTTCGCCCAGGCCTACGTGATCGCCCACGAGATCGGCCACCACGTGCAAACCTTGCTTGGCGTGTCGGCCAAGGTCGATGCCGCACGCCGCGCAGGCCAGCGCCTGGAGGGTGACAATGGTTTGCTGGTGCGCCAGGAGCTCCAGGCTGACTGCCTGGCCGGGGTATGGGCATACCAGGCGCAGCAACGCCTGAACTGGCTGGAGCCAGGGGATGTCGAGGAAGCGCTCAATGCTGCCAATGCCATCGGTGATGACCGACTGCAGCAAAAAGGCCAGGGGCGCGTGGTACCTGACTCCTTTACCCATGGCACCTCGGCGCAGCGGGTGCGTTGGTTCAAGGCCGGGTTTGCCCAGGGCGATGTGAACAGCTGCGACACGTTCAGTGCGCGAAGCCTTTGAAATTTCAAGGAGTCCCTGCGCGCGACAAGCCCGCTGCCGCGCGTGGTGTTGCAATTGAGTTGAAAAAGCGTTTCAGCTTCCCCGCCATTTGCCGATAACCCCTGCACGATTCAGCGGGCATCCAGAACAACAACGCCTCGCGATCGACGATTGATCAAGTGAGCGAAATCATTTCTGGAGAGCGTGCATGAACAGCTGGTTTGCCAACATCAGCGTCAACCTCAAACTCGGCCTGGGCTTCGGCCTGGTGCTGGTCCTCACCGGCCTGCTGGCCCTGACCGGCTGGACCAGCCTGGGCAGCCTCATCGACCGCAGCAACTGGATGGGGGACATCGGCAAGCTCAACAAAGACCTGACCGACCTGCGCGTGGCGCGCCTGCAATACATGATCGCCAATGGCGACGATGCTGCCGCAGCCAACACCCAGGCCAAGCTGGATGCCTTCAGCAAGCAGCAGCAATACCTGGTCAGTACTTTCAAGAGCCCGGAAAACGTCAAGCTGCTCAAAGAGCTGGGCCAGACCATCAGCGAGTACGAAGTCTCGCTGAACAAGATGCGTGCAGGCTACAAAGGCTCGCTGGCTGCACGTGACGCGATGAACGTATCGGCTGCCAAGGCCGACGAGGCCATGGATCTGCTCGGCGAGGACGTGATGGGCCGCCCCGAAGCCGATAGCGTGCGCCTGGCGCAATACCAACTGATCAGCAAGGCGCGCCAGCAACTGCTGCAAGTGCGAGTGGATGTGCGCGGTTACATTGCCGACAACTCTGCGGCCAACGAACAGGCCGCGCTGCGCCAGCTGGAGTCGGCACTTGCCGAGATCGACAACCTGAAGCGTCAGCTGCCTGCCGAAGCCACGCGCGTGCAGCAGTTGGAGCAATCGATACAGGCCTACCGCGAGGCCGTGCGCCAGTTCCGCGATGCAGTCGCCGACATCACCACCGCCCGTGCAGAGATGACCGTGCAAGGCGGCGATATCGTCAAGCGCAGCGACGCGCTGTACAAGATCCAGATCGACCGCCGCGACGCCGAGAGTGCCCAGGCGCGTAGCCTGCAGACCATCGCCACGTTGCTGGCCCTGCTGGTCGGTGTACTGGCGGCGGTGCTGATCACCCGCCAGATCACCCGCCCACTGCACGACACACTGCAAGCGGTGGAGCGCATCGCTGGTGGCGACCTTACCCACAACCTGCGGGTTACCCGTCGCGACGAAATCGGCGTGCTGCAACAAGGCATTGCCCGCATGGGCAGCACCCTGCGCGAGCTCATCACCGGTATCCGCGACGGTGTCACGCAGATCGCCAGCGCCGCTGAGGAACTGTCGGCGGTCACCGAGCAGACCAGCGCGGGCGCAAACAGCCAGAAGGTCGAAACCGACCAGGTCGCTACCGCCATGCACGAAATGGCCGCGACCGTTCAGGAAGTGGCGCGCAATGCCGAGCAGGCATCGCACGCAGCGACCGGTGCCGATGACGAAGCACGCGCAGGTGATCGCGTGGTCGGCGAAGCGATCAGCCAGATCGAACGCCTGGCCGAGGAAGTGCACCGCTCCACTGAAGCCATGAACCTGCTGCAGCAGGAAAGCCAGAAAATCGGCAGTGTCATGGATGTGATCAAGTCGGTAGCCGAACAGACCAACCTGCTGGCGCTCAACGCTGCCATCGAAGCCGCCCGTGCCGGTGAGGCGGGGCGTGGTTTTGCCGTGGTTGCCGACGAAGTACGTGGTTTGGCCCAGCGCACGCAGAAATCCACCGAAGAGATCGAAGAATTGGTGGCTGGCCTGCAACATGGTACCCAGCAAGTGGCCAACGCCATGCAAGGCAGCCGCACCCTGACCGACAGCAGTGTCGAACTGGCGCGCAAAGCCGGCACTTCACTGGAAAATATCACCAGCACGGTGTCGAGCATCCAGTCGATGAACCAGCAGATTGCCGCCGCAGCCGAGCAGCAGAGCGCGGTGGCTGAGGAGATCAGCCGCAGCATTCTGAATGTGCGCGATGTGTCGGAGCAAACCGCAGCGGCCAGTGATGAGACCGCGGCGTCCAGTGTAGAGCTGGCGCGCCTGGGTGGGCACCTGCAGACGCTGGTCAGCCAGTTCCGGGTCTGACCTTCTTCTTCCGGGGCCGCTTTGCGGCCCATCGCCGGCAAGTCGGCCCCCTCAGGGACACGCATCGCTAAGGCTGCGCGATACCAGTGGGAGCCGGCTTGCCGGCGATGATGCCAGAACTGACAGCCGATTATTTAACGACCATCCCCACCCCGCGCCCACGCGGATCCGAAGCCGTCTCAAGCTTCGCCCCGTTCACCCGGATCGCCTGGATATCCCCCATCTCCCAGCCCTGATCCTCCAGCACATAACCCATCTTCTTCAGGTCATCGGCCACCGGCCCGGCAAGCGGTGCGTAGCTGTCGAAGTAGATGGTGTCCTTGGGCAACAACTGGTGGTGTACCCGCTGCGCCGCCACAGCCTTGTCCAGGGGCATGCCGTAGTCGTACAGGTTGTTCATTACCTGGAAGATCGAAGTGAAGATCCGCGAGCCGCCAGGTGTACCGAGCACCAGTTCAACCTTGCCATCGCGGGTCATCAGGCTCGGGCTCATGGACGACAGCATGCGCTTGCCCGGCTCGATGGCATTGGCATCACCGCCCACTACACCAAAGGCATTGGCTGCGCCCGGCTTGGCGCTGAAGTCGTCCATTTCGTCGTTGAGCAGGAAGCCCGCGCCCTTGACCACCACACCACTGCCGTAGTCGAGGTTGAGGGTGTAAGTATTGCTGACCGCGTTGCCCTGTTTGTCGACGATCGAGAAGTGCGTGGTCTGGTGCGGCTCCAGGCCCGGTTTGACATCCTCGGTCGCGGAAATGGCCTTGGGGTTGACCTGCGCGGCGCGCTTGGCCAGGTAATCCTTGGCGATCAGCTGGTCTACCGGCACCTTGGTGAAGGCCGGGTCGCCCAGGTAGTCGGCGCGGTCGGCGAACACGCGCTTCTCGATCTCGGCCAGCAGGTGAATGTATTGCGCCGAATTGTGCGCCACGCCTTTGAAATCAGCCGCACGGTCTTCCTTGATGCCCAGCAACTGGGCCAGTGCAACGCCGCCCGAGCTTGGCGGTGGCGCGGTGTAGACCACGTTGCCGCGCCAGCTCAGGGCCATGGGCTCACGCCAGACGGCCTTGTAGTCCTTGAGGTCTTCTTTGGTGATCAGGCCTTTGTCAGCCTGCATCTGCGCCACCAGCAGGTCGGCGGTCTTGCCTTGGTAGAACTCGCTCACGCCTTTGTCGGCAATACGTTCGAGGGTCTGGGCCATCTCTGGCTGTTTGAACAGCTCGCCCACCTTCATGGTGCCGAAATAGTCGTTGAAGTTGGTCGCGGTCTTGAACAGGCCCTGCGCGTCATTGCGGTACTGGTACTGCTTTTCGGCAACCTTGAAGCCGTTTTTCGCATAGCCGATGGCGGGGGTCAGCAGCTCGCTCCAGGGCAGCTTGCCGAATTTCTCGTGTGCTTCCCACAGGCCCATCACCGTGCCAGGCACACCGGCTGCGCGCACGCCGACCAGGCTGAGGTTCTCGATGACCTCGCCTTTTTCGTCCAGGTACATGTTACGGGTCGCGGCCTTGGGCGCCACTTCCCGGTAGTCGAGAAAATACGGCTTGCCGTCGACGAACAGGGTCATGAAACCACCGCCACCGATGTTGCCGGCCTCAGGGTAGGTCACCGCCAAAGTGAAGGCGGTGGCCACTGCCGCATCCACCGCGTTGCCACCTTTTTTCAGGATGTCGGCGGCCACCTGTGCGCCATATTGATCGGGCGCGGCCACCGCGCCACCCTCCAGGGTTACCGCATAGGCCGATGAACAGCTCAAGATCGCGGCGCCGAGGGCCATGGACTGGAACAGGACAATACGCATGACACTTCCTTGGTGTTGTTTTTGTTGATCACTCAGTAAGGCCGAAGCGTCTCGACTGTGCAATCACATGTAGGAAGTTTCGCCGCCCTTGGACAGGATTTGTCGCGTTCAGGCAACTCAGCAGGCGTACATCGCCAGTTTGCGCTGGATGAAGTCGAGGAAGCACTGGATGCGCAGGGCCAGTTGCGTGTTGCGGTAGTAAACAGCGTGGATCGGCTGGCGGTAGCCGTTGTTGGCAGCGCTCAGAATGACCTGCAGGCGGCCGGCGCGGATGTCCTCGTGGGTCATGAAGTGCGACAGGCTGACGATACCCTCCCCGGCCAGCGCCAACTGGCGCAGGGTCTCGCCGCTGGAGGCGATCAGCGCCGGGCGGATCGCCCAGCGGTCGCCCTGGGCATGGCGCAGCGGCCACTGGTTGAGTGACTCGGGCTGGCTGAAACCGAGCAGGCAGTGATGGTTCAGGTCTTCGACATGCTGCGGTGTACCGTGCCGCTCCAGGTATGCCGGACTTGCCAGTACCTGCACCGGGCTGCAGCCCAGCGAACGCGCGTGCAGGCTGGAGTCGGCCAGCTCACCGATGCGGATCGCCACGTCGGTGCTCTGCTCCAGCAGGTCGATGATCAGGTCATCGGTGTTCAGCTCCAACT
Organism: Lelliottia jeotgali; assembly: GCF_977070485.1. NCBI lineage: Bacteria > Pseudomonadati > Pseudomonadota > Gammaproteobacteria > Enterobacterales > Enterobacteriaceae > Lelliottia > Lelliottia jeotgali. Next base: position 180,763 of record NZ_CDRVFO010000011.1, read on the forward strand.
CGATGTCGGGGTACTGGCTGCGAAATTCACCGATCCACGGCAAGATCGCGTGCAGCATGAACGGCGCTGCGGCGTTGATGCGCAGGCGCCCGGAAGGCGTCTGGCGGTTCATCGACAGGCGCTCTTCCATGTCATTCATCTGCTCGAGCACCAACCGTGAGCGTTCCAGGAAGAAGCGCCCTTCTTCGGTCAGGTCCATGCGCCGGGTGGTGCGATTGACCAGCGTAGTGCCCAGCTTTGCCTCCAGGCGCGACAATGTGCGGCTGACCGCCGAAGGGGTCTGCCCCAGTTGCTCGGCGGCAGCGGAAATCGAACCGCAGTCGATAACGGCGACGAATACCTGGAGTTCTTCGGATCGGGTTTTCACAGGATTGGCCTGACAATGATATGCCGTGATTGATAGCGGCTGATCGGCCTCTATGCAAGGGGGCGCGAAGCGGCCCTATTGAAAGGCACTTACTGAGCCATGCCGAACACTTTATTCAGATGCGCCTCATAAGCTTCCAATGCAGCCGGCACATCCGGGCGTTTCATCACATCGACTGCCAGATAGGTCGGCAGGCCGGTCATGCCAAGAAACTCATTGGCCTTGTGGAACGGGAAGTACACCGCATCCACCCCTTTGCCCTCAAAGAAATCGCTCGGGTCGTCGAAGGCCTGCTGCGGTGCGTTCCAGGTCAGCGACAGCATGTACTGCTTGCCCTGCACCAGGCCGCCGCTGCCGTACTTCTGCGAAGCATCCGAGCGAGTCCGGCCATCGTTGGCATAGAGGCTGCCGTGGCCTGCGGTGAAGACTTCGTCGATGTATTTTTTCACGGTCCAGGGTGCGCCCATCCACCAGCCCGGCATCTGGTAGATCACCACATCGGCCCAGAGGAATTTCTCCACCTCGGCCTGCACGTCGTAGCCAGCGTCGATGAAGGTTTGCTGCACGTCGAAACCGGCTCGGTCGAGATGAGCGAGGGCGGCCTCGTGCAGGGTCTGGTTAAGGCGACCTTCGGAGTGAGCGAACTGTTTACCGCCATTGAGCAGGAGAATCTTTTTCATGCTGACCTCAAGTCAAGAATCAATGGCCGGCAGATTAGCGATTCAGGGGCACGGGATACAGGGTGAGCGGGGCAAAATACAATTGACCATAAGTCACGAATACGAAGCTTATTATTGCCTTAGAATCGCTTCACCCTCCCCCAACGAGTTGTGATCAATGAGCGAGCAATACGCCTTCATTCTCAAGGCAAAGACCCGTCCGGAAATGGCCGACGCCTTCGATACCCTGTTCCGCGCTTACGTTGAACCGAGCCGCAATGAGCCTGGCTGCATCGAATACCACATGCTGCGCGACAAGGAAGACCCGAGCCTGTTCGTATTCTTCGAGGTGTGGGCCACCAAAGCAGCACTGGACGTGCATTCGGCCCTGCCGCATATGGTCGAGTTCTTCGAAAAACGTATGGACTACCTGGAGCGCGACTTCGATATACAGCTGATCGAAATGCTCAGTGCGTCCTCCGCTAGCCGTTGATCAGCAGATGGCCGCCCAGCGCGGCCAGGCCGATGAAGAAGCACCGTTTGAACAGCACGGCGCTGATGCGCTGACGCAACCACTGGCCAGCCAGCATGCCCAGCAGCGCGGGCGCCAGCATCAGCAATGAAGCGCCCAGTGCCTGGCTGCCCAGAGCGCCCTGCCCGACCAGACCCAGGGCCAGCGCCACGGTCGAGACGGTGAACGACAGGCCCAATGCCTGGATCATTTCGTCTCGGCTCAGGCCAAGGCTCTGCAGGTAGGGCACTGCGGGCATCACGAACACACCTGTGGCGGCAGTTACGATGCCGGTCACCACCCCGCACACTGGTCCCAACCACCCTTCCCTGCCCGGCGCCAGCCGCAGGCCAGGCCCGATCAGGCCATACACCGCATACACCAGCAGCGCCGCGCCCAACGCGTGCGCCGCCCATGGGCCACTGTTGATCCCCAGCCAGGCACTGCCGACCAGCGTGCCGATGAAGATCATGGCGAGCATCGGCCCAAGACGCCGCAGCAACGCCAGCAGATGGCCTCCCGCCGCCAGTTGCCAGAGATTGGTGATAGTCGATGGCACGATCAGCAGGGCGGCAGCCTGCGCCGGAGGCATAGCCAGGCCCAAAAGCCCCATCGCAATGGTCGGCAGGCCCAGGCCGATCACGCCTTTTACCGCGCCAGCCAGCACGAAAGTCACGATTACCAGCAGGGACAAGGCCGGCCCGATATGTTGATAGAAAGCGATCAGGTTATTCATGTCCACCATCATGGCGTACACCGCAGTGGCTGAAAATCTGCCATATACTCACCCTGACTCTCGCCAGGACAGAGGCTGATGCATTTCGACCTGATTGATCTCACGCTGTTCCGGCACACCCTGGAGTGCGGCAACATCACCGCCGGGGCCCGCAGCAGCCACCTGTCGCTGCCTGCTGCCAGTGCGCGAATCCGCGCCATGGAAGCCTCACTCGGTACTGCGTTGCTGGAACGTAACCGCCGCGGTGTGCAACCGACCCCGGCTGGCCAGGCGCTGCTTCAGCATGCGCGGTTGATCGGCCAGCAGGTCGAACGCCTGCAGTTCGAGCTGGGCCAGTACGCTCAGGGACAACAGGGCCAGGTACGCCTGCTGTGCAACACGGCGGCGCTGACCGAATACCTGCCGGAGCTGCTGGCCGGGTATCTGGCCGACAACCCTGGCGTGAGCGTCGACGTGCAGGAAATGCCGAGCCTGAGGATTGTGCAGTCGATCACCCAAGGCATGGCCGACCTGGGCATCATCTCCACCGCTGCGCCCAGCACGCACCTGCAAACCCTGCCGTTCCGAGACGACCCGCTAGCGCTGATCACACCGCAGGCTCACCCCCTCAGCTCGGAGCCTGCTCCAAGCTTCATCGACAGCCTTGCCCACGGGCATGTCGGGCTCGGTGCGAACAGCGCCCTGGCGTTGTATCTGGAGGAACAGGCCCTGCGCGAAGGTCGGCGCATGCGCGTACGGGTGCGCGCCGAGGGCTTTGACGGGGTGATCCGCATGGTTGCGGCTGGCGCCGGGGTTGGCGTGGTGCCGCTGGCAGCAGTGAAGCGCTGGGAAGGCCTGTTGCCGCTGCACTGGGTGGCGCTGCGCGAGGATTGGGCGAATCGCCGATTGCTGCTGTGCGCACGGGATTTTGCGGGGTTGCCGGGCTATGCGGCCGGGTTGGTCGAGCGGCTGGCAAAGGCCTGAATGCTCATCCCCCACGCGCATGCGCATAGCGCAGTCAGGCAGCTGAACGTCGAGCCCAGGCAACTGCGGCTCGGCCAATGGCCCTATGGTGTCGAGTCATTCAGCCAGTCACCAGGAGTTGTGCCATGTCCGATTTCATTACCGTCCTGCGCGAAACCTGCCCGACGCCGGTCGTGGACGCCACCAAGTGGAAGCGCATCGGCGGCGATCCACACACCGTCAACCTCAATGCCTACCTATCGGCCGACGGCAGCAAGATCATGGGCACCTGGATCTGCACCCCGGGCAAGTTCGAGGTCAACTACGAGAAGTGGGAGTTCTGCCACTTCCTCGATGGCTATTGCATCATCACTCCGGAAGGTGAAGAGCCCAAGCACCTGAAGGCGGGTGATGTGTTCGTGATCGAACCTGGAATGAAAGGGACTTGGGAAGTAGTTGAGACGGTACGCAAGTATTTCGTTTTCGCCTGATTTGTAACTCCAGCCCGGTCCCGGCCCTGTGGACAACTCGAAATCTCCCACAGGGCCACAGTTACATCCTCTGACATAAATTCTCAGTCTACCTTCAAGCTTTGTAGTCCTTTTCTGAATCGCATCGCTGCCTCCCATAACGTATTGCGCTCGTTTTTTTGCAGGCCTAGGCTGCACTCATGTGCCCATATCACCGGGCAGCATTACCCAGTAAAAATAATTGCCAGGGAGAGGTAAGCATGGCTTTTGATGCATACATTCAGATCGACACCATTCCAGGTGAAGCACTGGACGAGAAATACAAAAAATGGATTGAAGTAATTGGTTACGATTTTGGCGTCAGCCAAAGCACATCCGCCACTGCGAGCTCCGCCGGGGGCGCTACATCTGGGCGCACCACCGTAACCAACTTCACTTTCAGGAAATATCTCGACAGTGCCAGTTGCAAACTGATGGAGGCCAGTTGTACCGGGCAACACTTAAAGGAAGTGAAACTGGCGCTCTGTCGCGCCGGAGGCGATAAACTGAAATATTACGAAATCATTCTTGAAGAAGTGATTATCGCCGAATATTCGCAGTGCGTTGACACGGGCGTACCGCTGGAAGTGGTGCAGCTCAATTACGGCCGCATCAAGACCACCTACACTCAGCAGCGGCGCCTTGATGGCGCCGGCGGCGGCAATGTCGCTGGAGGTTGGGACCGTATCGGTAACAAAAAGTACGCGTGAGGGCAGCACCGTGTCAGAAGCCCGAGCATTTCTCAATTTTAAGTTGCAAAACTATCACCGGCTCAAAACGGACCTTGGATTAACCGGTCATTCGCTGGAAAAGTTCGATGTGCTCATCGCTCATATTGCCGATACAGTGGTTCGTAGCGGTGAACTGGTGATCATCGGCGACCCCACGACAGCCTCCTGTACCAGCCAGGAAGCCTGGATGATGAGGCAGGCCGCAGTTGTGCACATGGGGCTGATGCGCAACGGCCAGGGTGTGGATAATTTTTTCTTGGACAACTTCGAAATCCTGAAAAGCCTGATTGCGCATGCCTCCATGGGGGCTGGGGTGGTCAGCGAGGGTTGGAGTAAACACCTGAAGGCCATCGAGGCCACCTTGATGGATATCGAGAAGCTGCATCAGCAATATCTCGGATCAGGAAAGGCATCGGCGCGTGATCAGTTTTACACCAAGCGCGCGGCCTTGTTCATGAGGCTGGAGGAACAGTTGGGCAAGTTGACTGCATACGGTTCCGGCCTTAAAAACAAGCGGTCGATCAAAAGGACGCTGGGGATATCCACGAAGAGTTACTTGCATACGGGCGAGATTGCAGGTTATGCCAATAAGGTCGCAGGTGTAGCCAAAGCATCCAACCTGATAAAAAAAGGTGCCTACATTGGTGTAGCTCTAGAAGTCGCAGGAACAGGACTGGAGATTCACAAGGCGTGTACACTTGGGCGTGAAGATGATTGTAAAAGAGCGAGGTATGTTGAAGGAGGCTCACTAATCGGGGGGCTCGCAGGAGGCGCCGCCGGGGGCTATGTGGCTGGAACAATTTTAGCGCCTGCTTTATGCGCCGCGATCGGGTTTTCAACAGCGGGCACAGGAGGACTGCTATGTGCTGTAGTGATCGGAGGCGCTGGGGCTAAGATTGGAGGTGAGATTGGAGAGGAGAGGGGTGAACTCTACGGCGAACTCCTATATCGGAAGTTTTCAAAGTGAAAAATTTCGACCATGGCTTTATCGCCGCCATCATTATCAACCTGATCATCATCACACTGACAGTCCAGTGCTTCATTGCCTCACGACGCACTGAGCACTTTGAGTCTCTGTTCCCTAATAGCCATTACATCAAACAAAACAAAGAAACTTACAAGCGCGCCGGATTAATAGGAAAACTCATGCGCACCGGCGCTATCTCAACAGTACTTACGCTTCCGTCAATATTTACAAAGAGAAATCTAGTTGAACAAAAGGAAATCGAAAAATTCCCAAAGCGAACCAAAATATTACTCGTAACTCTTTGGACATTACACATAACTCTCTTTACCGCCCTTGCAACATCTCACTATTTATAACTTGACCTCACGCCCCACCAGTTCATTGCAGCATGTGTAAAATTCAAATATCGCAGCAGCTTAAAAAAATCGCGGAGCAAGCGCCCTTCCCTCTGGTGCGCAGTTACAGAGGGAAGGCCGCCCGGCCCGCGATGAAGTCCACCTCGCTCGTCAATCCTTCTTGCGGTACCCCTCGACAATCGCCGAGAAATCTTTGCCACCCTCACCCCGAAGGCTCATTGCCTGATAGAGCTGCTGGGCCACAGCACCGAGAATCACTGGCTGGTGCGCCTGACGCGCAGCCTCGGTAGCCAGCCCCAGGTCCTTGAGCATCAACTCGGCGCCAAACCCGCCGGTATAGCCGCGTGATGCCGGGGCGGTTTCGATGATGCCCGGCCACGGGTTGTAGGTGTCGGAACTCCAGCAACGCCCGGTCGAGCTGTTGATGATGCCTGCCAGCACCTTGGTATCGATGCCCAGCGCATTGCCTAGCGCCATGGCCTCGGACACGCCGATCATCGAGATGCCCAGCAGCAGGTTGTTGCAGATCTTGGCGATCTGCCCGGTGCCGACCTCGCCGCAGTGCACGATGTTGCGGCCCATCTGCTCCAGCACCGGCTTGAGCGTGGCGAACAGTTCAGTGCTGGCGCCGACCATGAAGGTCAGTGTGCCGGCCGCCGCGCCGCCGGTGCCGCCAGAAACCGGCGCATCGCCCATGTCCACGCCTTTGGCCGCGGCGGCCTTGGACACCTCGCGCGCAGTCTGCGGATCAATGGTGCTGCAGTCCACGGTCGGTGTGCCCGGGCGCACGCCCGCCAGCACGCCGTCGTCGTTCAGGTAGACACTGCGCACATGGGCTGCGGCCGGCAGCATGGTGATCACCAGTTCGCTGCTGGCTGCCGCTTCCTTGGGCGAGGCGCTGACCTGCCCGCCCAGTTCGGCGAGCTCGGCCAGTACGGTCTTGTTCAGGTCGAACAGGTTCAGCTGGTGCCCGGCCTTGATCAGGTTGCGGGCCATGGGGGCACCCATGTTGCCCAGGCCGATGAATGCGATACGCATGGCGATCTCCTTAGCGCAGGCTGATGGTGGTGTTCACACCGTCATTGACGCTGTCGTCATCGAACCAGCGGGCGGTAACGGTCTTGGTCTGAGTGTAGAACTGCACCACCTGCTTGCCGTACGGGCCAAGGTCACCGAGCTTGGAGCCACGCGAACCGGTGAAGCTGAAGAACGGCACCGGTACCGGGATCGGAATATTGATACCGACCTGGCCGATGTCGATTTCGCTCTGGAACTTGCGCGCCGCCGCGCCGCTCTGGGTGAACAGGCCGGTGCCGTTGCCGAACGGGTTGGCATTGACCAGGGCGATGGCCTCGTCGAGGGTGTCGACTTCCAGGGTCACCAGTACGGGGCCGAAAATTTCCTGGGTGTAAACCTGCATGTCGGTCTTCACCCCGGAGAACAGCGTCGGGCCGACAAAGTTGCCTTGCTCGTAGCCCGGCACTTTCACGTCGCGGCCGTCGAGTTCGAGCTTGGCGCCCTCCTTGATACCGCTCTCGATCAGGCCTAGTACGCGCTCCTTGGCGCGCTTGGAGACCACCGGGCCGACATCGGTGCCTGGCTCACTACCGGCGTTGACCTTGAGCTTGCTGGCCGCGTCCTTGATGTCCGGCAGCCATTCACGCGCCTTGCCCACCAGCACCGCCACCGAGGTGGCCATGCAGCGCTGACCCGCGGCGCCGAAGGCGGCACCGACAAGGGCGTTGATGGTCTGGGTGCGGTTGGCATCGGGCAGGACCACGGCGTGGTTCTTCGCGCCCATCATCGACTGCACGCGCTTGCCGTGCTGGCTACCCAGGTTATACACATGGGTGCCGACTTCGGTGGAACCGACGAAGGAAATAGCCTTGATATCCTTGTGTGTGCAGATCGCATCCACCACCTGCTTACCGCCGTGCACCACGTTCAGCACACCGGCCGGCACGCCGGCTTCCAGCGCCAGCTCCACCAGCATCATGGTCGACAGCGGGTCCTGCTCGGACGGCTTGAGCACGAAGGTGTTACCGCAGACGATGGCCATCGGGAACATCCACAGAGGGATCATCGCCGGGAAGTTGAACGGGGTGATGCCGGCGCACACGCCGATGGGTTGGCGCAGTGTGTAGGTGTCGACACCCCCGGCGACGTTTTCGGCGAACTCGCCCATCTGCAGGGTGCCGATGGAGGCGGCGTGCTCGACCACTTCCAGGCCGCGGAAAATATCACCTTCGGCATCGGCAATGGTCTTGCCCTGCTCGGCGCTCAGGGTCAGGGCAATGCGCTTGCTGTGTTCGCGGATCAACGCCTGCAGCTTGAGCATGATGCGCATGCGTGCGCCGATCGGGGTGTCGCGCCAGGTTTTGAAGGCGCGCTCGGCAGCGGCCACGGCGGCATCCACTTCTTCGACGGTGGCGAACGGCACCCGCGCCAGCACCTGCTGGGTGGCCGGGTTGACGATATCGCGCCATTCGGTGGTTTTCGACTCGACCCACTGGCCGTCGATCAGCAGCTTGACCTGCTCGACCTTGGTCTGGTCGGGGGATTGGGGTGCGTTCATCTGCGTTCTCCTTGGAATTATTGTCAGGACGAGATCGCCAGCGCCGTGTAAACGCGAGGTGGCGTCATGGGGCTTTTTTCGAGTATAGATGTGCAAACATCCAACAAGAACGCACAAAAAAACCGGATCAACATGCAAAAAGATCTCACCTCCCTGAGCGCGCTCAACTGGGACGACCTGAAGTTTTTCCTCGAAGTGGCCCGCACCCGCAAGGCCAGCAGCGCCGCCAAACGCCTGAGCGTGGACTACACCACGGTGTCGCGGCGCATCAGCTCGCTGGAGGGGGCGCTGGGCACGTTGCTGTTCGAAAAATCGCGGACCAACGGCTTTGTCCTCACCGCCGAGGGCCAGCGCTTGCTGGGTTATGCCGAGTCGATCGAAAGCACGCTGCACATGGCCTGCGAGCAGGTGTCCGGGTCGGGCGTGGCATTGTCGGGCCATGTTCGCATGGGCTGTACCGAAGGCTTCGGCAGCTTTTTCGTTACCCCACAGTTGAGCCATTTCGTCGATGCCTACCCGGCGATATCAGTGGATATCCTGCCGCTGCCACACTTCATCAGCCTCTCCAAACGCGAGGCGGACATCGTCATCGCCCTGGAGCGGCCCGAGCATGGGCCTTATGTGTGCTGCAAGCTGTGCGACTATCGGCTGAGGCTGTATGCGACCCAGGATTACCTGGACGACCATGCGCCGATCAACCAGGTCAGCGACCTGATTGGCCATCCGTTCATCAGCTATGTGGATGACCTGGCGTTCAGCTCAGAGCTGCTGTACCTGGCCAACCTGATTCCCAACGCCAGCGCGCATCTTCGCAGTACCAGCGTGATTGCACAGTACACGGCGGCGTTGCAGGGGCGAGGGTTGGCGATCTTGCCGTGTTTTCTGGCGGCGCAGGATGCGCGATTGGTCACGGTGTTGCCTGAGGAGATCGAGGTGACGCGGCAATTCTGGATGTATTGCCGGGAGGATTTGCGCAAGTTGAAGCGCATTACCCTGCTGTGGGATTACATTCGTGGGGTGACGGAGGCGAATGCGCCTTTGTTGATGGGGCAAACGCGCGAGATGCGTTTCGCTCAGGAGTAATGCCGCTGCCGTGCAGCCCATCGCCGGCAAGCCGGCCACAGCTACACCACAGCTACAAAGGCAGTGGAAAACGTGTGGGAGACGGCTTGCCGGCGATGAATGCAACGCAGATCTCAGTAAGACGCCACCACAATCGATACCCGCCGGTTCTCGGTACGCCCGAGGCTGGTGCGGTTATCCGCTACCGGCTGGGTGCTGCCCAACCCTCGGGTTTGAATGTTCTGCGTCGGCATGCCGATACCGATCAACACCTTGGCCACACTGTGCGCCCGCCGCTCTGACAGCTGCTGGTTGTACGCCGCCTTGCCGGACGCATCAGCATGGCCATCGACCCGCACGCCCTGAATGCCAACGCCCAGCAACGCCTTGCCGATACGTTCGACAATCGCCTGGCTCTGGCCGTTGAGGCTGTCTACGTCGCTGCCGAACAGCACCTTGCCCGACAGATCGAACGCCCAGCCCTCATCGGTGGGGGCAAAACCCTCGCGTTTGAGCACGGCAACCTGTTCGGCTGTCAGCCCTTTCTGGGGCGTGCTCTGGCAGCCGGTGAGCGCCAGCAAAGCCAGCAGCAAGGCGATGATGGGAAAACGCAAACGCTGTATCACGGTTCAGCTCCTGTTCTTTATTTCAGCGGCGGACCGTTCCGTCTGCGCCGCTTGCCACTGGCCACGGCGCATGCGCTTGGCCTGGTACATCGCCGCATCAGCGGCGTCGAGGAGGGTGGCGGGGTCGTCGCCATCCTCCGGGTAATAGGCAATACCTACGCTGAGCGAGGTTGTGATGCTGCTCCCACTGTCGAGCTGAATCGGCAGCGCCATGCTGGTAATGATCTTGTCAGCTATGCGTTCAGCATCTGTGCGCGACTGCAGCGGCGTCAGCAGCACGGCGAATTCATCACCCCCAAGGCGCGCCACCAGGTCATGCTCACGCAGTTGCGCACGCACGCGGTCGGCAACGTTGATCAGCACTTGGTCCCCAACAGCGTGGCCGAGGTTGTCATTGATCTGCTTGAAGTGGTCACTGTCGAGGAACAACAGCGCCATATGGTCCTGCTGCCGGGCGGCATTGCGCACGCTGCGGTTGAGGCGGCCCTCGAAGAAAGCACGGTTGTGCAGGCCGGTGAGGCTGTCATGACTGGCCTGGTGGGCCAAGGTGGCGTTTTCGTTCTGCAGGTGGCTGTGCCAGATTTCCAGTTCGTCCAGCAAGGCATTGAAGTCATTGCCCAGTTCATTGAGTTCGGCAATCGGCGCTTGCGGCACACGGCGGTCGAAGCTGCGCTCGCGACGTGCGGCGTGGGCGACGCTGGCCAGGCTACGCAGAGGGCGGACGATATCGCCAAACATGCGCCGGGACAGATACTGGGCTGCAAAAGCGCTGAGGGCTGTACAAAACAGGATGCCGCCCAGGCCGCTGAGCAGGAACACCAGCAGGCTGCGGCCTTGGCCGATCAGTTCGATGTGCCCGACCTTCTGTTGCTGGTGCATGATCGGCAGGTTGATGGGCTCATTCAGCAAGGCCCTTGCCACTTGCGCTTCCAAGTGCGCGAGCATGCCGTCGTCGTTGCGCTGCCAATGCGCCAATTGCTCACCGTCATTGTTGAAAACCTTGGCATCGGCCACCTCTTCGGTTCTGGCAATCAGCTCCAAGGCCTCGTTGGCCGCGCCACTGTCGTCGAACACCACGGCGGCTTCGACGGTGTAATTGATCGAGCGGGCGATCAAGTGCAAGTTGTGGTTGGCGTACACACGCAAGGCAAGCACACCCAGCACGGTCAGTGAGATACCGGCAAGGCCGACGGCCAGCACGGCGACGCTGAGGTGACCCCGGCTCAGGACCGAGCGCAGGGTCGGGCGAACGCCCCTTTTTTTTCTGCTTACCCTCATGGTTGCACCGCCCGGCGCCGCGACAACTGCAGCACACTGGGGTGGATACGCACGCCCGAGCGTGCCACAGAGTCGAGGTTGACCTCGAATGCAACTTGCTGGTCGCTGACCCGCAGGCAGAACAGGCTACCGACCGTGCACGGGTCGTCGGCTTCACTGATGCTCAATACCGGGTGGCCACTGATGGCCTGGAACAGCAGATCGCGCTCGCCTTGGTCGAGTTTGCCGATGTACACAGCGTCACACGCTTGGGCGACCTCCAGGTCATCAGCAAGCAGGCGGCGCACTTGCAGCGGTTGGCCGGAGTTCTGCAGGTTGCCTTTGATAAGGTCGTCGGTGTACTCCGTGGGACCGATAAGGCACAGGCGCAGCGGCACCGGTTCGACTGGCCAGCGTGCGTAGCTGAGGATACCCAATACAACCTGAGTCACGGCCTCGGCCCGCTGCTGGGCTTGGGCAGCAGTGGCCGGATCATCCGCATGGACAGGGCCGGCCAATAGCACCAAAACGGTCAGCAACCGCGAAAGCGCACCGCCAGTCACACGTCTCCCGACCACTGTCATGTGGGAAATCTCTCAAGTCCCTTCAGATGTTGGCGCAACGATAGCACAACGCCGTCATTGCGGTGGGAGCGCCCTTTCACGGCACACGGCAGTTCCTACAGCAGTGCATCACACCTGTTCGAGCATCAACCCGGAGATACGCCGTACCTTGCGTGCGACCGCTTCTTCGAAGATGCCCTGCCGTGGTTCGACCAGGCTGAAGCAATGCTTGGCCCGGGTAATACCGGTGTATATCAGCTCCTTGGTCAGCACCGGGTTGAGCGCATCCGGCAGTACCAGCGCGGTGTGGCTGAACTCAGAGCCTTGGGACTTGTGAACGGTCATGGCGAACACCGTTTCCACCTCGTTGAGCCGGCTGGGCAGCACGAAACGCACCCCGCCACTGCCGTCGTTGCGTGGGAAGGCCACGCGCAGCAGCGGCTCGCCCTGCTCGTCCGGCAAGCGCAGGGCGATGCCGATGTCACCGTTCATCAGGCCCAGGCCGTAGTCGTTACGCGTCACTAGGACCGGGCGCCCTTCGTACCAGGGCTGCTGGCTGTCGATCAACCCGGCGCTGTGCAGCACTCGCGCCACCCGCTCGTTGAGGCCTTCAACCCCCCAGGCGCCCTTGCGCACCGCGCACAGCAACTGGAAGTCCTCAAAGCTGCGCAGCACCTTGCCAGCCCACTGCTCCCATTGCGGATCGTCAAAGGCACTGCCAAGCGCTGGACGATAGCGGCCAATGGTACGCAAATAGCTACGATAGCCTTGTGGCCCCTCAGCGCCACGGTTCAGACCGTCCAGTATCAGCCGATCGAAGGCACGGTCGTGCTCGCCGCGCAGGGCCAGGCCGAATACATCGGCCGGTGGCCTGGTCAACAGGTCGCGGGCCGCCTGGGCTTGCTGGCGGTTGACCAGCCGCGCCAGCTGGCCGATGCCGCTGCCTTCGCCAAAGCGCCGGGAAAAACGCAGCATCACCACCTGCTGGGCCAATGGATTGCGTTGCGCGTCGCCGGCCTTCAGGCCACTGTCGGCCAGCGACTGACCGCCAATCTGCTCCAGCCATGCCTGGGTAGCGGGTGAGTAGCAGCCCTCTTCGGCATCCCGGCACAGGTCGCCCAGCACCGCGCCCGCCTCGACCGAGGCCAGCTGGTCCTTGTCCCCCAGCAGGATCAACCGGGCTTTGGGTGGCAAGGCATTGAGCAGGTTGGCCATCATTTCGAGGTCGATCATCGACGCTTCATCCACCACCAGCACATCCAGCGGCAGCGGGTTGCCTGCATGGTGGCGGAAGTGCCGCGACCCCGGACGGCTGCCGAGCAGCCGGTGCACGGTGCTGACATCGGTTGGAATCTGCCCGCGGACATCCGCACTCATCTGCAAGCGCTCGACCTGCTGACCAATGGATTCGGTCAGGCGTGCTGCAGCCTTGCCGGTGGGCGCTGCGAGGCGAATGCGCAGCGGCCTGCCCTGCTCTACCGCAGGAGCCTGCAGCAAGGCCAGCAGGCGCACCACCGTGGTGGTCTTGCCGGTGCCCGGCCCCCCGGTGATGATGCTGAAGCCGGCGCGGGTGGCCAGGGCGCAAGCCAGTTTCTGCCAATCCACCTGGCCTGGCAGAGCACCTTCGTCGAACAGCTGCGCCAGGCGCGCGGGCAGGTCTTTTGGGGGAGCCTCGTCCTGGCTCAGGCGCTGGCGCAGGGTTTCGTCGATCTGCCGCTCATAACTCCAGTAGCGGCGCAGGTAGAGGCGCTCGCCGCTGATCACCAATGGCCGTGAGTGCTGGCCCGAGGTATTGCCAACAGCAACCAGGGGGCTGGCAGCAATCCGCTGGCGCCAGGTGTGCAGGTCGAGGTTGGCGAGCAATTGCGAGGGCAGCAGCAAGGGGCCAGCCAGGGCATCACCTTCCGGTGGCAACGACAGGGCGAAATCCGGCTCGGCAAGGGTTTGCTGCAGGTCCAGGCAGACATGCCCATGGCCCAGTTGATGGCTGGCCAACGCAGCGGCCAGCAGCAAGAGCGGATCGCTCCCGGGGGCGCGCTCTTCCAGAAAGGACACGAATGCCCGGTCCAAGGCCCGCAACCAGCCACGCTCAACCCAGCGGTCGAGCAGTTGCAGCAGGTCTGCGCTGTTGCGTTGTGGCGCCAGCCTCAGCAAGTGCTCTGCGTTCAGTGGGGTAGGCAAGAGGTCATCAAGGGTGCGGCTCATGGCGCAGCTCCGGCGAACAGGTCCTGTTGTTGAGGCGCGTGAACGCCACGGAACAACGCATCGAGTGCCTCGATCAACTCACGTGGCGGCTTGACGAAGTAAACGCCGTGGCCGCTGCTGCTGGCCGCACGCAAGAAGATGAACAGCGCGCCGCCCACATGCCGGTCGTAATCGTATTCGGGCAGCCGTGCACGCAGCTGGCGATGCAGGGCCAGCAGATAAAGCACATATTGCAGATCGTAGCGGTGCTCAAGGATCGCCTTTTCCATGGCTAGCGTGTCATAGGCCTGGATATCCGGGCCAAGCCAGTTGGACTTGTAATCGGCTACGAAGTAGCGGCCATCGAGCTCGAACGCCAGGTCGATAAAGCCTTTGAACATGCCGTTGAGCAGTGTCGGCTGAGCAGCGGGGCGAGCTGCGCCTGGATGGGTGTGGCGGGCGACCAACCGGTCCAGTTGCTCGGCATCGACCTGATGGCTGGCGAACCAGAACTCCATTTCTATCTGATAGTGCTGCAACTGCGCCAACGTCAGGCTCATGTCACGGGCCGGCAGTGGCTCGTTCAGCAGTTGCTGCAACCATTGGCTAAGTGTCGGGATCCAGCCGGTCCAGTCGCGCCGGTTGCAGCGCTGGCCGACGGTGCGCTCGATCAGTTTGGGGTTGGCAGCGACCTCGGCGAAGCCTTCGCGGCCGGCCCACTCAAGCAAACCATGGAGGAAGGTGCCGGGGTTCGGCCCGCGCGGGAAGCGGTGAATGTCGCCGCTGTCGGCGGGCACCTCACGGGGCAGTTGAGCATCGCCCCCCTCATCGTCGAGCAACTGCTGTGCCTGGGAACTGTCGGCACCCAGTGTCTGTTCCCCCACCCGCAAGGCGCTGTAGGACGCGATCCACCAATGCTCCGCCGCAGTTCGACGAGGCTTGCGTGCAGGCAGCAGCTCGCGTTCGGCATGGGGCGAGCGGTAGCGCTCTTCATCTGCCTCTGGCAGGCCGGGGCAGGCAATGTGCGGGCAGCCTGCCAGCAAGTTCTGCAACCAGTCCGTCAGTTGTGCCGAGCCCTGCAATTGCACACCGCCGCCAAGCAGATAGCCGAGCGCGGAACGGTGCAACTGCGAGCTTTTCTGGTTACCGCGCTTGAGGTCGGCGACGCCCAGCCAGCATGCGTGCTGGGCACGTGTGAGGGCCACGTAGAGCAGGCGCAGGTCTTCAGCGAGGCGTTCATCATCGGCCAGGGTAATCTGCGCCGGGTCGGGGGTGAGGGTCAGTTGCGCATTCCCTTGGCTGTCGTGCCAGGCCAGCGGCAGGCGGCTACCGTCGACCGGTTTGCTGGTGCAGATGAACGGCAGGTAGACCAAGGGGTATTCCAGGCCCTTGGACTTGTGGATCGTCACGACCTTGACCAGCTGTTCATCACTCTCAAGGCGAAGGATCTGGTCTTCACCAGCCTGGCCGGCGTTGGCCAGGTGCTCGGCCAGATGGCGGATCAGCGCTTGTTCGCCATCCAGTTCACCCGCCGCTTGCTGCAGCAGCTCGGCCAGGTGCAGCAGGTTGGTCAACACCCGCTCGCCATCGCTGCGGGCAATTAGCCTACGCGGCAACTGGAAATCATGCAGCAGGTGCCGCAACATCGGCAGTACGCCCTGGCGCTGCCAGGTGTCGCGGTAGCGGCGAAAACGCATTACCCAGTCTTCCCAGACCCGCTCGTCCTGGTTCAACTGGTCCAGCTCGGCCAGCGACAGCTCCAGGGTCAGGCTGGCCAAGGCGGCCTTGAGCAGGCGCTCGGAGTCCGGCTCGGCGCAGGCCTTGAGCCAGGCCAGCAGGTCAAGCGCTTCCTGGGCGGCGAAGACCGAGTCCTTGTCGGAGAGGTACACGCTGCGAACGTCACGGGAGGCAAGCTCGCTTCGGACCAACTGCGCCTCATGGCCGTCACGTACGAGAATGGCGATGTCAGAGGGCAGGCAGGGGCGCAGTTCACCGTCAACCTTGCTGAAGCCGCTCAGGCCGCGCTGCGCACTGTTGAGCAGGGCGACGATGTGGCTGGCGCAACTGGCCGCCAGTTGCTGCCGGTACAGTGTGCTGGAGACGGGTTCGTCGCTTTCCAATTGCCAGCACTGCAGTGCCGCGATGGCTTGGCCGTCGATCAGCAGGCGTTCGCTGCGACCCTTGGCGCGGACTTCGATGAACGGCAACGGGTTGTCATCGTTTTCGCGGAACAGGAAGGCGCCCCGCCCTTGATCACGGGCTTCAGCCTGCAGGAACACCTGGTTGACAGCGGCCACCATTGCCTCGCTGGAACGGTAGTTGGTGTCCAGGCTGTGCAGCCTCCCAGCGGTGGCGCGCCGTGCGGACAGGTAGGTGTAAATGTCGGCGCCACGGAAGGCATAGATGGCCTGCTTGGGGTCGCCAATCATGAACAGGCCGGTTTCCTCACGATTTTCGCTGATGCGGTAGATACGTTCGAAAATGCCGTATTGAACCGGGTCGGTATCCTGGAATTCGTCGATCAGGGCTACCGGGAACTGTTCGCGAATCAGCCCTGCCAATCTCTCGCCGGCTTCACTGGCCAACGCATGTTGCAGGCGCAGCAGCATGTCATCGAAACCCATTTCAGCGCGGCGGCGCTTTTCCACCTCGAAGCGCGCCGAAACCCAGGCGGCGGCGTGCTCAAGCAGGCGTGCATCAGGGCTTGCCAGAGCCTGCAGCTGTTGTGGCAGGTCTTGCATGGCATGAAGGGCCGGGTGATCTGGAGGCTCACCGGCCTTCCAGGCTTCAGCCATGCCTGCTGGGGTCAGGCGAGTGAAGCCAGTCCCAAGGTCAAGTTCCACTGTCTGCTCATCTGCAGCCCAGGCGCGTAACTTGTCGAACCAGGGTTCGAAGAACCGCGCCTGCAGTTTGCGCCCGTCGGCCAGCTTAGCGGCGACGGCGTCCCGGCAGATCTGTTGCAGCTGCTCGGCCCATTGCACCCATGGGGCTTTAAGTTGGTACAGCTGATCGGCGCGCTGCTGCAGTGCTGCATCGATCAGCGCTTGCGGTTCTTGCTCATCCTGCTGCGCACGCAAGCGACCAAACAGGGGGCGGATCCTGGGCAACAGTGCATCGGGGCTGCCCCAATGGCTACGAACCCAGCCTAAGGCCTCGCCGTGCATGCCGTAGCAGAAACGACGCCAATAGTCGCGCATGACCTGGCCAAGCAGGTCGCTGTGGTCGGTTTCCAGGCTCTGGGTGAAAAGGCTGCCGCTGTCGAAGGCGTGCTCGCGAAGCATACGCTGGCACCAGCCATGAATGGTCGAGACTGCCGCTTCATCCATCCACTGTACGGCGATCTCCAGGCGGTTGGCGCAGCGGGGCCAGTGCTCCTGTGGGTAATCGTCACGTAGCTGGTGCAGCAGCGGGTCGGCTTCCTGCAGCTCGCCGCGAAAGAAGCGTGCGGCTTCGGCCAGGCGCGCGCGAATACGCTCGCGCAATTCCTTGGTGGCCGCATCAGTAAAAGTCACCACGAGGATCTGCGGTGGCAGCAACTCGCGGCCAAAAGCTTGCTCGCCGCCATGACCGAGGATCAGCCGCAGGTAAAGCGCTGAAATCGTGAACGTCTTGCCGGTACCGGCACTGGCTTCGATCAGTTGGCTGCCGTGCAGGGGGAAACTCAGTGCCAGGGGACGGACCTGGGTCATGCGCCACTCTCCGGGTTGCCCAGCGTCTGCCAGGCTGCGCTGAATAACGGGCGGTACAGGGTTTCGCACCAGCCTTCAAAGGTTTCGTCGGCACTGAGTGCGGCGAAGTCACGGAACTGTCGGGCCAGGGCCGGGCTTTCGCTGCGCTCACCGAAACTGGTGCGGCCATCACCTTCGTAAGCACGGGCCGCTGCGGCGAGGGCTTTGTCAGGATCGTCCTGGGCCAGCCAGGCGAACGCTGTCTTGGCGGCAACCGGCAGCGGCGCATTCATTGCGGCCTGGCGTGACACCAGCAGATGGCCGAGCTGCTCGGCAGCTTCGTGTTGTGGCAGTGGCGCGAGCAGCAGAGTGATGTCGCTGGCCAACAGGGCGCTATGCAGCGGATAGCCTTCGGCGCACGCCGCCAGGTGCATGACCCAGCTGGCGATCAACCGGTGCCACTTGAGGCTGTTACGCCCGGCGCTGATGGTGTTGGGCACCGTGGTGATGCTCAACAGGCTTTGGTCGTCGGCCTGATACACCCGGCCAAGCCAACCCTCCAGGCGATGGCTGCCATGCTCGAAATGGATCGGCAGTGCGCCCTCGACCAAAGCGGGCCAGCGCTGCAGCAAGTGGCGATGGCGTTGCAGCAGGTCGGGCAGCGGCTGAATCAGCTCTGCCTGCAAAAGCTCGCCGAACCCGGCCAAGGGCAGCATCCCGCATGCCTGCAGCCGGCGCGCCTGGGCTTGCAGCGCCTGCTCGGCGTTATCGGGGGCGGCCAGCGCCGCCCCGAGCAGGCTTTCGCTGGCGCTGTAGCGCTGCAAGGCGTCGAGGACGAACGGCTCCTCATCCGGCGTCGGCGCCTCCAGCGCCTCGAAGAACACTTTCAGGCGCTGGCTGAAGAAGTGTCGCACCGGATGACGTAGAAAGTCCTGCAGTTGCGTAAGGGCCAGGGCTTCATCGCTGCTGTAGAGCGGCAGGCCAACATCCGCCTGTTTAGCCCCATCGCAGACTTGGTGCAGCAACTGCCATTCATGGGCATAACTGAACAACGCGCTGCCTTTCTGGAAATAGCGCGGGCTGAAGGGCTGCAGTGGATGCTCTTGAGTCAACGCATGCAACAACTGCTCGCCCGCTTGCTGGCTGTCGCCGCTACCGGCCAGTCGCCAACCTGCAGCCAGGTGATCGCGCAGTTGGCCTATGAGTACGGATGCCGGGCGCTCGCTATTATCGCGGATGCTCCGGCCGACCCAGCTGATGTACAGCTGATCGCGCGCGGACAACAACGCTTCGAGCAGCAGGTAACGGTCATCCTCCCGGCGCGAGCGATCGCCGGGGCGGTAGTCACTGGCCATCAGGTCGAAGTCCAGCGGCTGCTGGGCGCGCGGGTAATCGCCGTCATTCATGCCCAGCAGGCAGACCACCCGGAACGGGATGGCACGCATCGGCATGAGGGTGCAGAAGTTTACTGAACCTGCAAGAAAACGCTGGGACAGCTTGCCCTGATCCAGGCCCGACAACCACGCCTCGCGTATGACCGTGAGGGGCAGCAAGTCCTGTAAGCCTACGGTCTCGCACACCTCCAGCCAGCTATCGCGCAGCTCCTGCAGTTGCATGAGCAGGAATTCGTCATGCTCGCCTTCTGCGAGGAAAAACACCTGCAACAGCGCGTTCAGTCGCTCGCCCCACTGGGCAGCAGTGGCTGGCTGAGAGAGGACATGGTTGGCCACATCGAGAGCGTCGAGCAAGGCCACCAACGGGCCGATCAGCGCAGCATCCAGGCCGCCGATTTCGTCGTAGGGTTCGATACCGTCACAGCCTTCACCCATACCGACGGCATAACCCAACAACATACGCCTTAGGCCGAACCTCCAGCTGTTCTGCTCCAGGCCTTCGGGCAGGCCCAGGGTCGCTCGCTGCTCGGCATTCAGCCCCCAACGTATACCGGCACCTTCGATCCAGCGGTGCAGCGTGGGCAGGTCGCTTTCGCGAATCCCGAAACGTCCTCGCACAGCCGGTACGTCCAGGAGATCGAGCACTTCGCTGACGGCGAAACGGCTGTCTGGCAGCTTGAGCAGATGCTCAAGGGCAATCAACAATGGATCACGCCCGCGCTGGCCCTGATCGGTCAGGGTGAAAGGTATGTAACGCGGGTCGTTGCGCTGTAACTGGCCGAAAACGGCACGGATATGCGGTGCATAGTTGTCGATTGCCGGGAGCATGACGATGACGTCGCGCGGGCGCAGGGTGGGGTCGGCACTGAAGCGGGCCAACAACTGGTCGTGCAGGATCTCAACTTCGCGCTGTGGACTGTGGGCGATGTGGAAGCGAACGGAGCGGTCTTTTGCCAGATCGACCTCAGGCCACAGCTCACGGGTTTCGGTAAGCGGGCGCAGCTCGAGGATATCGTCCTGCAGCTGATTGAGCAGTGTTGCGGGCTCGGTTTCGCTGAACAGGTCGATGCGCCCATCGCTGAATGCACCTTGGTAGCTGCCTGGGTCGTCATAACTGTCGAGCAGGTTGATGTAGTCGCGGCCCTGCTTGCCCCAGGCGGCCAGCAAGGGGTGGGCGTGCTGATGCAAGGACTCGTCATCCAGTTGCACGGGCATGCCCTGCTTACGCTGTTGGCGCTTGTACTGGTGGCGTAGCAGGTCCTTGTCGGCAACGATGTCCGACCAGTGATGTCGGCAAGGGTTGTGCACACACAACAATACCTGGCTGAACCGCGCAAGGCCTGCCAGTGC
The DNA here is from genome assembly GCF_977070485.1 of Lelliottia jeotgali. NCBI lineage: Bacteria > Pseudomonadati > Pseudomonadota > Gammaproteobacteria > Enterobacterales > Enterobacteriaceae > Lelliottia > Lelliottia jeotgali. The sequence continues at coordinate 201,220 of NZ_CDRVFO010000011.1, forward strand.
TTCCAACGCTTGGGCAGGCAGAGATGAGATACCGAATACGATTACCCGTGAAGGCAGACCCGCAGGGGGTTGCTCAAGGTTGTTGATACATTCGGTGAATCGCTGGTGCACTCCTGCACGGCTCTGGGCCATGCCTTGTTCACCTACATCCTCGAGCAAGGCCCGCCACAGCTCGGCCTGCCAGCGGTTGCCAGGAGCCAGGGGCTTGCGTTCGCCACGGGCCGTATTGAGAACGTGCTGCCCGGCAGCCCAGTCCTTCAGCCAGTCGGCGCGATAGACCTGATACTGGTCGAACAGGTCAGCCAAGCGCTCTGCCAGCTGATAGCGTTTGCGCAGATCACCGTCGTCAGTGAGAAAGCGCCGCAACGGTTCGAAATGCGGGCGTTCGATCAGCGCTGGCAGCAAACGCATGAGTCGCCAGGTCAGCGGGGCCTTGTCGAGCAGAGAAACCTCTGGAATCTCGTCCCCGCCGAGGACTTTTCTGTACAGCTGCCACATGAAGCTGCCCGGCAACTGCACTTCGATGGCAGCAGCGATCCCACAACCGCCCTGGTCATCTGCGAGCGGGTCCTCGGCCAAAGCCAGCTTGAGCCACTGGGCGATGCCGTTGCTTTGTACCAGGGCGATTTCGTTTTCCAGGGGGGCCAGCGGATAGCGCCGCATCCAGCTCACCACCAGGCTGCGCAAGTCGTCCAGGCGGTTGCCATGCACGATCATGAAGCCGGGATGGAGTGAAGTCGGATTGGCCATTGATGGTTCTCTGGAAGGCAGTTCAGGCTGATGGGGAACGATATCACGGCTAGCCGCCGAGTCCGGGCTCTGTAAAAGCCAGAAAAGACAAAACCCCTACCTGCTTACGCAGATAGGGGTTTTGCGAAATGAATCTTGACGATGACCTACTCTCACATGGGGAAACCCCACACTACCATCGGCG